>NZ_QKSO01000001.1:0-455088 GCF_003234215.1 Curtobacterium sp. MCSS17_006 | reverse complement strand
AGACGCCGCCGGCCTGCTGAACAAGACCTTCGGCACCGACGCCGTCAAGCGCGGCCTCCTCGTCGGCACCGCCACCATCACCGCACAGATCAAGTAACACCCCGCACCACCACAGTCGGCCCGGACCACGCAGCAGCGTGGCCCGGGCCGACTTGCGTCGCGGCTCGTGCGTCGAGCGGTACCGGGCGTACCTGGCGGAACCGGGCGTACCCGGGCGTACCCGGCGGAACCGGGCGTACTCGGGCGTACCCGGCGGAACCGGGCGTACCTGGCGGAAACGGGCGTACCTGGCGGAAACGGGCGTACCTGGTGGGTTCTTTCAACCAGGTACGCCCGTTCTTGCGAACCAACGCGCGCGCGATGGGAAAGAACGGGCGTACAGAGTGCCGGGAGGGACGGTGCCAGCTGGAACCGGGCCTCCCGTCCGTCCGCGCGCGCGCCGGGCCGGCGGCCGCCCTCGTCACGGGCTGGGCGACACCTCACGGGCTCACGTTCGCGTGGGCTGTCGCTCAGCGCGAAACACAGCCAGCCCGCAGCTATGGACCGGGGGCAGGCGGCTCGACGGCCGTGCCGGGAGGGACGGTGCCAGCTGGCACCGGGCCTCCCGTCCGTCCCGTGGTGCGCCGGGCCGGCGGCCCCCGCCGAGACTCGGTTCCGCGGACAGGTTGCGGGTGCCGGGACGCGCGGTCTGTCCGGCGGGGCGAGACTCGGTCGGCCGTGGCCGCGGCGACGGCCACGCGCACCACGAGCAACGCCCCGACCGGACCGGTCGGGGCGTTGCTCGTGGTGGTGCCGATCAGCGGATGATCGAGATGTTGTCCGCCTGCGGGCCCTTCTTGCCGGGCCCGATCTCGTACTGCACGTGATCGTCCTGGGCGAGCGGCCGGGAGCCGGTCGCCGCGACGATGCTGGAGAAGTGCGCGAACAGGTCCTGGGACCCGTCGTCGGGGTGGATGAAGCCGAACCCCTTGCTGTGGTCGAACCACTTGACGGTGCCCGTGGGCATGGCGGTCAGCACGGCGTCAGTGGATGCGCAGCTGCGCGACCATGGGGCACGCGAAGGGGTCGCGGGCGCCGAGGCCGACGCGGTTGAGGTACCGGACGACGATCCCGTAGGAACGCAGCAACGTGGTCTCGGTGTACGGCACGTCGAGGGTGTCGCAGTGGTCCCGCACGAGCAGGCGGGCCTGCTTCAGCGCCGGACGCGGCATCGACGGGAACAGGTGGTGCTCGACCTGGTAGTTCAGGCCACCCATCAGGAACGACACCCACCAGCCGCCACGGATGTTGCGCGAGGTGCGCACCTGGCGGGAGAAGAAGTCGACCTTCGCGTCGTGGGCGATGGTCGGCATGCCCTTGTGGTTCGGGGCGAACGAGGCGCCCATCATCACGCCGAACACGGCCAGCTGCACCCCGAGGAACGCACACGCCATCCCGAACGGCAGGAACCAGAACACCACCGTCAGGTAGATCGCAAAACGGGCAACGAGCAGGACGCCCTCGAGGACCCGCCCCCGGACGTCACTGCGCCCACCCGTCCCGCGGAGCACCGACATGACCGCAGCCCGGTGCAGGTTGATGCCCTCGAGCGTGAGCAACGGGAAGAACAGCCAGCCCTGGTACTGCACGAACACCCGGAGCGGCCCGTTCTTGACGGCGGCGGCGTCCTCGGGCAGGAACCGGATCACGTCGGGGGCGATGTCCGGGTCCTTGCCGACGGTGTTCGGGTTGCCGTGGTGACGCGTGTGCTTGTTCATCCACCACGAGTAGCTGAGGCCCACCAGGAACGTCCCGACCCAGCGGCCCGCGCGGTCGTTCCACTTCTGGGACGCGAACACCTGACGGTGCGCGGCCTCGTGCGACAGGAACGCGAACTGCGTGAACAGCACACCCAGCGCCCCGGCCACGATCAGCTGGAACCACGAGTCACCCAGGAACGCGAACGCGACCCAGCACGCGGCCGTCGCCACGACGAGCGCGGAGAACAGCGCCCAGTAGAACCCCCGACGGCGCTCGAGCAGCCCGGCTTCCTTCACCTGCGCCAACAGCGCGGAGTAGGACGAGGTGCCGCCGGTCCGCGGCCCGGCCGAGGAGCCGGTCTTCCGGTAGCCGCCGGTGAGGGGTTTCGAGCTGGTCTCCCGCTGCGGGCTGGTACCGGCGTGCTGCGTGGTCATGGATTCCCTGGTCGTCATCGGAATGGAGGATCGTTCCGGCGGCCGGGGTCTGGGGCTGCTGGTCCAACGCTAGAGCCGCCGCGCTCCTCGGTGCAAGCCACAGGTCCGCGTGTCCGCTGCTCGGCTACGGTTGTCCCGCCTGCTCGACGGAAGGACCGTTCCCCACATGACCGAGGTACGCGAAGCACGACTGGTCGAGACGTTCGTGACCCTCACCGACAGCCTGGTGGCGGACTACGACGTGGTCGACGTCCTGCAGACGCTGGTCGACCGGGCCGTCGAGCTGTTCGACGCCGCCGCGGGTGCCATCCACCTGCTCGACAAGCACGACGAGCTGCGGGTCGTCGCCTCGACGAGCGAGCGCAGCAGCTTCATCGGTCTGCTCCAGCTCAACGCCGGCGAGGGGCCCTGCATCACCGCCGTGACCACCGGCCGGTTGGTCACCTCGGAGAACGCCGACGACCTGCGGCAGCACTGGCCGCGGTTCGCCGAGGCCTCGCGGGCGCGCGGGTACGCGGGGGTCCACGCCATCCCGCTCCGGTTGCGGGACACCACCGTCGGGTCGCTGAACCTGTTCCGCGAGACCGAGGGGGCCCTGAACGGAGCCGATGCCCGAGCCGCGCAGGCCCTCGCCGACGTCGCGACCATCAGCCTGTTGCAGCAACGGACCCTCGAGCACGTGACCCTCACCGCGGAGCAGCTCCAACGGGCCCTCGACAGCCGGGTCGCCATCGAGCAGGCCAAGGGGTACCTCGCACGTGCGGCCGGGGTCGACGTCGAGGAGGCCTTCGGCATGATCCGTCGCTACGCACGTGCCACCCAGCGCTCGCTGAGCCAGGTCGCCGCCGCCGTGGCGCGCGACGACGTCCCGCTCGCCGACCTGATCGGGGCCGGAGCGTCCTGAGGGTTCGCTCGGGACGCTCCGGACCGCGCACGGCTACTTCGTCGTCGTGAAGGTGCCCCGGGCCCGCTGGTCCGAGCCGTAGCCACGGGCGTGCACCACGTGCGCGCCCGGCGCCAGCGCCGCCACGGCCTTCGTGATCTTCAGGCGGACCTTGCCGTCCGCGTTGGCCGTCGTGCGGGTGGCGCGACCGCCGTCGATGCTGACGGTGACCGACTCCCCGGCACGGAACCCCGTCGCCGAGATCGCGACCTTGGCACCCTTCCGGCTGCTCGTCGGCGTCACGGCGATGGCCGTGCTGGACGCCTGCGCCTCGGCACACGCGTCACCCGGGGTCCCGACCGCCGGAGCGGACGCGGTCGGCCGTCCGTTCACGCTGCGTACGCCGTCGTCCTCGCGGATGCGCATCGTGCCGACCGAGTCACCGATCACCGAACCGCCCTGGGTGTTGCTGAGGGTCATCGCGTAGTCCGACGTCCGCGAGAACGACGGGGTGCGGTCACCGTTCACCGAGACCGCGACCGCGCGGCAGACCTCGCCGGGCTGGAACGTGACGGGCTGGACCGCCGGGCGGATGCGCCCGTCGTACGCCTGGTCGAGGTCGAAGTACACCGTCGTGGCCTGCTCGGCCGGTCGGGAGAGCACGACCGCTGCCCGCACCACCGTGCGGGTACGGCCCTCGTCGACGAACCGGTCCGCGATGCGTGCGGCGGGACGCTTCGTGACCACCGGGGTGCCGAGGGTCGCAGCGGGCACGAGCGACAGGTCGCTCAGCAGGACCCCGGTGTTCTTCTGCGGGACGTCGATCGTCACCTCGCGCACCGACGTCAGGTCGATGCCGGTGAACGTGTCGAGGGGGATGCGCGCCTGCTGCAGGATCGTCTTGCGCGGGGCCGTCCGGGTACCGGGGAGCAGCTGTCCGGCACGGCTGGTGTCGGACAGGCGTCGGGTCGCCACCGCACCGGTCGCGTCGCGGAGGGTGATCGAGACGTTCGCGTTCGTCGTCGCGGTGTCGTCCGGGGTGAGGCGGAG
This sequence comes from Curtobacterium sp. MCSS17_006, assembly GCF_003234215.1. Taxonomy (NCBI): domain Bacteria; kingdom Bacillati; phylum Actinomycetota; class Actinomycetes; order Micrococcales; family Microbacteriaceae; genus Curtobacterium; species Curtobacterium sp. MCSS17_006. Next base: position 450,981 of record NZ_QKSO01000001.1, on the reverse strand, counting down.
CGACAGCGCCTGGAACCCCGTGAAGTCACCGGCCGCCGGAGCCACCGGGACGTGCACCTGTCCGCCGGTCGCCGCCTTGGTGGGCGAGACGTGCAGGGCGGGGGTGGCCGGCACCGACGACGCCAGGTAGGCCGGGGTGTAGTCCGGGGCGTTGGACGAGATCGAGACGCACGCCGGCAGGATCTGCTTCGCGGGCAGGTTGTCGGTGCTCGCGCAGGTCTTCGCCGTCAGGGCACCGGTCGTGGTGATCGCCGGGTTCGCGGTGTCGAACAGGGCGAGGTCGCGCCGGCTCGCGCCGGGCTGGGAAGCGCTCACCCGGATGTCGGCCGCGCCCAGGGCGGCGGGCTGGCGGTTGGTGCCGTCGAACATCGGCAGGAACTGCTGCTCGCCGTCCAGCGTCAGGCGGAAGAAGCCACTGATCAGGCTCGTGCCGACGGCGTACTGCTGGTCGGACGACAGCCGCGTGGTGCGCTTCGCCTTCGCCCCGCAGACCGCGTCGGACTCGTCGTACCAGTCGTCCGACGACGCCTTCGCGTACTTGCCGGGCGTCCACGTCGTGTTGAAGAAGTTGTGGTTCGCACCCATCACCAGCACCGAGGAGCGCAGCACGTCGTCCCCGAAGGCGGTGCGGGAGTCGTCGTAGAAGTGCTGTCCCTGCAGGTCGGACACGTCGCCGTCGCAGTACGGCAGGACGACCGCCGTGTTCGTGTCCGGCAGGGTCATGCGCCCGAAGTCGGTCGGTGCCAGGGGCAGGACGGCACGGATGCCGAAGGGGTTCGTGCGCTGCGTGTTGAGCAGGGCCGCGCGGACCACGCCGTCACCGCCGCGTGAGTGACCCATGAGGCCGACGTCCTGCAGGTCGAGCTTGCCGGTGAGCAGCGGCGAGAGCCGGGGCTCCTGTCCGGCGTCCGCCCGCTGCAGCAGGCTGAGGTGGTCGAGGACGAGCTGCCCGCGGGCCACCGCTCCGCCGTCGTCCGAGTAGCTGCCGTCGAGGGCGTTGATCGCGTTCGCGGCGATCGACACGACGACGTTGCCGTGGCTCGCCAGCGCGGTCGCTGCTGCGTTGTAGCCGAGGTAGCTCGGGATGTCGGTCTGTCCCTTCCCACACGGCCACGCCTTCGGGTTGTACGTGCCGCCGTAGCAGGCCTCGTGGCGGCCGTGCAGGAACACCACGACCGGGCGCTTGCCCGGGGCGTCCTTCGGCACGAAGACGGCGGCACGCATCTCGCCCTTGCGCCCGAAGCCCTTGATCGTCTCGGCTTCGTTGCCCAGGTCGTAGTCGGCCCGGGTGACCGCGTACTGGCCCGCGGCCGCCGGGTCGTCGGTCAGGGGTGCCGGGGCTTCCCTCGGCGCGAACGTCTGCGGCGCGGTGGCGGCCTGCCGGTTGCCCTGCAGGTCGGTCTCGCCCGTCCACCCGAGCTCGACGCTGCGGGCATCGGCGACCGCGGGGTCGGTCGTGGTGACCGTCAGCTGCCGCTGGTCGAGGCTCGTCTGCGCGACGCCGATGTCGGTTCCGTCCACGAGCAGGACGGGGGCCGCCGCCCGGAGCGGCAGGGGGTCGGCGAGGGTCAGGACGACGGCGTACCCGCCGTCGGTCGGCGTGACCGTCCAGTCGTCACCCTGCGCGACGGGCGTGCCCGGCGTCGTGATCGTGGTCGCCCCCGTCGCGGCGGTGGACCCGTCGCCCGGTGCGGCCGTGGCCGGCAACGCCGCGATCGTGCCGGAGACGGCGAGCGCCCCGGCGATGAGTGTCGAACACGCGATCTGCAGCGCGATGGTGGAACGGCGTCTCGGCGAACGGTTCACGTCGGATCTCCCCTGGTGCGACGGGCATGCGCCACCGCACGCTCCGTCGCCAACAGTAGGGAGCGCGCTGCTCGCCGCGGATCGTCCTGGAGGATGAGGTGGCGGCTCAGTCCCTGAGGGTCCTCACGGGTGCGACGGCCGGGTGCCGGGCGAGTAGTACCCCCGGCCCGGCACCGTGTGCCGGATGCCGCCGGCCGGGTCCGGCACGTCGCCGCCGTACCGCGGGATCACGTGCAGGTGGGCGTGGAACACCGTCTGCCCGGCTGCCGAGCCGTCGTTGAACCCGACGTTGTACCCGTCCGGTCGGTACCGGTCGTCGAGCACCAGCTTGAGTGCGCGGACGAGCCGCGTCATCGCGGCCACTTCGTCCGCGGTGGCCTCGAACCACGACACCACGTGACGCTTCGGGACGACCAGGCTGTGCCCGGGCGAGACCGGGTTCACGTCCAGCAGCGCGACGACCAGGTCATCCTCGACGAGCCGGGAGGCCCGTGGCACGTCGTCGAAGACACAATCGGTCGGCATGCCCCCATGCAATCGGGCACGTGGACCGACCGCAAGGCCGGTGACGGCATGCAGACGGCCCCGCGACCAGGGTCGCGGGGCCGTCGATCGTGCGGGTGGATCAGATGCGGCCGACGGTGCGGCGACGACGACGCAGCAGGACCATGAGCGTTGCACCCGCGGCGAGCAGTGCCGCGGCGATGCTCAGCGGGACGGTCGGGTCCGAGCCGGTGAACGCGAGCTCACCGGTGGGCTGGTCGGTTCCGCCCCCACCGCCACCGCCGGCGCCTGCTGGGCCGCTCGGGGTTGCGGTGGGCACCACTGCAGGTGCCGTCGGGGTGGGTGTCGCGGTGGGCACCGGTGCCGGGGCGCGGACCGTGATGGTGACCGTCTGGGTGTCGTCCGGGCTGGTGCCGTTCGATGCGGTGATCGTCACGGTCGAGGTGCCCGGAGTGGTCGGGGTGCCGGAGATGACGCCGGTGGTGCTGTCGATCGTCAGGCCGTCGGGCAGGCCCGTGGCGGTGAAGGTCGGGTTCGGGGTACCGGTCGCGGTGACGGTGGACGAGTAGGGCACGTCCACGGTGCCGTCGGACGGGGTGCCCGAGGTGATGGTCGGCGACTCGGACGGCGTGCCCGGTGCGGGGCAGCCGTTGGAGGCCGTGATCGTGTTGGTGTCGAGGGTGACGGCGCCGGTGCGGGCCAGCAGTCGGCCCTGCACGGTCGCGCCGGTGGTGGCGGTCACGGACTGCTGGGCCAGGACTGTGCCCTGGAACTGGGCGCCGGTGCCGACGGTGGCGGAGCTGCCGACCTGCCAGAACACGTTGCACGAGCTGGCGCCACCGGTGATGACGATCTGGCTGGCGGACCCGATGGTCAGGGTCGACGCGGCCTGGAACACCCACACGGAGTTCGCGCTGCCGGCCAGGGTCAGCGCACCGTTGTTGGCCAGGGCGAGGGCGCCGCCGGAGTACACGCCGGGTGAGAGCGAGAGGCCGTTCAGCTCGGTGAGACCGGTCTGGGTCGGGGAGAGCGACGCGGCGACGTTGTACGCGGTGGTGGTGTCGCGCTGGGCCTGTGCGGCCGCGGCGTCGGTCTGGTGCGTGGTGCCGTTGACGACGCCGTTCGGTGCGCCGCCGAAGCCGGTGATGGACGTGCCCGGCGACAACCCGAGGTCGCCGTTGATCACGGAGGGGCCGGTGTTCGTGACCGCGCTCGCGCCGAGGACGCCGTAGGTCGACGCCGTGCCGAGGTTGACCGGACCGTCGATGACCGTGGCGGCGGATGCTCCGCCCCCGGTCCCGAGGGTGATCAGTGCGGCGACGGCAGCCGCGGACACGACCAGGAGGGAACTGCGTCTGGGATGGCGAGCCTGCATGGTCCGACCGCTTCCTGCAAGGAGAGGCGGGGTGACGTCGGCGACGAGCGCGCATTCTCGGAGACTCGAAGTATGCGCTTCTCCACAGCCAGAACCTAGGAATGTCTGCACATCCGGTCAAAGCCTGGCAAACGGCCTGGCTCGTGAGCGGAACGGGGGCTGCAGGCGCATGCTCAGCACAGGTTGACCGGTCGCTCGCACCAGCGGTGGCCGGGAGGGAGTTCGGGTCTCCCGTCAGCCGGTGCGGCGTCTGTCCTCGGGTTGGCCAGACGTCCACCCCCGCACCACGGCGAAGGGCCCCGCGATCGAGATCGCGGGGCCCTTGCTGGTGCCGGGTGCTACTTGACGACGACCTTGACGGTCGGGCTGGTGCTCGTGGTGAGCTCCGAGGTCCCGGCGAAGACGGCGTGCAGGTTGTGCGTGCCCTTCTTCAGCGGGAGCTTCGAGGTGACCACGCCGTTCTCCACCGTGACGGTGGCGAGGCGCTTCGAGCCCTGGTAGATCCGGGCGGTGCCGTCGACGCTGAAGCCGGTGGCCTTCACCTGGACGGTCGCCTTGCCACCGCTGTACTTGATGGCGGTGCGCGACGGGGCCTTCTCGACGGTGACCGTCGTGGCCTTCGCCGTCTTCGAGTTCGTCCCCGAGTAGACCGGGTCCGCGTTGACGAAGGAGGCCGTGACCGCGTGCTTGCCGATGGCGAGCGTGCTCGGCAGCGTCATGCTGGCCGCGCCGTCCTTCACCGGGGCGGTGCCGAGGACCTTGCTGCCGTCCTTGAAGGTCACCGTGCCCTGCTGGGTACCGATGCCACCGGCGATGGTCGCGGTGACCTTGGCCGGCTTCGCGGTGCGGTAGGTCTGCTCGGTGGCCGACGCGGTGAGCGTGGTGGTGGTCGCCGGGAGCGTGGCGTGCAGGTCGAACGCGTCGACGTTCGAGCCGATCGGCGCCGGGTCGGCCGTGGCCGTCGGCTGGAGCGTCACGCCGCAGCTGTCGACCCTGCCGTGTTGGACCGCCGAGTTGAGCGTGGTGCAGTCACTGGCGCGGACGTTCGTCACAGCGAGGTTGCCGTCCGTGACCCCGACCTTCACGTACGTGCGGACGTGCTCCTGGTTCTCGACGGAGTTGGCGAAGTGACGCTGACCGGTGGGGTCGAGCGGGTCGGGCCCGTAGCCCTGGGAGGCATCCGGCGTCGTCAGGTCGTAGTACTTCGAGCCGGAGGCCGAGTTCGCGGTGACGTAGATCACGCCACCCGGACCGGCGAACACCTCGTCCGCACCGGGCTGCTCGTTGACGTTGGCCTTCTTGCCGTTCTTGATCGCGTAACTGCGGGTGTACGCGTGGTCGTGGCCCTGCAGGACGAGGTCGACACCCATGTCCGAGAACGAACGCGTGAAGTCGAACCGGCGCTGCTGGTTGTCACGGTCGTTCGCGTGCGCCGCCGGCGAGTAGATGGCGTGGTGGTAGACCAGCGCGGTCCACTTCGCGTCGTCGCCGTGGCGGGTGATGACGTCGCGCACGTAGTTCACGTGGGCCGCGTCCGAACCGGCGGTGTAGGCGTTCGAGTTGATGTCGATGAACAGGACGCCCTTGTACATGTACCAGTAGTCGCCACCCGAGTTCGCGGTGGAGTTGCCGCCCGGGTAGAAGTCCGGGACCTTGAGGGAGTTCGGCACCTGGTTGTGCTGCTCGTAGGCCTTGCCGCCCACGTCGTGGTTGCCGATGGTCGAGGCCCACGGGTAGCGCTTCAGCACGTCGCTGCTGTCGGCGAAGGACGCCCACTCGTACTCGTTGTTGGCGTGCTCGACCTGGTCGCCACCGGAGACCAGGAGCTCGGCGTCCTGTTCCTTCGTGGTCGCGTACTTCAGCGTGTCCGCCCAGCCCGCACCGTCGTCGTCGGTGAAGCCCGACGACCCGATCTGCGGGTCACCGAAGAACAGGAAGTCGAAGTCGCCGGAGAAGCTCTTCGTGGTGAATGTGTACGACGCGGACCAGGCCGAGCCGTCCGCCGCACCGACGTGGTACGTGTACGACGTGTTCGGCTCGAGGTCCGAGATCGTCGCGTGGGCGTTGATGTAACCCGACTCGGCGGCGATGCCCTCGATGTTCCGGGTGTTCGAGTCGGTCGTGCTCGTGTCGGCGGCGGTGTTCGCGGCCTTCGACGCGGCGATCGTCTGCTTGGCGTCCGTGAAGACGCCGTCGGTCATCGACGCGGTCTTCTGGATCTCGAGCGACTGCGCGACGTTCGTGGGGAAGTACCACGAGGCGATGCGCTGGCTCTCGGTCGCGCCGACGCCGAGCAGGATGTGGATCGGGCCACCGGTCGAGATGTTCGTGGTGGGGGTGTTCGTCGCCGCGGTGGCGGCGCTCGTGCCGACCATCGAGGCACCGGCGATGAGCGCGGCCCCGAGGACGGCTCCGCAGACGCGGAGGGTGGTGGTTCTGCGCCGGGTAGGGGCGCCGGACAGGAGACTCATGTGGGTCCGTTTCTCAGACGTGGGATGGTGCAGCACGGGAGACTCTGCATGCACTGCAAAACTTCTTGGTAAACGCTGAGTGACAACTCGTCGCTGTTCAGGAACGGACGCCGGATGTCAGCCGTCCCACGGGGATCGTCAGCCCGCGGCTATCCGCTCCACGAACCAGATCATCCCCATCACGAACACCCCGGCGGTCACCGCTCCCGTCACCCAGAGCGACACCCGGTGCGCCTTCCGCCGCAGCAGCGAGAGCGGCGGGAACACGATGACGATGATCGCGAGCTGCACGGCCTCGATGCCGACGTTGAAGATGAGCAGCGACACGAGCAGCTGCCACGAGAACGCCTCGTGGATACCGAGCGCCCCGGCGAACCCGAGCCCGTGGATGAGTCCGAAGGCGAAGACGACGGCCAGGCGGGTCCAACCGGCTTGGTCGAGCGAGAAGTGCCCGTGCTCGGCGACCACCAGCTCGTCAGCCCGCGACCGACGACGCCAGAGCCGCCACAGGTACCAGCCGGCGACCGCGGCGATCGACAGCGCGATGAGCGGCTCGACGACGATCGCCGGCGGGCTCACGACCCCGAGTGCGGCGAGGATGAACGTGATCGAGTGCGCGATCGTGAAGGCGGACGCGGTGTACACGACCTCGCGCAGGCGCCGGGACCCGGCGATGAGCGCGACGAGGAACAGGATGTGGTCGATCCCGAACAGCAGGTGCTCGGCGCCGAGGCGGAAGAACTCCCAGAAGCGCTCGCCCGCCGACTGCTCGGTGGAGAACGACCGCTGCGAGGCGTCGAGGGTGGCCGACCCCTCCCGGTCGTCGACGTCGTACGTGACGATCGTCTTCGTGTCGCGCACGAAGGTCTCGTCGTCGGGGAACAGCTCCGACGACACCACGTGTCCGGACTGCGTCTCCGACGGTTCCGGGCAGGTGAAGTCCGCGGTCACCTGGGCGTAGGGCACCTCGTCCTGCATGTCGACCGTGACGGTGTCGTCGAGCGTGCCCGTGCAGGCCTGTCCGCCGGCGCCGGTCACCCGGAACCGGTCGAAGACGTACTTCCCGATCGCGTCGGTGTGCGCTTCGGCAGCCGAGACCATGCCGGGGAAGTCCCCGTCGTCCCAGGCCTTCTGTCCCTGCTCGTGCAGCGCGTCGTCGTCCTCACTCGTCGCGACGGAGACGAGCATCAGGTCGTACTCGAGCCCGAGCTTCGCCTGCACGGTGGTCGGCTCGGTCGAGGTGACGTCCGCGTAGACGACCGAGCTGAAGCCGTGCGCGGACGCCGGCGACGCTCCCGCCAGCACGCCGATCACGACCACCGCGAGCAGCGCGAGGGCGGCGACGGCCCGTGCGACGAACGCGAACAGGAGGGAGGAGCGGGCAGGGCGGGCGCGCAGGAGCGCGGCGGTGGTTCCGGAGGGCACGCGCAGACGATCCGGCTCGCATGCGACCGGCAGGTGAACAACCGGTGACCGGCAACGGGACGGGTGTTGGACAGGTCCCCCGACCGGCCCGGAGCGGCCCTCGGGCGTGCTTGCATGGTCCCGATCGTCGCGGCAGTGTGCCGCACCCGCTCGCCCCAGGAGACCCCGTGACCCGCCTCGCAACCCGGACGACCGTCCTGTTGACCACCGTCGCCCTGGTCGGCGCCGGTGCGACCCTGCTGGCCGGGTGCTCCGCGGCGTCCGTCGGCACCACCGGCCCGACGGCGACCGCTTCGGCGCACGCCTCGGCCGGCGTCCTGGGCACCGGGTTCTCCGACCCGGACCAGCCGCCGGCGCCCGAGGCCACGATCCACCCGGAACCCGGTTCGTGGTCGGGCGTCCACGCCCCGTCGGACTACGAGGTCGTGCTCCTCTCCGACGCAGCCGACGCCGGGGATACCCCGACCCGGACCCTGCTCGAGGCCGTCGAGTCGTGGGCCGCGGACGAGGACGTCACCGTCACCCCGGTCTCGGCGAAGGACGCCGACGACCGGATCGCCGCGGTGCTCCGCGCCGTCGACGCCGAGCCCGACCTGGTCATCACCGTCGGCAACCACATGGTCGATCCGCTCGCGGCCGTCTCGCCGACCGCGCTCCACCAGCAGTTCCTGGTCGTCGGTGCCGAGATCGCGGAGCCGACGTCGAACGTCACGGCGGCGGACTGGACGGGCGGCGGGTTCCGCGGCGAGGGCCTCGGTCCGTCGAGCCACTACGACCCGGAGACCTTCACCGAGGACCGCGCGGCTCGCGGTCTGCGCGCCGGGCTCGCCGCCGTGCTCCACGACCTGCGCGGCATCGTCGTCTGGGTGCCCTGACCGGGCGCTCCCTCGCTACGCGGTCTCTGGCTCCAGGACGCGCGCCCGCACCTGCGCAGCGGCGCCGAGTGCCACGGCGTCGGACCCGAGCGTCGACTGCGCGAGCCGGATCGTCGCCCCGCTGACGGGCGGTTCCGCGTCGATGGCCGCCGTGATGGCGGGTTCGAGTAGGTCCCAGGACCGTGCGATCCCGCCGCCGATCAGGACGGTGGTGACGTCGAGGATCCCCGCGGTCAGCAGTGCGGCCCGCGCCAGGCCCCACCCCGCGGTGGCGAAGACGGCGGCCGCGTCGGCGTCCCCGCCGCGTGCGGCGACGGCGACGTCCCGTGCCGAGAGCATCCGCCCGGAGCGTTCGGCGTAGCGGTCGGCGATGCCGCGCGCGCCCGCGATGGTCTCCAGGTGTCCGGTCTGCCCGCAGGTGCACCGGGCGTCGCCGAAGCCGGGAACGTGGCCGATCTCGCCGGCGGCTCCGCGCGGGCCGGCGAAGAGCCGTCCGTCGAGCACGAGCGCGCCGCCGACGCCGGTGCCGAGGGTCATCCCGAGCACGTCGGACTCCCCCACGACCGCGCCGGTGGCGATCTCGCCGAGCAGGAACGCGTTCACGTCGTTGTCCAGGGTCGCGGGGACGCCGAGGGCGTCCGTCACCGCCCGGGTCACGCCGTAGCCGGCCCAACCGGTGAACGAGTTGCCGGTGACCAGGACGGTCCCCGTGGTCCGGTCGACGACGCCGGCCGCGCCCACCCCGACACCCGCCAAGGAGGCCCGGTGCGTCTCGAGCAGACCCGTCACGGCCCCGAGTGCGGCCGTCACGATCGCCGCCCCGCCCGCGTGGGCGGGCGTCGGCAGGTCGAGGCGGTCGATGACCTCGAGGTCGGGCGTCGTCAGGACGACCTTCGTGTTGGTGCCGCCGACGTCCACCCCGGCCAGGACCCGGGTCACGCGGTCACCGCCGCGAGTGAGGCGAGGCGCTCCGTCCGACGCTGCCGTTGCAGCACGGGGTCGGGCACCGGTACCGCGGCGAGCAGGCGACGGGTGTAGTCGGTGGTGGGGTGCAGCAGCGTCGTGCCGGTCGTGCCCTGCTCCTCGACGACGCCCTGGCGCATCACGACGACGCGCTCGGCGAAGTGCTGCACGACGGCCAGGTCGTGCGAGACGAACAGGCACGCGAAGCCGAGGTCGTCCTGCAGCTCGCCGAGGACCTCGAGCACGGTCTCCTGCACGCTGACGTCGAGCGCCGAGGTGGGTTCGTCGGCGACGAGCAACCGCGGTTCGAGCACCAGCGCCCGGGCGAGCGAGACCCGCTGGCGCTGCCCTCCGGACAGCTCGCGGGGGGCACGGGACGCCAGGGTCCGCGGCAGCCGGACGGCGTCGAGCACCTCGTCGATGCGACGACGACGATCGGCCGAGGACATCCCGCGACGGTGCACGGCGAGGGGCTCCGCGATGCACTCGGCCACCGACATCCGGGCGTCGAGGGACGCCACCGGGTCCTGCAGCACGACGCCGATGCCGGAGCGGAGTGCACGTCGGTCACGGCCCTTTGCGGTCCGCAGGTCCTGCCCGAACAGCGACACCGTGCCGGACGTCGGCTTGATGAGCCCGAGCGCCACCCGGGCCGCGGTCGACTTGCCGGAGCCGGACTCGCCGACCAGGCCGACGGTCTCACCGGCGTGCACCGCGATGTCGATGCCCGCGAGCGCGTGGACGGCGCGCGCCCCGCGCCCGAACGTCACCGAGACGTCCCGCAGGTCGACCACCGGGGCCGCACCGGGCCTCCCGGCCGTCTCGGTCTCCGTGTCGGCGACGGGAGCCGGCGGACGGTCACCGGCCACGTCGAGCCGCGGTACCGCGGCGAGCAGCCGCTTGGTGTACTCGTGCTCGGGGCGGAGCAGGACGTCCTCGACGCCCCCGGTCTCGACGATCTCGCCCTGCAGCATGACCGCCACCCGGTCGGCGAAGTCCGCGACGACGCCCATGTTGTGCGTGACGAGCAGCACGCCGGTGCCGGTCTCGACGGCGAGCGCACGGAGGAGCTCGAGGATCTCGGCCTGCACGGTCACGTCGAGGGCCGTGGTCGGCTCGTCCGCGATGAGCAGCTTCGGCGCGTTCGCGATCGCCATCGCGATGACCACGCGCTGGCGCTGCCCGCCCGACAGCTGGAACGGGAACGACCGGGTGCGCGACTCGGGGTCGGGGATGCCGACGCGACGGAGCAGGTCGACGGCCTCGGCCGCGGCGGCGGACGCGGAGACGTCACGGTGGTTCCGGATCACCTCGGCGATCTGGGCACCGACGCGGGTGAGCGGGTCGAGCGCGGTCGCGGGCTCCTGGAAGACCATCGAGACGGTCGAGCCGCGCAGGGCCCGCAGCGCGGGTTCGGGGGCGCCGACGATCTCGTGGCCGGCGACGACGGCGCTGCCCGAGGCCGTCGCGTTGCCGGAGAGCAGCCCCATCGCGGCGAGGGCGACGGTGGACTTGCCGGAGCCGGACTCGCCGACCAGGGCGAGGGTCTCGCCGGGGGCGACCGACAGGGACACCCCCCGCACGGCGTCGACGGTGCCGGACTCGGTGCTGAAGGAGACGCCGAGGTCGGTCGTCCGCAGGATCGGTTCGTTGGTCATCAGCGGCCCCGCACGTCGAAGGCGTCCCGCAGTCCGTCGCCCACCGCGTTGAACGCGCAGACGACCAGGATCACGGCCAGACCCGGCGGCACGATGAGCCACCAGCGTCCGGAGTAGGCGGCGGTGAGACCCGCCGAGAGCATGCCGCCCCAGTCCGTCGCGGGCGGCTGCACGCCGAGCCCGAGGTACGAGACGTAGGCGACCAGCAGGATCGCGTCGGCGACCTGGAACGTCGCCGCGACGACGATCGTCGACACCGAGTTCGGCAGCAGGTGCTTGCCGATGGCGCGGGCGTGCGAGCCGCCGATCGCGCGCAGGGTCAGGACGTAGTCGCGGTTCTTGAGCGTCAGGGTCTCGGCGCGGATCAGGCGGGACGGCACGAGCCACGACACCAGGCCGAGGATGACGATGAGCCCGCCGACGCCGGGGTTCGTGATCGCCGAGATGACGAGCAGGATGAACAGGGCCGGGATCGCGATGCCGGCGTCGACGACGCGCATCATCAGGGCGTCGACCCAGCCGCCGACGTACCCGGCGACGGAACCCCACAGGGTTCCGACGACGGTGGCCAGGACCCCGGCGGCGATGCCCACCATCAGGGAGACCTTGCCGCCGTACATCAGGCGGCCGAGGACGTCGTGGCCGACGGCGTCGGTGCCGAGCCAGTGCGCGGCGCTCGGGCCCTGGTTGGCCTGCTCGAGCAGCGTGTGGGTCTGGTCGGTCGGGTACACGAACGGGCCGACGAAGCAGAACAGCACGATGACGACGATCAGGGCGAGGCCGATCACGGCGAGGGTGTTGCTCCGGAACCGGCGGGCGGCGAGCCGGAACCCGGTGGCCGCGACGGTCACGGGGGCACCCGGGGCTTCGGGGGCCATCTGGACGGCGGTCATGCGCGGCTCGCCTTCACGTCATGGGTGGACGCAGTGTCGATGACGGACGTGGCGGTCATGCGCGGCTCGCCTTCACGTCATGGGTGGACGCAGTGTCGATGACTGACGTGGCGGTCATGCGCGGCTCGCCTTCACTCTGGGATCGATGAGGGACTGTGCGACGTCGGCGAGCAGGGTGCCGATGACGGTCGCGATGGAGATGACGAGCACGCAGCCGAGCAACGTCGGGTAGTCGGAGGACTGCGCGGCGTTCCAGAACAGCAGCCCCATGCCGGGGTAGTTGAACAGCTGCTCGGTCACCAGGGCGCCACCGAACAGCACCGGCAGGTAGTACCCGAGCATCGCGACGACCGGGGTCAGCGAGTTGCGGAACACGTGCCGCCGCAGGATCGTCGCGGTCGAGGCGCCGCCGGCACGGGCCGTGCGGACGTAGTCCTCCTGCAGGTTCTCGAGCGTCGAGGCGCGCATGTACCGACTGAACACCGCGATCATCGCGAGGGCTCCGGTCACCACGGGCAGCACGAGTCCGGCGGGGTCCTGGAACACCTCGGCCAGGGTGGTGCCGCTCGGCGCCTGGGACGGCAGCCACGGCAGCTGCTGACTGAAGACGATGATCAGGACGAGGCCGAGGAAGAACGCGGGCGTCGAGTAGAAGACGAACGCCAGGGCAGTCGCGGCGTAGTCGACCGCACCGTTGCGGCGGGCCGCCTGGAGCATGCCGACCGGGATCGCGACGACGAGTCCGAGCACCGCGGAGATGCCGGTGAGCACGAGGGTCTTCGGCAGGCGCTCGGCGATGAGCTGCGAGACCGGCTCGTTGAGCGTGTACGAGGTGCCGAGGTCGCCGGTGAGCAGACGACCGAGGAACCGCAGGTACTGGACGGGCAGCGGCTGGTCGAGCCCCTGCGCCTGGTTGAACTGGGCGATCTGCGTGGGGGTCGCGGAGACGCCGAGCACGCCGCGGGCGGGGCCGCCGGGCAGCGCGTGCAGCAGGCAGAACACCACGACGGTGACGATGAGGATCACCGCGAGCGCCTGCAGGACGCGCCTGGTGAGGTAGAGAGCTGTGGTCATGCGGGTTCCGATGGTCGGTTCTTGCGTGAGCCGGGGCGGAGGCGCGGTGCGGGTCGGGCCCGCACCGCGCCTCCAGGCCGTGGTCGCGTCAGCGACCTACTTGGTCCACTTCCACTGGGCCGGGTGGAAGTTGGCGAGCGAGTCCTGGTCGAACCCGGACAGGCCCTTCTTGACGACCGAGATCTGGTAGTCGGGGCTCGGCAGCCAGATCACCGGCAGGTCCTTCGCGACCGCGGCGCTGTAGTCCTGCACGGCGGTGGCGTCGGTCGAGGTGGTGGTCGCGTCGATCAGGGAGTCGACCTCCTTGTTCGAGTAGCTGCCGAAGTTCGCCGAACCGCCGGTCTGGAACAGCGACTCACCGGTCGGGTAGGCCGGGAAGTACCAGCTGCCCGCGGTGCCGAAGAACGACAGGTCCCAGTCGCAGCTGGCCTCGTCCGAGGTGCAGGTCGGGGTCTGCGACAGCACGCTCGACACCGGTGCGGTCTTGATGGTGAAGTCGATGCCGGTCTTCGCGAGCGAGGACTGGATCGCGCTCATCATGTTGTCGGTCACGGTCGAACCGGACTGCGACAGCACCTGCATCGAGAACTTCGTGCCCTCCTTGACACCCTCGCCGCACTGGCTGGCGGACGTGCCCGGGTCGGTGCAGACCATCGTGCCGCCCTGCTCCTCCCAGCCGTGGCTGGTCAGCAGGTCCTTGGCCTTCGAGGTGCTGAACGGGTACGGGTTCGACTTCTGCACGTCGGAGACGTAGTCGGACTCCTGTGCCTGCGGGATCGGACCGTAGGTCGAGGTGGCGGTGCCGTTGAAGACCACCTTCGACAGCGACGTCTGGTCGATCGACATCTGGACGGCCTGACGGGCGTACAGCTGCTTGAAGACCGCGCCCATGTCGGGGTTGTTGAAGTTGTACGGCATGTACGTGATCGCCCAGCCGGTCCACGGCTCGACCTCGTAGCCCTTCCCGGTGAAGGACGCCTTCTGGTCCATGTCGGTGGCGTTGATGTAGCCGTAGTCGACCTCGCCCGAGCGGACGGCGTTCACCTCGGCGTCGGCCGTGGTGAAGGGCAGCAGGTTCACCGTGGTGATCGACGGCTTCTCACCACCGTCGTACTTCTTGTTGGCCGTCAGGGTGACCTTGCCGGCCGTGGTGAAGGTCTTGACGCCGTACGGGCCGGAGAGGGTCTTCCACAGGTCGTCGGTGGCGTAGTCGGAGATCTTGCCGGCGGCGGTGTTGAGGTACTTCCACACCTGCTTCGCGCCGGCGGTGGTCTCGTCGGCGTCGGTCACCTTCGCGGTCGCGCTGGTCTTGTCCCAGGCGTGCTGGGGCAGCGGGATGATGTGGCTCAGCTGGTTGGCGAGCATCCAGTCCGAGTTGTAGGCCTTGTCGAACGTGATGGTGAAGTGCGTGTCGTCGACGGCCTTGAACGACGTCCAGTTGTCCGGCGCCTTGCCCTTGGAGTACGAACCCCACTGGTCCTTGTTCGCCTTGATCAGGTTGAACCAGAACCCGACGTCACGGCTCGTGATCGCCTCGCCGTCCGACCAGTGCCGGTCGCCGAGCGTCATGGTCACGCTCTTGCCGTCGTCGGCGAACTTCGCGTCGGTGGCGACGGAGCCGGCCTTGTTCCACGCGATCTTGCCGGTGGAGCCGTCGTAGGCGACGAGCGGCTCGTACAGCGACTGGGCGATGGAGCCGTTGTTCGTGTTGAGGTGCGCGGCGGTGCCGATCGGCAGGATCCAGTTCGGCGTGAAGTTGGCGGGGAGCGCGTAGTCGATCTCGTCGGTCGATCCCTGCGAGGCGTTGCCGCCTCCGGAACAGCCGGCGAGCAGCGCGCTCACGGCGATCGCAGCTCCGGTGAGGAGCGCCCAGCGACGGGGCTTGGACATGCGGTGTCTCCTTGTGCGAGGGACTTCGGGGAGGTGGAGCACGGGTGCCGAGCGGCACGAGGACAGTCAAGGACCAAAGCGATTGGAAAAACAAACATCTCGATGTAAAAACTGCGTTACTGCGGAACGGACGAAAGGGTGGACCGCTCGATCCGCCCCGTAGGCTCGCGGCAGAACGGACCACCGACCGGTGTTCCGCTCCCGTTCCGCCCGGATTGGAGAAAGTCGTGGCCGATCTCAGCGCCCGCGTCCTCGAGCTCGTCGCATCGGGGCAGGCCGCCAGCCGGACCGAGATCGCGAAGGTGCTCGGAGCCGCCCCGTCGACCGTCTCGCACGTCGTCGGCCAGCTCCTGGAGCACGGGATCCTCGCCGAGGAAGGTACGGACGTCTCGACCGGCGGTCGCCCCCGCAAGGTGCTCCGCATCGGCGGCGTCGACGAGTACGCGGTCGCCGCGGACGTCGGTGGCGGGCACGCGCGCATCGGCGTGGTCCTGCCTGGAGGCGCGCTCGAGTCGGTCGCGAACGTCCCGTTCGCGCTCTCCGACGGTCCGACCGCCGGGCTCCAGCGCCTGGCCGCGCTGCTCGAGCGGCTCGCCGACGACCGTGGTCGCGAAGGGCTGCGGGGCGTCGGGCTCAGCCTGCCCGGGCCCGTCGACGTCGTCGCCGGGGTCGTGGACCTGCCGAGCCGGATGCCGGGGTGGAACGGGTTCCCCGTGGCTGCGTGGCTGAGCGACCGGTTCGGCCTGCCGGCGATCGTCGACAACGACGCGAACTGCATGGCGGCGGGTGAGCAGACCGTCCAGGATCCCGCTCGACGCCAGACCATCACGATCAAGGCCGGCTCGGCGATCGGCGCGGGCATCGTCATCGACGGTCGGCTCTACCGGGGGTCGACCGGTGCGGCCGGGGACATCACGCACGTGCGGATCGACGCCGCCGGGGACACCCCGTGCTCGTGCGGCAACACCGGATGCCTGGAGACGGTGGCGTCCGGAGCCGCCCTGGTCCGGATCCTGTCGAACGCCGGGGTCGACGTCGCCTCGACCGCCGACGTCGTCCGGCTCGCCTCGGACGCGCACCCCGAGGCCACCCGTGCCGTGCGGATGGCGGGCAAGTACCTGGGCGAGGTGCTCGCCGCCAACGTGAACTTCTTCAACCCGGACGCCGTCTACCTGGGCGGCATCCTGTCGACCCTCGACCCGTTCATCGCCGCCGTGCGCAGCCAGCTCTACGAGAGCTGCCACCCGCTGATGACCCAGCACCTGGCCATCGAGCCGGTGTCGCTCGGTGCCGATGCCGGGCTCGTCGGCGCCGGGCAGTTCGCCCTGCAGCGGGGCCTCGCCGCCTCCCTCGAGGAGCTCTCCGCGCCCATCCCCCAGTCCACCACCAGGAACAGGAGCGTCCGTGTCTGAGACCGGTCCCGTCACCCCCGCCGTCCCCGCCAGCACCGCTGGTGCCCGTCGCCCGGTCATCGCCATCGCCGGGCTCGCCATCGAGACGTCGACGTTCACGCCGACCCGGACCCACGCCCCCGCGTTCCACCCGGACCGCGGCGACGAGGCCGTCGCCCGGTACCCGTTCCTGGCGACCATGGCCGACCGGGCGGACTTCCGCGGGGCGCTCATCGGGCACGCGCTGCCCGGCGGGATCGTCGACCGGGCGTCGTACGAAGCCCTGGCCGACGAGATCGTCGAGCGGCTGCGTGCGATGGGTGCGGTCGACGGGCTCTGGTACGACATCCACGGTGCGATGGTGGTCGAGGGGCTCGACGACGCCGAGACGGACCTGCTCGGTCGCATCCGCGCGGTCGTCGGCCCCCACGTCATCGTGTCCGCGTCGATGGACCTGCACGGCAACGTCACGCGCGAGCTCGCCCACCAGGTCGACCTCGTCACGTGCTACCGGATGGCCCCGCACGAGGACACCCTCGAGACGAAGGAGCGTGCCGTCCGGAACCTCGTCGACGTGCTCACCGAACGACCCGTCGGTGCGCAGCGACCCGTGAAGGCCTGGATCCCGATCCCCGTCCTGCTGCCCGGCGAGCAGACCTCGACCCGTCTCGAGCCGGCGAAGTCCCTGTACGCGCAGGTCCCGCTCGTCGAGCAG
Source organism: Curtobacterium sp. MCSS17_006 (assembly GCF_003234215.1). Taxonomy (NCBI): domain Bacteria; kingdom Bacillati; phylum Actinomycetota; class Actinomycetes; order Micrococcales; family Microbacteriaceae; genus Curtobacterium; species Curtobacterium sp. MCSS17_006. The sequence continues at coordinate 433,941 of NZ_QKSO01000001.1, read as the reverse complement.
ACCGAGGGCGTGCTCGACGCCGCGATCTGGGTCGGGTACGCCTGGGCCGACCAGCCCCGCGACCAGGCCGTCACCGTCGTCACCGGGTGGGACGAGGCCGCCGTCGCCGCCGGTGCCGAACGGCTCGCCCGCGCGTTCTGGGACGTCCGCGAGGACTTCGTCTTCGTCGCCCCCACCGGCACGTTCGAGGAGTGCCTCGACGCCGCGCTCGCCCCGGGCGCCGCGAAGCCGTACTTCGTCTCGGACTCCGGCGACAACCCCACGGCCGGCGGCTCCGGGGACATGACCTGGGGGCTGACGCAGGTGCTCGCCCGCCCGGAGTTCCAGGACCCGTCCGGCCCGACCGTCATCTACGCGAGCGTGCCCGGACCGGCCGCGGTCGCCGCGGCGGTGGACGCCGGCGTCGGTGCGACGATCACCGTGACCGCCGGTGCGTCGGTGGACCACGTGCATGCCGGCCCGATCACGATGACCGGGCGGGTGCACGCGATCAAGCACGGCGACCGAGACGCGGAGACCGAGGTCGTGCTGCAGGTCGGCAGCGTCTTCGCGATCCTGACGAAGCTGCGGAAGCCGTACCACCACGAGCACGACTTCACCGACCTCGACCTGGCGCCGCGGCAGGCGGACGTCGTCATCGTGAAGATCGGGTACCTCGAACCGGAGCTGTTCGACATGTCCGCCGACTGGATGCTCGCGCTCACCCCGGGCGGTGTCGACCAGGACCTGCTGCGCCTCGGGCACCACAGGATCGAGCGGCCGATGTTCCCCTACGATCGAGTGTTCCCGACGGCACCGGACCTCCGCGCCCGCATCGTCCCCGCCTCCAACGAACCGCTCGGAGCCCCTGCATGAGCACCACCGCCGCACTCGAGATCGCCGTGACCTCTCCGGCTGGTGCGATCACCGCGCGGGACGGCGGCGCCGACCGCGTCGAACTCTGCGTCGGGCTCGAGCTCGGCGGGCTCACCCCCTCGCAGGCCCTGGTCGAAACGACCCACGAGACCGGGATCCCGGCGCACGCGCTGGTCCGCTGCCGTCCGGGCGGGTTCGTGCACTCCCCCGACGAGGTCGAGCTCATGGTGCGCGAGGTCCGCACGGTCCTGCGGTCCGGGGCCGCCGGTGTCGTGGTCGGTGCCCTGCGCCCCGACCGGACCCTGGACGAGGACGCCCTCCGCCGCTTCGTGGACGCCGCCCGGTCGGTCAGCGCCACCGCCGAGGTCACCCTGCACCGCGCGATCGACCACGCGACCGACCCCGTCGCCGCCGCCGGGTCGCTCGCGGCGCTCGGGTTCACCCGCGTCCTGACCTCGGGCGCCGCCCCCACCGCGGTCGCCGGTGCCGAGACGATCGCCCGCATGGTCGAGGCCGCCGGGCCCGTGCAGGTGATGGCCGGCGCCGGGGTCACCCCCGCCGACGTCCGCGCACTGCTCGCCACCGGTGCCGCCGCCGTGCACCTGTCGGCCAAGCGTCCGGCCGCGGACAGCACGCACGCCGGAGTGCCGATGGGCGCCGGGGACGACGGCTCGGCGCACTTCGTCACCGACGCCGAGGTCGTCGCGGCCGCGCGGCGCGCGCTCGACGCCTGAGTCGTTCCAGACCCGCACCGAGTCCCGGACCCACACCGGGCTCCGGACCCGCACCGGGTCCGAGGTGCGGCGCGTAGCGGACGCACACCGCGCCTCCAGGCCAATCCGGGACCACCCGGAGGGACCCGCTCCTACGGTCGGCACCACCTGACCGAACGGAGAACCGTGTCCGCTCCCGTGACCGACAGCACCGAACCCGACACCCGTCGCGCCGAGGTCGCGCGGTTCCTCGAGGAGCACCGCGAACACCTGGTGCGGCAACTCAGCGAGTGGGTGCGGATCCCGTCCGTCGCATCGCAACCCGAGCGCGCGATCGACGTCGACCGGTCCGCGCACTGGCTGGCCGGAGCGATGCGCGAGCTCGGCCTCGAGACCGAGATCCTGCAGGCCGGTCCCGCACCGGCCATGTACGCCGAGCTGCTCGTCGACCCGGCGCTGCCGACCGTGCTCGTCTACAGCCACCACGACGTGCGGCACGCGAAGCCCGAGGAGTGGCACGAGACCTCGCCGTGGGAACCCGTGTTCCGTGACGGACGCCTGTACGGGCGCGGGGCGTCCGACGCGAAGGGGCAGGTGCTCGCCCACCTGTGGGGGCTGCGCGCGCACCTCGCCACCCGACCGGACGGCACCCCGGCCGTGAACCTCAAGTTCCTCGTCGAAGGAGAAGAGGAGCTCGGCTCCAGCCACTTCGCCGACCTGCTCGACGCCGAGCAGGAACGGCTGGCGTGCGACGTCGTCGTGTTCTCGGACACGCTGCAGTGGAAGGCCGGCAACCCCGCCGTCGTCACGTCGATGCGTGGCATGACGGGCGCGACCCTCACCGTCACCGGGCCAGCGCGCGACGTCCACAGCGGCGCCGTGTCCGGCCCCGCGCCGAACCCGGTGCACGCGCTCGTCACCGTGCTCGCGGCCCTGCACGACGACCAGGGCCGCATCACGATCCGCGGGTTCCTGGACGACGTCGACGCGCTCACGGACGAACGCCGTGCCGAGCTGCAGGCACTCGACTTCGACCCCGACGTCTGGGTCGAGCGAACCGAGACCCGGGCGATGACCGGCGAGGCGGGGTACTCGGTCGAGGAGCGGCTCTGGGCACGACCGTCGATCGAGGTGCTGACCCTGCTCGCAGGCGACCCCACCGGGTTCCCACGAGCCGTGGTCCCGCGTGAGGCAACGGCCGAGATCAGCATCCGGACCGTGCCGGGGCAGCGGGTGCAGGCCGTCGCCGAGCAGCTGCGCCGGTTCGTCCGGGACACGATGCCCGACGGAGTGACCTACGAGCTCACGATCCCCGAGGAGACCGGGCAGGACCCGTACGTGACCCCGTCGGGCCCCGAACTCGACGCGCTCGTGCGGGCGATGGAGCTCGGGCACGGCACCGAGACCGCCGGGCGGATGGGCAACGCCGGGGGCGGTCCCGCGGAGCTGCTCGGCCGGGTGTTCGACGCCCCCGTCCTGTTCGTCGGCACGGGGCTGCCGGAGGACCACTGGCACGCCAGCGACGAGAGCGTCGACCTGCGCACCCTGCTCGACGGTGCGGCGACGATCGCGCACCTGTGGAGCGGACTCGGCGAGGCCGGGAATGGATCGTCGCACTCCGGGGCTTGATGCCCCCATGACATCGTCAGCAGCGCGCCGCGGGTGGCTCAGCGTCACGTCCGTCGCACTCGGGTCGTTCGTGCTCGTCCTGTCCGAGTTCCTGCCCATCGGGCTGCTCCCCGCCATCGCCGACGACCTGGACGTCGGCATCGGCACCGCCGGCCTGATGGTCGTCGCCACCGGACTCGTCGGCGCCGTCGCGGCACCGGTCGTCACCGTCCTGACCTCGCGACTCGACCGCCGGGTGGTGCTCGTGTCCCTGACCGTGCTGCTCGTCGTCGCCGACGGCCTCGCCGCGATCGCGCCCTCGTTCTGGGTGCTGCTCATCGCACGGATGCTGCTCGGTGTCGGCATCGGTGGTTTCTGGGCCATCGGTGCCGGGATCGCCGGGCGACTCGTCCGGCCGGAGCTGACGATCCGCGCGACCTCGCTCATCACGGCCGGCGTCTCCGTCGCGACCGTCGTGAGCCTGCCGCTCGGCGCCCTGGTGTCATCGCTCGCCAGCTGGCGCCTCGGCTTCGTGATCGGTGGGGCGCTCGGTGTCGTCGCGCTCGTCCTGCAGCTGGCGATGCTGCCGCGGATCCCCGCGCAGCAGCGGGTGCGGTTCGCCACGCTCGGGTCGCTGCTCCGCGTCCCCCGTGCCCGGGTCGGGCTCATCGCCGCAGCCTTCGTCTTCGCGGCCCAGTTCGCCGCGTACACCTACATCGCGCCGTACCTGCAGCAGCTCGTCGGTGTCGGCCCGGACACCGTGACGATCGCGCTGCTGGTGTTCGGCGTCGCGGGCATCGTCGGCAACTTCGCCGCCGGCTTCACGCTCGACCGCAGTGTCCTCGGCACCATCGGGGCGTCGAAGTTCGTGCTCGCGGCGGCCGTCGTCCTGCTGCCGCTGCTCGCCCACTCCGTCGTGGGGGTCTTCGTGCTGCTCGTCGTGTGGGGCCTGGTGTGGGGCGCTCTGCCGCTCGGGATGCAGACGTGGATGTCGACGGCGTCGCCGGCCGGGTCCGAGACCGGGCTCGCGCTGTTCGTCACGACGATCCAGCTCGCGATCGCCGCCGGTTCGGTGCTCGGTGGGGCCGCGGTGTCGTCGTTCGGTCTGGCTGCCGACTTCTGGCTGGCGGGCGGGGTCGCGATCGTCGGTGCCGTGGTGCTCGTCGCGATGGGGCTGCGGAAGTCGAGCGCCGTGCCGGTGGTCGAGCCGGTCGCGGCCGACCCGACGCCGACCGGCCCGGTGGCCGTCGCCTGCCCCTGACCGCCGTTCCGGGGCCCGCGGAACACCGGTGTTCGGGCGCTGAACACGCGCAGACCGCGGTTCGACGGGTGAACACCGGTGTTTTGCGGAATCGGCCCGACGGACGCAGGGTCAGGTCAGGGTGACGATGCGGTCGGCTGCGGCGATCGCCGCCGGGTCGTGGGCCGCGTGCACCACCACGACACCGGCTGCGGCCTCGTCGGCGAGCGCCGCCACCACGAGCGCCGCGGACTCGGCATCCACGCCGGCGGTCGGTTCGTCGACCAGCAGCACCCCGGCCCGCTGGGCCAGCCCGAGCGCGACGAGCGTGCGCTGCCGCTGCCCGCCCGAGAGCTCCTCGATCGGCCGGTCGGCCAGGTCCGTGATCGCCATCCGCTCGAGCTGCGCGTCGACGATCGCCCGATCGGCGCGCCCGAGCGGCCGCCACCACGAACGGTGCCGCCACCGCCCCATCGTGACGGCCGCGCGGACGGTGAGCGGGAGCGTGGTCGGCGGCACGGACTGGGTCACGTAGGCGACGCCGTCGGACGGGAGGCCCGTCACCCGCCCGGCGGTCGGCCGCACGACGTCCGCGACCACGTCGAGCAGCGTCGACTTGCCGGATCCGTTCGGTCCGGTGAGCGCGGTGACGACCCCGGCGGGGAACGTCACGTCGAGCATGTCGAGGACGGTCCGGCCGCCGAGGACGGCCGTCACGCGGTCCAGGTGGACGGCGGATCGGGGCTCGGCGGGGTCGGTCGGCTCGGTCGCAGGCACCTGAGCACGCTATCAGTATCGATACTCGTTTTCATGTAGCGTCTCGGACTGTGACCTGGCTGACCGATCCGTTCTCCGTCGACTTCATGGTGCGCGCCCTGGTCGGCGGCTCCCTGGCGGCGGTCCTCTGCGCCGTGGTCGGCACGTGGGTACTGGTCCGGGGCATGGCGTTCCTGGGCGAGGCGCTCTCGCACGGCATGCTGCCCGGCGTCGCGATCGCCACCCTGACCGGAGTCCCGCCGGTGCTCGGTGCCGCGGTGAGCGCGGGCGTGATGGTGCTCGGCGTCGGGGCACTGCGTCGTCGTGCCCGACTGTCGTACGACACCTCGATCGGCCTGCTCTTCGTCGGGATGCTCGCACTCGGCGTGATCATCGTCTCGTCCTCGCGGTCGTTCGCCACCGACGTCACCGCGATCCTGTTCGGCGACGTCCTCGCCGTCACCCGGGCCGACGTCGGCGGCCTCGCGATCGCCGCAGCCGTGGCCCTGGCCGTCGCCGTCGCGTTCCACCGGCCCTTCACCGCACTGGCGTTCGACACCCGCAAGGCCACGACGCTCGGCCTGCACCCACGACTGGCCGAGGTCGTGCTCATCGGGCTCGTCACCCTGGCGGTCGTCGCCTCGTACCGGGCCGTCGGCACCCTGCTCGTCGTGGGCCTGCTGCTCGCGCCGGCGGCCGCCGCCCGCGCCTGGACCCGGCACGTGGCCTCGACGATGCTCCTCGGCGCCGGCATCGGTGCCGCCGCCGTCCTCGTCGGGCTGCTCGTCTCCTGGCACGCCGGCACCGCCGCCGGCGCGAGCATCGCCGCGGTCGCCGTCGCCAGCGTCGTGGTCTCACGCGCCCTGGCCGCCGTCGTCCTGCGGCGCACCCCGATCCTCACACCGGCGCGCGCGGCCGCGCCGGCAGCACCACGATCCGCCGCACCGTCTCGAGAGGGAGCATGAAGCACTCGACCACCAGCCGCGCCCCCGCGCGCCTCCTGTCCACCATCGGCCTCGCCACCGGCCTGGCCCTCACCGTCAGCGCCTGTTCCACGGGCACCCCGTCGGCCGACAGCTCGACCGGCACCGCCCGTCCCCACGGTTACGTGGCGGGCGCGAGCGAGTCCCAGGAACCCCAGGTGCGCCTCCTGGCCGTGTCGGCGACCGGCGCGACCGCGCTGCACGACCTGCTCACCGAGGAGACCACCGAACTCGACGACGTGGACGCACCGGAGCACTCGGCGACCGACGGACGGTTCCTCGTGACGAGCGATGCCGACCGCACGACGATCGTCGACGGCGGGTCCTGGACCGTCGACCACGGCGACCACACGCACTACTACGCAGCCGAGCCCCGGGTCGTCGGCACGATCGACGGCGGTGGCCGGCTCGAGGTGCACTCGTCCGAGACCATGACGACGATCACCTGGCCGGACCGCGCCGAGGCCGTCGTGCTCGACCGCGAGGCGCTGGGCCAGGGCAAGGTCGACGAGACCGCCCGGATCGACGCGCGCGTCCTGCTACCCATGGGCGAGCAGCTCGTGGCGGCCGACGGCGACACGGTCCGCGTGCTCGACGCGGACGGCGAAGCAACCGCCGCCGGCGCCGCCGAGCAAGCGTGCACCGACCCCGCCGGCGGGATCGTCACCCGCGCCGGTGCCGTCGTGGGCTGCGCCGACGGAGCGGTCGTGGTGGACGACGCCGGCGAGACCTCGTTCGTCGACCTGCCCGACGGCGCCGAGCGTCCGACGGCCTTCGCCGCCCGCGCCGGCCGGCCCACCGTCGCCGGACTGGCCGGCACCACCGGGTTCTGGCTGCTCGACGTGCGCGAGCGCTCCTGGCGGCTCGTACCGACCGAACGACCCCTGCGCGCCGTGGTCGCGGTGGACGACGAGGACGAGCACGTCGTCGGCGTCGACGACACCGGCCGGGTGGTCGTCGTGACCGCCTCGACGGGGAAGGTGGCCACGACGACGGCGCTCATCGACATCGGCGCAGACGACCCCGCGCCGATGCTGCAGCTCGACGCCCAGCGCGCCTACCTGGCCGATCCCGCGGACGGCACCGTGCACGAGATCGACTACGCCGACGGCGCCCGGGTCGCCCGCACGATCGAACTCCCCGTCGCCCCCGTCGCCTTCGCCGAGGTCGGACTGTGACCGGCACCAGGATCCTGACCGCGGGTCTCGTCGCCGCGATCGTCGCCCTCGTCGCCACGGGGTGCACCACCGCCGGCTCCGACCGACCCCTCGTCGCGGTGACGACGAACATCCTCGGCGACGTCGTCAGCGAAGTCGTCGGGGACCAGGCCGACGTCATGGTCCTCATGCCCCCGGGCGCCGACCCCCACTCGTTCGAGGTCTCCGCGCAGGAAGCCGCACGACTGCGGAGCGCCGACCTGGTGGTCGAGAACGGGCTCGGGCTCGAAGAGGGGGTCGCCCGTCACGTCGCGGCGGCGGCCGAGGACGGTGTGCCGGTCTCCACCGCCGGCGACGCGTTCGACCCGCTGGAGTGGACCACCGAGGACGACAGCGGCCCCGACCCGCACTTCTGGACCGACCCCGCCCGGATGGTCGACGTGGTCGAGGCCCTCGACCAGGACCTGCGCGACGCCGGCATCGAGCCGACCGGCACCGATGCCTACCTGGACGAGCTCCGCGACCTGGACGACACGATGACGACCGCGTTCCGGACCGTGCCCGAGGGACGCCGGGCGCTCGTCACGAACCACCACGTGTTCGGGTACCTGGCCGACCACTACGGGTTCCGGGTCGTCGGGGCGGTGATCCCGAGCGGGACCACGCTGGCCTCCCCGAGCGCCGCCGACCTGCGTGACCTGGCCGACGCCATCGACGAGGCGGGGGTCCGGACGATCTTCGCCGACGCCTCGCAGCCCGCGCGACTGGCCGAGGTACTCGCGGAGGAGGTCGACCTGCACGTCGAGATCCGACCGCTGGCGACGGAGTCCCTCACGGAGGACGGCGACGCCTCCACCTACCTCGGCATGATGCGCTCGAACACCGAGGCCATCGTCGACGGCCTGTCGACTGGTAATTGAGAATGAGAATCAATACAGTGAGCGACATGACGAACACGAAGACGCTCCGGGCCGCGTGGCCCGCCGCCCTGCTCGGCGCGGCCGCCCTGGCCCTGACCGGGTGCGCCACGAACACCGACGCCGGGTCCGACACCACTGCGACCCCGAAGGCCGACGGGACCCGCATCACCCTGACCTACGACGGCGGCCTGCTCGTCCTCGACCAGGACCTGCAGGTGGTGGCCGACGACGCGATCGACGGCTTCACCCGGGTCAACCCGGCCGGCGACGGACGCCACGTGCTCGTCACCGTACCCGAGGGCTTCCGGGTCCTCGACACCCAGGCCGAGCCGGCCCTGACCGACGCGGTGTTCCCCGCCGACACCGGTGGCCACGCGGTCGTCCACGGCGACCGCACCGCCCTGTTCGCCGACGGCACCGGGGACGTGACGACGTTCGACCACACCGAGCTCGACGGCGCCGACCTGCCCGAGGTCGAGACGACGAAGTCCGAGGCCGCCCACCACGGCGTCGCGATCGAGCTCGAGGACGGCACGCTCCTGACGACGATCGGCACCGAGGAGAGCCGTTCCGGCGTGCGCGCCCTGGACGCCGACGGCACGGAGATCACCCGGTCCGAGGAGTGCCCCGACGTGCACGGCGAGGGTGCGGTCAAGGGTGAGGTCGCGGTGTTCGGCTGCACCGACGGCGCCCTGGTCTACCAGGACGGCGCGTTCGAGAAGATCGACGCCCCGACCGAGTACGGCCGCACCGGCAACCTGTTCACCACCGAGGACTCGTCCGTCGCCGTCGGCGACTACAACGACGATCCCGACAGCGAGGGCTACCTGCTCGACCAGATCGCCCTGATCGACGCGGCCTCGGGGAAGTACACGGTCGCGGACATGCCCGACGGCGTCGGCTTCACGTTCCGCGACCTGGCCCGTGGCCCCGGCGACGAGGCCGTCGTGCTCGGCGACGACGGTGCCCTGCACACCTTCGACGAGACGACCGGCGAGCAGCTGGAGTCGTACCCGGTGATCGACGCGTGGGAGGGCCCGACCGAGTGGCAGGACGCCCACCCGGCTCTGAAGGTCGAGGGTGACATCGCCTACGTCACCGACCCCGCCGAGCAGAAGATCCACGCCGTCGACCTGACCACCGGCAAGGTCATCGCCTCGAGCGACGAGCTGCCGGGCGTGCCCAACGAGATCGCGGTCGCGTAGCGACGAGCGAGCGACGAGCGCGCTGCGAGCGCGCGGCGGGGTCCGGAACACGACCCCGAGACGGACAGGAGGCCCGTGGCGATCCCGCCACGGGCCTCCTGTCCGTCGTCAGCGCGTGGACCGCGCGACGTCAGCCACCGTCCGTCAGCCCTTGACCGGGATCGACTGCGCCTTGAGCGCCGCGATGGTCTTGGACTGCCCGGACTCGAGCGCCTCGCTCAGCGTGCCCGAGCCGGACGCCGCCTGCCCGAAGCCGTCGGACACGTCCGAGTAGGTCTGCGTCATCGTCGGACCCCAGGTGAAGGGCTGGATGTCCTTCGCCGCGGTGGCGAACTCCTCGTAGATCTTCTGGCCACCGTAGAAGTCGAGCCCCTCGGTCAGGGCCGGCAGGTCGGCGCCGGTGGTCGAGGCCGGGTACAGGTTGGCCTCCTTGTTCAGTGCGGAGAGCGCCTCGGTCGAGGTGTTCAGCCAGACCAGGAACTTCGACGCCTCTGCCGGGTGCTTGCTGCCCGCGAAGACGACGTTCGACGAACCGCCCCAGGCGGCCGACTTGGTCTCGCCGGACTTCCACTGCGGCATCGGGGCGACGGCCCACTTGCCCGAGGTCGACGGGGCACCGCTCGAGATGGTGTTCGCACCCCAGACCGCGGAGACCCAGGTCCAGTCCTTGCCGCTGTCGTAGGCGTTGTTCCACTGGTCGGTGAAGCTCGGCAGGGTGTTGACGAGCTTCTTGTCGATCAGGTCCTGCCAGTAGTCGGCGACCTTCTTCGACGCGGCGTCGTCCAGGTTGACCTTCCAGTCCTGGCCCGAGTTCTCGAACCACTGGCCACCGGCCTGCGAGACGAGCCCGGCGAACTGGTTGACGTCACCCTTGGCGAAGTTGGTGATGTTGCCGCCGAGCTTCTTGATCTTCACGGCGTCCTCGGCGTACTCCTCCCACGTCTTCGGGGCGTCGAGGCCGGCCTTCTCGAACAGGTCCTTGCGGTAGTACAGCGCCATCGGGCCGGAGTCCTGCGGCACGGCGTAGACCGACTTCGACTCACCGAAGGTGACCTGGTTCCACAGGCCGTCGGAGAAGTCCTTCTTCGCGTCGCTGATGCCGGCGCACGCGCCGATGTCCTCGAGGCCGCCCTGCACGCGGAACGCCGGCAGGGTGTCGTACTCGACCTGGCCGATGTCCGGCGCCTGCTTGGCCTTCAGCTGGTTGAAGAAGTTCTGGTAGGTGCCGCTGTTGCCGTTCGCGACGATCGAGACCTTGACCTGGATGTCCGGGTTGGCCTTGTTCCAGATCGCGACGACCTTGTCCATGTTCGGCACCCAGGTCGTGAAGTCGAGGGTGACCTTGCCGTCCGAGGGCTTGCAGCTGGCGGCCGCGGTGTCGGATCCACCGCCGCTGCTGCTGCCACCGGTGCTGCAGCCGGCGAGGGCCACGGTGGCGGCCACGGCGATCGCGGCGACGCTGAGGAACTTCGTTGTCTTCATGCTGTTTCCGTTCGGATGTGGTGTGGGGAGAGCTGGTGCGGGAAGGGGTGCGGGTCGAGGGGCTACTTCAGGCCGCCGGAGCCGAGGCCGGAGCGCCAGAAGCGCTGCAGGCTCAGGAAGGCGATGAGCAGCGGGATGATCGAGACGAACGACCCGATGAGCACGAGGGTGCGCAGGTCCGGGTACTGGTTCACGCTCGAGTTCCACGTGTAGAGGCCGAGGGTGACGGGGAACAGCGACGAGTCGCGGAGCATCACGAGCGGCAGGAAGAAGTTGTTCCACACGGCGACGAACTGGAACAGGAAGATCGTCACGAGTGCGGGCGACATGAGCCGGACCGCCACGGTGAAGAACGTGCGGACCTCGCCGGAACCGTCGATGCGGGCGGCCTCGATGATCTCGTCCGGCACGCTCGACGCCGCGAACAGCCGTGACAGGTAGACGCCGAACGGGCTGACGATGCTCGGCAGGAACACCGACCAGAACGTGTCGGTCAGGTCGACCTGGCTGAAGATGAGGAACAGCGGCAGGGCCAGGGCGGTCGCCGGCACGAGCACGCCGCCGAGGAACACGTTGAACAGGACCTCGCGGCCGCGGAACCGGTACTTGGCCAGGGCGTACCCGCACATCGCGGAGAGCACGGTGCCGAGCAGGCCGGCGACCCCGGCGTAGGCGATGCTGTTCAGCAGCCAGCGCAGGTAGATGCCGTCCTGTCGCGTGAACAGCTCGACGAGGTTGCCGAAGAAGTCCTGCACCGAGGTGGCACTGAACCACAGCGAGAACGTCGAGTTGAAGTTCGCCGCGGTCTTGGTGGACGAGACCAGCAGCCAGAAGATCGGCAGCAGGAAGTAGAGGGTGAAGACCCCCATCACGATCATCGCGGCGCTGCGCGAGATGACGCTCTCACGGGGACCGCGCGCTCCGCGCTGGTGCGGACGGGAGGCCCGGTTCGGCTCGAGCGGTCGGCCGACGTCGCGGACGAGGTCGCCTTGGGACGGGGCGTTGACGGTCATTCGGCGGCCTTCCGCTGGGTCAGTCGGAGGAACCCGATCGACAGGACGAACGTGGCGACGGCGAGGACGACCGAGAACGCCGCGGCGAGGTTGAAGTTCGGCACCGAGGACGTCGAGTAGACGAGCATGTTCGGCGTGAACGTCGACGAGATGGTCGAGGTGAACTGGCGGAACACGGTCGGCTCGGTCAGCAGCTGCAGGGTGCCGATGACGGAGAACACCGCGGTGAGGACGATGGCCGGCACCACGAGCGGGATCTTGATCGACAGGGCGATCCGGAGCTGGGACGCACCGTCGAGCTTCGCCGCCTCGTACACCTCGGCGGGGATCGCGAGGAGCGACGAGTAGATGATGAGCATGTTGTAGCCGACGTAGACCCAGGTCACGACGTTGGCGACGGCCCACAGCACGGTGCTGCCGCCGAGCAGGTCCACCCGCGAGGTCACCGCGGAGAACGGCGACAGGTCGGGGGCGTAGAGGTAGCCCCACATGATCGCGGCGATGACGCCGGGCACCGCGTACGGCGCGAAGAACGCCAGGCGGAAGAACCGCTTGCCGCGCAGCAGCGGGGAGTCGAGCAGCAGGGCGAACAGGAGCGCGAGCCCGAGCATCACCGGCACCTGCACGACACCGAACAGCAGCACGCGGAGCACGGAGCTCCAGAACTCGCCGTCCTGGAACACCAGGGCGTACTGGCTCAGACCGCCGAAGACCTGCGTCGGCGCGCCGAACGTGCCCTGCCGCTCGATCTTCTGCAGCGACTCCCACACGGCGTAGAGGATGGGGACCAGGTAGAACGCCGTGAACAGGACGGCGAACGGCAGGACGAAGATCGCGATGGCGCGGCGGTAGCGGAACCCGCCGCCCCGGCGTCGTCGGGTCGCGCTGGGCGACTGTGCGGTGGTGGTCATGAGCGGTTCCTGTCGGTGCGGATGATCTGGGTCCCGCCGGGGGCGATGGCGGTGGTCCCGGTGACGGGGCGGTCGGCGACGAGCTCGTGGCCGGCCTCGTGGTGCTCCACGGTGCGGTCGGAGTGGTTCAGCAGGAAGACCCACTCGTGGGTGTCGTCCCGGCGTCGCACGACCTCGAGTCCGAGGCGGACGGCGGGGTCGGCGCGCACCCCGGCCTCGTCGAGGACGCGGTGGACGAACCCGCCCAGCGCACCGGCGTCGAGCACCGTGGACGTGTACCAGGCGGTCCCGGCGCCGTGCTCGTTGCGGGTGACGGCCGGACGGCCGGCGAGCGAGCCCTCGGCGTAGTCGACGACGCTCGTCGCACCGCGCAGCTCGACCGGCTCCGACCAGACGCTGCCGGTCGTGCCGTCGGACAGCGCGATCGTGGCGTCGGCGGCGAGCGGGAGGAACTCGTCCACCCGCACGCCGAGCAGGTCGCGGAAGGCGCCGGGGTAGCCGCCGGTGCGGACGCGGTCGCGCTCGTCGACGATGCCGCTGAAGCAGCTGACGATCGCGTGCCCACCGCTGGCGACGTGGTCGACGATGACGGCCGCGTGCTCGTCGCGGACCAGGTACAGCTCGGGGACGACGACGAGCGCGTACCCGTCGAGCGGTGCCCCGGGGGCGACGACGTCGACGGTCACGCCGAGGTCCCAGAGCGCGGCGTGGAACGCGTGGACCTGCTCCAGGTAGCGGAGCGCGGTGCTGGGGTGGGCCTCCAGGTCGGCCGCCCACTGGTTCTCCCAGCTGAACACGAGCGCCACGTCGGCGACCACGCGTGAGCCGCGCAGCTCGCCGAGCCGCTCGACCAGGGCGCCGAGCGCGACCACGTCGCGCCAGGTCCCCGACTCGGTGCCGGCGTGCGGCAGCAGCGCGGAGTGGAACTTCTCGCTGCCCTGCACGGACGCGCGCCACTGGAAGAAGCAGACCCCGTCGGCCCCGCGGGCGATGTGCGCCGCGGTGTTCCGGAGCATCTCCCCCGGGGCCTTCGCGACGTTGTGCGGCTGCCAGTTGACGGCGCCCGTCGAGTGCTCCATGAGCAGCCAGGGGGCGCCGCCGGCCAGGCCACGGGTGGTGTCGGCGGCGAAGGCGAGCTCGACGTGCGGCCGGGGCAGACGGTGGTCCAGGTAGTGGTCGTTCGCGATGACGTCCATGTCGCCGGCCCACGACCAGTAGTCGAGCGCCGTGATGTGCGCGGCGACCATGAAGTTCGTCGTGACGGGCTTGTCGCTCAGCTCGCGCAGGACGGCGGCCTCGGCGCGGTGGTGGCCGAGGAGCTCGTCGGACGAGAACCGGTCGAAGTCGATGGTCTGCGCCGGGTTCGTGAACGACAGCGTCGCGCGGGGCGGCAGCACCTGCTCCCACGCCGAGTAGCGCTGGCTCCAGAACGAGGTGCCCCACGCGGCGTTGAGTGCGTCGACCGTGCCGTACCGGGCCTGCAGCCAGCCGCGGAAGGCCTGGGCGGAGACATCGCAGTAGCAGTGCGCGTTGTGGCAGCCGAGCTCGTTCGACACGTGCCAGAGCCGCACGGCGGGGTGGTCGCCGTAGCGCTCGGCGGTGGCGCGGACCAGGGCGAGGGCGTGCTCGCGGTAGATCGGCGAGCTCGGGCAGAACGCCTGGCGGCCACCGGGCCAGCGGGTGGTGCCGTCGGCGACGACGGGCAGGACCTCGGGGTACCGGGTGGTGAGCCACGGCGGGGTCGAGGCGGTGCCGGTGCCCAGGTCGACCCCGATGCCCGCGCCGTGCAGCAGCTCGATGACGGTGTCGAGCGCGGCGAAGTCGTACTCGCCCTGCTGCGGTTCGACGTGCGACCAGCCGAAGACGTTGATCGCGACGAGGTTCACGCCGGCCTCGCGCATGAGCCGGACGTCCTCGACCCACACCTCGGGGTCCCACTGCTCGGGGTTGTAGTCGCACCCGAACGCGAGGCCCGTCGAGCCGAGGCCGAGCGCGCCGGTGGCGGTCGTCGGCAGGGTGGTGGTCGTCACGGGGATCCTCGCTGATCGGGGCGACCCCGGCCGCCTCGGTCGCGTGCGACCCCTTCGACGGCGAAGGCCACCCAGTGTTCTGGGAGCGCTCCCAGTCCGCACCGGCCGATCGGGTCCGAATGTTTCTGGGAGCGCTCCCAGCTCAAACACCAGCGGCTGCACCCTGTCAACTGCGAGGCGTTCCGAGGGCTCCTCAGCGGCGGATATGGTTGCCCCATGTCCGAGGTCCGATCCGCTCGTCAGCGCGCCACGATCCAGGACGTCGCCGACGAAGCGGGGATGTCCCGCGGCACCGTCTCACGGGTGCTCAACGACGAGCCGTACGTGTCGCCGAAGGCGCGCGAGGCCGTGCAGGACGCCGTCCGACGCGTCGGCTACGTGCGCAGCGCCGCCGCCCGCAGCCTGGTCACCCGGCGTTCCGGGGCGATCGCGCTCATCGTCCACGAACCCTCGGTCGTGGTGCTCGACGACCCCAACATCGGCAACATCCTGATCGGCACGAACGCCGTGCTGTCCGATGCCGACCAGCAGCTCGTCACGATCATGGTCGACTCCGCCCGCGACAGCGAGCGCGTGGTCGAGTACCTGCGCGGTGGGTTCGTCGACGGCGCCATCGTGCTGTCCGCCCGTGACGGCGACCCGATCACCGGCGCGATCGAGGAGATCGGCATGCCCGCGTGCTTCGTCGGGCACCCGTCCGACGCCGCGAACATCTCGTACATCGGCATCGACAACCGCGCCGCCGCCGAGCAGATCACCCGGCGCCTGGTCGACACCGGTCGACGCCGGATCGGGATGCTCGCGTCCGGGCTCGACCGCGACTCCGGCCAGGACCGTCTGGCGGGGTTCACCGCGGCACTCGGTGAGCGCTTCGACCCCGACCTCGTCGCCCGGAACCCCCTGTTCAGCTACACCGCCGGCGCCGAGGGCATGCGCGAGCTGCTCGAGCGGGCCCCGGACATCGACGGCGTGTTCGCCGCGTCGGACGCGGTCGCCGCCGGTGCGATGGACGTCCTGCAGCGCAGCGGCCGGAGCGTGCCGGGTGACGTCGGCGTGGTCGGGTTCGACGACAGCGCCTGGGCACTGCGGTGCGACCCGCAGCTGTCGACGGTGCGGCAGCCGGCGCGCCTGCTCGGCGAGCAGGCGGCGCACCAGGTCCTCGAGCAGATCGGCGGCACCGACGACGGCCCACGCGGCCTGCTGTTGCCGACGGAGGTCGTCTGGCGCGGGTCCGCGTAGCCGGCCGCAGAGCGGACGGGAGGCCCGTGGCGGCGTCGCCACGGGCCTCCAGTCCGTCCGCGGGTGCGTCCCGCACCCGCTGGGTCAGCCCTGCGGCGGCGAGTAGAGCTGCAGGTCGTTGCCCTCGCTGTCCTTGAAGGGGATGATCTTGCCCCACGGGTGCTCGCTGATCTCGCCCTGGATGTCCGCGCCGCGCTCCTTGAGCGCGGCGACCTCGTCCTCGATGCTGCCGTCCGGCTGGAACGACACGACGGCGCCGCCGTCGCTCGCCTGGCTGGCGGACTCGCGCCCGTTCAGGCCGACCATCAGGCCGCCGGCGTCGATCTCACTCCAGTCGTCGGACTGGTCCTTGACGGTGAGACCGAGCGTGTCGCGGTAGAACGCGACGGCGCGCTCCATGTCGCTGACGGGGACCCAGACTGCTGCGACTCCACTTGCCATGGTGTTTCCTCTCGTCGTGGTGTGCCCTGGACGGTAGGCAGCGCTCGTGCACGGCGGTACAGGGTCGGTGTCCCCCGGCGTCGGGTCAGCCGACCGCCGGACGCCACATGCCGATCGGGGTCGCCGCTCGGAACCCCGCGATCGGAGCGCCGTCCGCGAACCCGTGCCGTCGGTACAGCCGACGGTTCACCGGGGTGGAGGACTCCAGGTACGCGCCGTCCGACGTCCGGTCCGCGCGCTCGAGTGCGTGGCCGAGCAGCAGTCCGCCGATGCCCCGACCACGCGCTGACGCCGACACCCCGATCTCGGCGAGGTACCAGTGCGGGGTGACCGGTCGGGCGCGCTCCATGCGGCGCAGGTGGGCCACCGCGCGGAGTGCCCCGCCGAGCCCCAGGGTCCGGAGGAACGCCGGCACCTGCCGCGCGAAGGCCCGGACGCTTCCGGACTGCCGACCGGGTGCCTGCCAGAAGGCGGCGCCGACCACGCGGTCACCGATCGTGGCGACGTCCACCCGCCGCGCGGGCATCGGCACCGACCGGATGAGCGCGGCGAACAGCCCGGCCAGCACGGCGGAGCGGTCCTCACCGGATCGCGGCGGCCGGAACTCGGCGAGCACCGGGTCGTCGGCGAAGGCCTCGGCGAGGACGGCCGCGGCCGCCTCGAGCTCGGCGGGTCCTGCTGCTCGGACGACGGTCTCCATGGTGACTCCTCGGATCGGAAGACTTGGCCACTTGGCCGACTTCATGTTGGCGGACGGTCCTCCAAGCGCCCCGTGCACTTCCCGTGATGATCGGGGGGATCCCGGGCGCCGACGGTGCGCGAATCGGCCACCACGATGCTGCGCAACTCGCACCTGCAAACCGACCGGGGAAGCGCTCCGAATGTCATGTGTGCCGCACACTGCGGCGCGCACGAGAAAAGAGGGCTGATCATGACCAGCAGCGCAGCAACCGCACGCACCGGCTCGGGATCGACGTGGACCCAGCGGGGTGCGTTCGTCTTCGGTGTCGTCTTCCTGATCGTCGGCATCGCCGGGTTCATCCCCGGACTCACCATGGACATGGGCTCGATGTCCATGGCCGGACACGGCTCGATGGCCCTCCTCCTGGGCCTGTTCCAGGTGTCCGTCCTGCACAACATCGTGCACCTGCTCTTCGGCATCGTCGGGCTCATCGCCGCCCGCCGTGCCGCCTCGGCACGCCTGTACCTCATCGCCGGTGGCATCGTCTACGCGGTGCTCTTCGTCTACGGCCTGTTCACCGCCGGCATGGCCGACCCCGCGAACTTCGTCCCGCTGAACAGCGCCGACAACGTCCTCCACGCCTTCCTGGCCGTCGCGATGATCGTGCTCGGCTTCGTCCTGCCGCGGATCGGGACGCGCACCGCGCGCTGAACCGCACCACATGACGGACGGGAGGCCCGTGGCGACACCGCCACGGGCCTCCCGTCCGTCGTCAGGGGCGCCCGTCGTCCGCGTCGACGACGCCCGGGGTCGGGGTGGTGCCGGTGAAGGCGTCGCGCATCGTGCCGACACCGCGCTGCGGGTGGGCGCGGTCGAGGTACTTCGCCCGCGACTCCTTGCGCGGTTCCGGATCGGTGCGCATCGCCTGGTTCCGGTCCTGCTGCAGCGCGCTGTCCACCTCGCCCTCGCGGTTGAACGACCACATGAGCATCGGATCACCGATCGGCAGGTCGTGTGCGGGCTGCGAGCCCATCGGGGTGCTGTGCCAGGTGTGCCAGGTCTTGCCGTACGAGTTCACCAGGTGCCCCATCAGCTCGGTCTCCACCGCGATCGGCAGGCCCGGAGCGACGAGTTCACCGGAGAACACCTCGTGGTTGTGCGGGTGCCACGACGCCTGCTCGGCCTCGGGCAGGGAGTCGAAGAGCCGCTCGGACACGATGTACTCGATGCCGATCAGGTTTGCATCGGCGGTGTTGCCGTCGAAGAGCACGCACTGCAGCATCTCGGCGTTCACCACCTTGCAGAAGTGGTGCGCCTCCATCTGCACGTCGGGCTCGCCCTTCACGCAGTGGAAACCGACGACGTAGACGTCGAAGCCCCGCAGCGGCGCCGAGGTCTGCAGCACGGCGGCACCGCGGTCGAGCAGGGCGAGCTCGAAGCCGCCGGCCGCTCCGGGCGGGGTGACACCGGTGTTCCGGTCGTGCACGGTGGGGTTCAGGGGCATGGGGGGCGTCCTTCCGTCCGTTCGAGGTGGGCGCCATGCAACCCGGCAGCCCCTCGGAACGCTGTGCGGTTGCGGCGTACTGTCCGCTGCATGCCCGCACTCATCGACACGTTCACCCTGTCCAACGGTCTGCACATCCCGAAGATCGGCTTCGGCACCTGGCAGATCCCGTCCGGCTCCGACGCGTACGACGCCACGAAGACCGCCCTCGACCTCGGCTACCGCCACATCGACACCGCCCTGGCCTACGGCAACGAGGCGAGCGTCGGCGAGGCCGTCCGCGACAGCGGCATCCCCCGCGACGAACTCTTCATCACCACGAAGCTGCCGGCCGAGATCAAGACGGCTTCGGGCGCCCACGACGCCTTCGAGGAGTCGAGCAACAACCTCGACCTCGGACACGTCGACCTGTACCTGATCCACGCGCCGTGGCCCTGGAGCGACATGGGCTCCGACCACCGCGACGGCAACGTCGAGGTCTGGAAGGTCTTCGAGGAGCTCTACGACGCCGGCCGCACCAAGAGCATCGGTGTCTCGAACTTCGCCGTCGCCGACCTCGAGGACCTGCTCGGCCGCACGGACGTCGTCCCGCACGCCAACCAGATCCGCTGGTTCATCGGCAACACCCAGGACGAGACGACCGCCTTCGACCGCGAGCACGACATCCTGACCGAGGGCTACTCCCCGCTCGCCACCGGTGGCCTGCTCGAGAACGAGCAGATCGCCGAGATCGCGGCGAAGTACGACAAGACCGTCGCCCAGGTCGCGATCCGCTACCTGCTCGAGAAGGACGTCCTGCCCCTGCCGAAGTCCACGACCCCGTCACGCATCGCCGAGAACGCCGACGTCGACTTCGTGCTCACTGCCGAGGACGTGGCCGCGCTCGACGCGCTCGAGGACACCGCGAACTGACGCGACCCCGCCCCGGCCTGGAGGCGCGGTGCCAGCTGGCACCGCGCCTCCGGTCGGTACACGCCGAGTCACGGGCGAGGCTCAGCCACCGTGCGGACGCACGGTGATCTCGGCTACGAAGTTCCGGTCCTCGTGCTCGAGGTTGTCGTCGGGGGCGTCCGTGACCATCGCGGCAACGCCTGGGTCGAGAAGGATGCTGGCGCGCGTTCCTTGGCTTTCGTCTGTGAGCAGCTTGGTTCCGTGTCGTCGTTTTCGCACCGCTCAGTGTCGCGATCGCATCCCGCAAGCCGATCGGCTACCGGAATGCTCCCGTCGCACATCGCAACCGGCCTTCGCGTCCGTGATCCGTCTCCGGTCAGGGGCGTGGCAGGGCGCCGAGAAGCGTCGACGTGATTGAGCCTTGAAGCGCTTGGCGCAGGTTGAGATTCAGCACGCTGAGCTCGGGTTCGTCCGCGTAGACGGCGAGAAGGCTCGCCGGGGGCGGGACGTAGGCCGCCAGCGCTCCTGCCGTGATGAGGGTCATGAAGCAGAAGAACTGCGCGTCCTCACCGAGCTCGGGAACACGGCGGGTCACGAGCTCCGTCATGGTCGCAAGCCGGCCCAAGGAGGACCGCTTGTACCGTCGGACGACTTCGGTCGAGACATTGTGCTCGAGGACTCCGCCCTGCGCGCCGAACAAGTCGAGCATTGTGGACTGGTCTGCGAGGGATCGGCTCAGGACGTCGGCCAGCTGGTGAGCTCGGGTCGGCAAATCCGCTCGCTCGTCGACGCCGGTCTGCAGCCGGTCGTCGAGCTCCGGCAGCCACTTGCCGAAGTAGTCGTCGAGCAACTGGAGCAGCACCGCCTCACGGGACTCGAAGTAGCGGAGGACGTTCGACTTCGCGAGGCCCACACGGCGGCTGATCTCGTTGAGGGAGACGTCCGCAACGGGCATCTCGCCGAGCATCGTCGTGGTGGTGTTCAGGATCACCGATCGGCGGATCTCCCGTTGCTCTTCACTGCGCGCACGCTGGAACGTCATACCGAGATGCTACTAAAGACCGGCTGTCTCTTGACGAGAGCATCGCCGGTCTCCTAACGTTGCCGATACCAAAAGACCAGCGGTATTTTAAAGGAGCATCATGAGCGACACCTGGAACGAGCAGAGTATTCCTGACCAGCACGGACGCGTGGCGATCGTCACTGGCGCCAATACTGGCCTCGGTTTCGAGACCGCCCGCATGCTCGCCGAGCACGGCGCCGAGGTCGTCCTCGCGGTCCGCGACGTCGAAAAGGGCGAGCAGGCCGCGGCCCGCATCGCCGGCAACGTCCGCGTACAGGCCCTTGATCTCACCTCGCTGGACTCGGTCCAGGCCGCGGCAGCAGACCTGCACGAGGCCTTTCCCCGCATCGATCTCCTCATCAACAACGCCGGCGTGATGTACACGCCGAAGCGGACAACCACTGATGGCTTCGAACTGCAGTTCGGCACGAACCACCTCGGCCACTTCGCCCTCACGGGGCTGCTGCTGGACCGTCTCTTGCCCGTCCTGGGATCCCGCATCGTCACGGTCAGCAGCACCGGGCACCGCATCCAAGCCGACATCCACTTCGACGACCTGCAGTGGGAACGTTCCTACCGCCGCGCGGCCGCCTACGGACAGGCCAAGCTCGCCAACCTCATGTTCACGTACGAGCTGCAGCGCCGCCTAGCCCCGCACGGCACCACCATCGCCGCTGCCGCCCACCCCGGCGTGTCCAACACGGAGCTCATGCGGAACGCTCCGACGGCGCTGCGCGTGCCCATCGGGTGGCTCGCGCCGATGCTCACGCAGGTGCCCGAGATGGGTGCCCTGCCCACCGTCCGTGCGGCCACGGACCCTGGTGTCCTGGGCGCCCAGTATTACGGTCCCAGCGGTCGCGGCGAGGCCCGCGGCTACCCGAGGCTCGTCGCGTCCAGCCCCGCGTCCCACGACTACGCGATCCAGCAGCGCCTCTGGACAGTGTCCGAGGAGCTCACCGGCGTGACGTTCCCCGTGGTCGCGGCTGTGAGTGCGACCCCGTCGCGCTGAGACGCCTCGCGGTTCCCGCCGCGAGCTCCGGACGAGCCCACTGCAAGCGTGGATCGCCGACGGGTGGCTGCTGCGATTGCCGGACTCCCTCGAACAGCTCGATGGGTTCTTGCTCACCGTCCCCTGAGGACCGCTCGCAGAGGCGAGAGGCGGATCCCCTGCCCGGTGAAGGATCGCTCATCGGGACGGGGCAATCGGAGGCAGTGTGACGCTGTCCCTTCGTGTTCGACTGGCGGGAGATCCCGAGACCTCGCCGTTTTTAAGGTGACGTAGGAGGGGAAACATGAGCGACGCGAAGACTGGCGGTCGGCTGCGCCGATGGTGGACGCGGGCCAACGCTGTACCTCAACCGCACGCAACGACGCCAGGCCGGGCGACTGCGCCGTACCCGCAGCTCGGACGCCGTGACCGGCACGACTTCGCCGAGTGCGAGCAGTACCTGCTCCGGGAGATCGTCGACGCCGCCGGCACAGCTCGGCGCATATCCGCCCGCAGTGACGTATCGTTCACCGTCCCATGGCTCGTCCAGCCGTGGTCGATCTACAGCACGCTCGTCGATGACCATCGAGGTAGCGGACCTAGCAGAGCTGACATGACCCGAGTCATCGAGTGGCTCGCGTGCGAGGGCGCCGTCCGCGCGCTCACTGTCGAGCAGCGGGAAGAGCTCGTTCGGTCTGGCGAAGCGGCCAGAGTGCGTTCCGGCCAACCCCTCGGAGAGCCCGGTGCATCACCCGAGTTTGTCGCCGCTGTTGGCGAGATGTACCGACTGTGGGACCGCGGCTCCTGGGAAGTCGTCCCGACCGAGATGCTGCGGGTGTACCCGCATCTCGCGGATGCGAACACAGACTGGCATTCGGTGCGAACCCGGTGACGGCGAGACGGTCGGGACTGCCCTCCGTAGGCAGCAGTCTCACGGCACCGCGATCAGCAAGTGTTCCGGGAGACGACCGCTGAACGATCGGCTATAGGGCACCGAGACCAGCGCTCCTGTGTCCGTCGACGACGCCATCCACCTCGCAGTCGACCTTGTCTCGAAACCGATCTGGAATGAACGCCATCAGGTCCTCGGGAGCGTGTGGCGGCGAGTTCGCTTGACGACGGTCATCGGATCGACAGATCGATCGCGACGACACCGAGCACGAAGATCAGGACGATGACCACGAGGCCGATCGTGGGTATCAGCACCTGTCGCCGCAGTGTGGGAGCGCCGGACGCCCCGATGACCCAGGTCGTGATCGCGACGATGAACGCGACCAGCGGCACGAGAAACTGCGCGGTTTCCCCGACGGCGTACGAACACTGCAACGTCACGTCGAAAGCGCAGGGCGTGTACTGCTCCAGTTGCGCGGCGACCATCCCCGGCAGCGAGCCGATCGCCGCGAACACCTCGAGGAACACGAGGAAACAGAACGCGAGTCCGAGCAGCCACCAGCCACGGGGACGGCGCCGGACTTCGTCGATGGATGACCGCTTCATGTGAGCCCGACCGTACCGCAGGGGCGACACGGAGCACGGACTCGTAGGGTCGAGTCGTACCGACCGCACACCCGGGTGGGTCCGCGTCCCACAGCGGACCTGACGACGGGAACAGATCGTCCCTGTTGCCGGTTGCACCACACGGTGTCGCAGCCAGTGACACGAGAGCCCAGGAGGCCACCATGACCACCACCGAGACCGCCATCCTCGCCGGCGGATGCTTCTGGGGAGCGCAGCAGCTCCTCCGTCGTCGTCCCGGCATCGTCAGCACCCGCGTCGGCTACTCCGGCGGCGACGTGCCGAACGCGACGTACCGTAACCACGGCGACCACGCCGAGTCGGTCGAGATCGTCTTCGACCCGTCCCAGATCTCGTACCGGGACCTGCTGGAGTTCTTCTTCCAGATCCACGACCCGTCGACGAAGGACCGCCAGGGCAACGACATCGGTCGCAGCTACCGTTCGGCGATCTTCTACACCTCAGACGAGCAGAAGCAGGTCGCGCTCGACACCATCGCGGACGTCGACGCGTCGGGCATCTGGCCCGGCAAGGTCGTCACCGAGGTCACCGCGGCCGGCCCGTTCTGGGAGGCCGAGGACGAGCACCAGGACTACCTCGAGAAGAACCCGCACGGCTACACCTGCCACTTCGTGCGTCCGGGCTGGAAGCTCCCGCACCGCGACGAGGCGACCGCGGCCGTCTGACCTGACGGCCGCCGCGGATCAGCGTGATCCGCCGAGCAGTTCCAACCAGTCCCCGGGAAGGCGATCCGCCGGCCCGGGGACTGCCTGCGTCACGGGGTGGCTGGTGGGTGCCGCGAGCTCGAGCCCCTCGGAGCGGGTGTCGTCGCGGTAGTCCCACGCCCAGGTCTCGCCGGGCTCGTAGCTCTGGATGACCGCGTGCCCGGTCTCCTCCCAGTGCCGCGTCGCGTGCGTGTTGAGGGAGTCGTCGCAGCAGCCGACGTGGCCGCACGCCGCGCAGCGGCGCAGGTGCACCCACCACGAGCCGGTCGCGTCGCACTCGACGCACCCGTCTCCGCTCGGTGCGATCTCGGGGTGGATCATCTCGGCCTGGTCCGTCATGGCCCCATCATGCCTGTGAAGGGCCACATGCGGTCGGGAGGCACGGGGCGGGCCCGCACCGCGCCTCCAGACCGTCATCAGGTCGCGTCCAGGGCGAGGCGTGGGGCGGTCGTGCGGGTGGCCGGGCCAGGATGGCCCTGGGGCCGACAGCCGATCGGCTCGCAGAGGGAGGACACCGTGGACACAGCGCCGTACTCGCAGCCGTTGCGGGAGTACATCGAACAGCTGCGGACCGAGGGGTACAGCGTCGCGGACGGTCAGACGGCCGACCCGGAGCTGATCGACCCGCACGGCAACCCGGTGCTCACCTGGCAGGACGACTACCCGTACTCGGAGCGCCTGCCGCGGGACGAGTACGAGTACCAGAAGTACCTGCTGCAGATCGAGCTGCTGAAGTGCCAGTACTGGCTCGAGGACACCGGGCAGAAGGTCGTCGTGCTCTTCGAGGGGCGTGACGCCGCGGGCAAGGGCGGCACGATCAAGCGGTTCACCGAGCACCTCAACCCCCGGACCTCGCGGGTCGTCGCGCTGAGCAAGCCGACCGAGCGCGAGCGCGGTGAGTGGTACTTCCAGCGGTACGTGCAGCACCTGCCGGCCGCGGGCGAGATGGTCCTGTTCGACCGCTCCTGGTACAACCGCGCCGGCGTCGAACGGGTGATGGGGTTCTGCAGCGACGACGAGTACGAGTCGTTCATGACCCAGGTGCCGCAGTTCGAGCGGATGCTGGTCGACTCCGGCATCCACCTGACGAAGTTCTGGTTCTCGGTGACCCGGCGCGAGCAGCGGACCCGGTTCGCGATGCGCCAGCTCGACCCGGTGCGGCGGTGGAAGCTGTCCGACATCGACCTGCTGTCGCTCGACCGGTGGGAGGACTACACCGAGGCGAAGACGGCGATGTTCACCCGGACGAGCAAGCGCTACGCGCCGTGGACGATCGTGCGGTCGAACGACAAGAAGCGCGCGCGGCTCAACGCGATGCGGTACTTCCTGACGCAGTTCGACTACCCGGACAAGGCCGCCGACGTCATCGGCAAGCCGGACCCGCTCATCGTCCGCCGCGGCAAGCGGGACGTCGACGTCGAGTGATCCCCTCGGTGATCCCCCGCCGCTGATCCCCCGCCGCTGATCCGCCCGCCGACTCGGAACGTTTACACGCCGGGGCCTGCCGTCACGCACTCGAAACAGACGGGCAACGGCGCCGACACAGGGCCGCAAGACACTTGTCGCACTACCTGTCACCCGACAGGTACTCCGCGAAAGGTCTGCAGTCATGCGTTCTCCGCAAGCACCGCTCCACGCACCGCGCGCCACGTCCGACGTCGACACCCAGGGGCTCGCCCGCCTCGGCTACGAGCAGGAACTCCACCGCGGAGTCGGCTCGTTCTCCTCCTTCGCGGCGGGCTTCTCCTTCGTCTCGATCCTCACCACGGTCTTCCAGCTGTTCGGACTCGGCTTCGGGCTGGGCGGTGCTGCGTTCTTCTGGGCGTGGCCGCTCGTCTTCGGCGGCCAGCTGCTCGTCGCGCTGAACTTCGCGCAGCTCGCGGCCCGCTGGCCCATCTCCGGCGCGATCTTCCAGTGGTCGAGCCGCCTGGCCGGAGCCCGGTTCGGGTGGTTCACCGGCTGGACGATGATCATCGGCCAGATCCTCACCGTCGCGGTGGCGGCCATCGCCGTGCAGGCCGTGCTCCCCGCGATCTGGGACGGGTTCCAGGTCGTCGGCGGTCCGGGCGCGGACCCGTCCGTCGCGTCGCCGACCGGTGCCGCGAACGCGGTGGTCCTCGGTCTGGTGATGCTCGCCGTGACGACGATCGTGAACATCACGAGCGTCCGGCTGATGGCCCGCGTGACGAGCTTCGGCGTGCTCATCGAGATCATCGGCGTGGTCGTGCTCATCGGCGCCCTGTTCCTGCTGCCGCACCGCAGCGCCTCCGTGGTGTTCACGACCACCGGGTCGACGAGCACCGAGCCCTACGTGTGGGCGTTCCTGGCGTCCTCGCTGATGGCCGCGTACGTGATGGTCGGCTTCGACTCGGCCGGTGAGCTCGCGGAAGAGACCCACAACCCGCGCCGGACCACCCCGAAGACGATCGTCCGGGCGCTCACGGTCTCCGGCCTCGGTGGCGGGCTGCTCATCATCGGTGCACTCGTCGCCGCCCCGAGCCTGACCGACGGCAAGCTCGCCACGCAGGGTCTCGCCTGGGTGATCACCTCGACCCTCGGCGACGTCTTCGGTCGGCTCCTGCTCTGCACCGTCGCCGTCGCCGTCTTCGCCTGCACCCTCGCCGTGCAGACCGCCGGTGCCCGGATGGTCTACTCGATGGCCCGCGAGAGGGCGCTGCCCTTCCACCGCACCCTGGCCCGCGTCTCGCCCCGCACCGGCACCCCGATCGCCGCGTCGATCGTCGTCGGGGTCGGCGCCGGGCTGGCCCTCGCCGTCAACATCGGGCAGTCCGCGATCTTCACCGCCCTGTCGAGCCTGTGCATCGCGATGCTCTACCTGGCCTACCTCGGGGTCACCGGGCCGCTGCTGGTCCAGCGGATCAAGCTCCGTCGTACCGGGCTGCCGACCGGGGTCGACGAGGACGGCAAGCCGCTGTTCACCCTCGGTCGCTGGGGCATCCCGCTCAACGCCCTGGCCGTGGCGTTCCAGATCGGGATGGCGATCAACCTCATCTGGCCCCGGCCGGAGATCTACGACCTGACCGGCACCTCGTGGTGGCTGCAATACAGCGCGCTGCTGTTCATCGGCGGCGTGCTGCTCGTCGGCTGGGCGTGGTCGAGCTGGCGGCACCGCACGCACGGGCCGATCACCCTGGCCGAGGTGCCCACCACCGCGGCGGTGCCCGTCCCCGCAGCCGCGGCGAGCCCGACCGCCGCCTCCGTCGAAGCCTGATCCGGAAGGAACCCCATGCGCGACCTCCACCAGACCGACAGCGTGCTCGCCTCCCGATCCGACGCACGCGCCCAGGCCGGATCGCAGTCCGA
This sequence comes from Curtobacterium sp. MCSS17_006, assembly GCF_003234215.1. Classification (NCBI taxonomy): domain Bacteria; kingdom Bacillati; phylum Actinomycetota; class Actinomycetes; order Micrococcales; family Microbacteriaceae; genus Curtobacterium; species Curtobacterium sp. MCSS17_006. Next base: position 406,696 of record NZ_QKSO01000001.1, on the reverse strand, counting down.
GTACATGCCGTACCTGCCGGCGTCGTCGTCACCGTTCGCCCCCGAGGGCGTCGACCCCGCACAGCTCGTCTGGGCCGAGACGGTGGCGCCGGGCGGGTACACGCACAAGGTGCTGGCCCGCGGGTCACGGCTGCGGTTCGACGACCCGACGGGTCAGGCCTGCGCCAACGTCCTGGTGTTCAACGCGCTCGAACCGTGGGAACGGCTCAACGTCGCCGACACCCAGAAGATCCCGTGGCAGGCGTACCTGGGCCAGGGTTCGCCGCTGCTGAGCGGGGACGGCCGGGCACTCGCGACCGTGCTCGAGGACACGTCGGGGCACCACGACGCGTTCTGCGGTACCTCGACCGACGCCTGGAACGAGCGGAAGTACGGCGACGCGGCACCCGAGGGTCGCACCCCGAGCGGTCGGTCGCTGTTCGCGAAGGCCGCCGCCAAGCACGGGCTCACCAAGCGGGACCTGCCGCCGAGCATCTCGTTCTTCCAGGGCGTGCGGATCGACGCCGAGGGGGCGATGACGTTCACTGGGTCGGCCGGCGCGGGCACCCACGTCACGCTCGTCGCCGAGCTGCCGCTGCTCGTGCTGGTCGCCAACGTCGCGCACCCGATCGACCCGCGGCCGGACTACTTGGTCGGACCACTGCGGGTGCACGCCTGGCGCGGCGCTCCGACGACCGCGGCCGACGAGCGGTTCACCGCGACGCCGGAGCTCACCCGCGCCTACCTGAACTCGATCGACCACGCGGAAGCCCGAGGCCTGTGATGACCGACACGACGACCCACACCCCCACCTCCACCGTCCCGGTCGGCGCCGTCCACGACCCGGACGTCGCCCTCGACTGGAGCGAGTCCCTGGTTCCGGGCGCCGTGGTCCGTGACGACCGGGTCGCCCCGCTGGCGCCGTGGTCCGCCGTGGTCCGCGCCGGCGAGGTGCTCACCATCGTCGACGTCGGCGGCAACCAGAGCGCCGACTGCCTGCTCTACGACGCCCACGACCCCGACGAGCGGTACAGCGTGCCGGACACCCTCGCCGCACAGGGCAACGCGTACGTCCGGACCGGCACCGTGCTGATGTCGAACGAGGGCCGCCCGCTGATGACCGTCGTCGCGAACGAGATCGACCGGCAGGACACCATCGGCGGCGCGTGCTCGAAGGAGTCGAACACCCTGCGGTACGGGCACCACACCCGGTACCAGCACGGCTGCCGCGAGAACTTCCTGGCCGAGGCCGGCCGCCACGGACTCGGTGCCCGCGACATCGTGTCGAACCTCAACTGGTTCATGAACGTGCCGGTCGAGGCCGACGGCGCCCTCGGGATCGTCGACGGCATGAGTGCCCCCGGCAAGCGGGTCGCGATCCGGGCCGAGCGGGACGTGCTCGTCGTCGTCTCGAACTGCCCGCAGATGAACAACCCCTGCAACGACTTCTCCTGCACACCGCTGCGCATGATCGTGGTCCAACCGTGACCGCCGCGCCCGACCCCACCGGGACCGCCACCGTGAACCAGACCCCCCTCAGCACCGACACCGTCCTCGTCGCGAACCGCGGCGAGATCGCCCGCCGCATCATCCGGTCCGCAAAGGCGCTCGGCATGCGCACCGTCGCCGTCTACTCCGACGCCGACCGCGCAGCACCCCACGTCCGCGAGGCCGACACCGCTGTCCGGCTCGGTCCCGCCCCCGCCCGCGACTCGTACCTGCGCATCGACGCGGTGGTGCAGGCCGCGAAGGACACCGGCGCCGGACTCGTGCACCCCGGCTACGGGTTCCTGTCCGAGAACACCGAGTTCGCCCGCGCCTGCGAGGACGCCGGCATCCGGTTCGTCGGGCCGACCGCCGACCAGATCGTCCGGTTCGGCGCGAAGCACACCGCCCGCGAGCTGGCCGCCGCCGCCGGGGTCCCCATGCTCGCCGGCACCGGGCTGCTCGCCAGTGTCGACGACGCCGTGGCCGAGGCCGAGCGCATCGGGCTGCCCGTCATGCTCAAGGCCACCGGAGGCGGCGGCGGGATCGGCATGCAGGCGTGCTCCACCCTCGACGAGGTCCGCGAGGCCTACACGAGCGTCGTCCGCCTGGCGACCGCGAACTTCGGGTCGGCCGGCATCTTCCTCGAGCGCCTGGTCCGGCCCGCCCGGCACGTCGAGGTCCAGCTCTTCGGCGACGGCGAAGGCCGCGTCGCGGTGATCGGCGACCGCGACTGCTCCCTGCAGCGCCGCAACCAGAAGGTCATCGAGGAGGCCCCGGCACCGGCGCTCCCCGAGCACGTCCGCGCCGAGCTGCACGCGTCCGCCCGCCGCCTGGCCGAGAGCGTCGGGTACCGCAGCGCCGGCACCGTCGAGTTCGTCTACGACCCGGTGCGCGAAGAGGCGTCGTTCCTCGAGGTGAACACCCGCCTGCAGGTCGAGCACCCCGTCACGGAAGAGGTCTTCGGTGTCGACCTCGTCGAGCTCATGCTCCGCCTGGCCCGCGACGGTGCCGCCGGCATCGACCCCGACGTGTTCGACCGCACCTGGGCCCCGAACGGCCACGCCGTCGAGGCCCGCGTCTACGCCGAGGACCCGGCGAAGGGCTCGCTGCCCTCGAGCGGCCTCGTCACCCAGGCCGTGTTCCCGAGCGCGACCACGGCATCCGGCGAGCGCACCGGCATCCGCGTCGACGGCTGGGTCGAGACCGGCTCCGAGGTGTCCGCGTTCTACGACCCGATGCTCGCCAAGGTGATCGCCACCGGGGAGACCCGCGACGACGCCCTCGAGCTGCTGCGCGACGGGCTCGCGGCCACCCGCATCGACGGCATCGTCACGAACGCCGGGCTGCTGCGTGCGCTGACCGACGACCTCGAGCTCCGCACCGCCACGCACTCCACCTCGACGCTCGACGCGACCGAGGACCCGGACCCGCGCATCGACGTCGTCGCCCCGGGCACCATGACGATGATCCAGGACCTGCCCGGCCGGGTCGGGTACTGGCAGGTGGGCGTCCCGCCGAGCGGCCCGTTCGACGCGGCGTCCTTCGCCGAGGCGAACCGCGCCGTGGGCAACCCGGACGGTGCCCCCGCGCTCGAGGTCACCGCCACCGGCCCGACGCTCCGCTTCTCGGCCGCCGCGGTGGTCGCGCTCGCGGGAGCGCCGGCGCCGGTCACCCTCGACGGTGAGCCCGTGGCGCTGTGGGAGCCGGTCGAGGTCGGCGCCGGCCAGACCCTGGCGATCGGCACGGCACCCGGTCCGGGCCTCCGCACCTACCTGGCGGTCCGCGGCGGCTTCGACGTGCCGACCTACCTCGGATCGACCGCGACCTTCACGCTCGGTGGCTTCGGCGGCCACGCCGGTCGGGCCCTGCTCGCCGGCGACGTCCTGCGCCCGGGCTCCCCGGACTCGGACGCCCCGCACCCGGCGTTCCCGTCCGGCACCCGTCTGGGCCTGGTGGGCGGTCCGACCCCGGCCGACCGCCGCACCGCGCTGACCGACGCGTGGGAGATCGCAGTCACCGAGGGGCCGCACGCCGCACCGGACTTCTTCACCCGGGCCGACCTCGACGTCTTCTACGCCACCGACTACGCCGTGCACCACAACTCGGCGCGCACCGGCATCCGGCTCATCGGGCCGCGGCCGGAGTGGGCGCGGACCGACGGCGGCGAGGCCGGCCTGCACCCGTCGAACATCCACGACACCCCGTACGCCGTCGGTGCGATCGACTTCACCGGGGACACCCCGATCATCCTCGGACCGGACGGGCCGTCGCTCGGCGGCTTCGTCTGCCCCGCCGTGGTCGCCAGCGGCGACCTGTGGAAGCTGGGCCAGCTCCGACCGGGTGACACGGTCCGGTTCGTCCCCGTCCGCGAAGCCGACGCCGCCGCGCTCGACGCGCACCGGGCCTCCAGGACGGTGCCGCGCACCGGAGGCGACGGCGACGACGGCGTGATCGCCCGCCTGGACGCGACCGACGTACGGCCGAGCGTCGCGTACCGACGCGACGGCGACGACAACGTGCTCGTCGAGTACGGCGACATGACGCTCGACATCGCGCTGCGGATGCGCGTGCACGCGCTCATGACGAAGCTGCAGGAGCACACGCCGAAGGGGATCCTCGACATCACGCCGGGCATCCGCTCGCTGCAGGTGCACACCGACGCGTCCGTGCTCAAGGCGCGGGACGTGGCGGGGCTGCTCCGCGAACTCGAGGACGAGATCCCGCCGACCGACCAGCTCGTCGTGCCGTCCCGCACCGTGAAGCTGCCGCTGTCGTGGGACGACCCGGCCACCCGCCTGGCGATCGAGCGGTACATGAACGGCGTCCGGAACGACGCCCCGTGGACGCCGTGGAACATCGAGTTCATCCGTCGCATCAACGGGCTCGAGAGCGTCGACGACGTCTTCCGCACCGTGTTCGACGCGAGCTACCTGGTGCTCGGCCTCGGCGACGTGTACCTCGGTGCCCCGGTCGCGACCCCGCTCGACCCCCGGCACCGCCTGGTCACGACGAAGTACAACCCGGCCCGCACCTGGACCGCCGAGAACTCCGTCGGCATCGGTGGCGCGTACCTGTGCATCTACGGCATGGAGGGTCCGGGCGGCTACCAGTTCGTCGGTCGCACCGTGCAGATCTGGAACCGGTTCCGCCGGGGCGGGCTGTTCCAGGAGAACCCGTGGGCGCTGCGGTTCTTCGACCGGATCGAGTGGTACCCGGTCGGTGCCGACGAGCTGCTCGAGCTGCGCGCGGAGACGGACGCCGGACGGGGCTCGTTCGAGACCGTCGAGGGCGAGTTCTCGATCGCGTCGTACAACCGGTTCCTGGCCGACAACGCCGGGTCCATCGCGGACTTCCGGGCGCAGCAGGCGCAGGCGTTCGGCGAGGAGAAGGAGCGGTGGCGGGCATCGGGCGAGTTCGACGTCCGCGACGAACCGGCCGCCGTGGTGGCCGACGCCGTGACCGTGCCCGAGGGGTCGACCGCGGTGTACGCCCCCTTCACCTCGACCGTGTGGCAGGTGGACGTCCGCCCGGGAGACCGCGTGGACGAGGGGCAGAAGCTGCTGGCCGTGGAGGCGATGAAGATGGAGTCGATGGTGCACGCACCGGTGCCGGGCCACGTGCTCGAGGTCTACATCAAGCCGGGCGACCAGGTCGCGCCGGGCCAGGTCCTCGCCGCGATCGGAGCGGCAGCGTGAGCGGGGCCGTCGCTGCCGCGGCCCGCGTCCGCGACGCCTTCGCCCGCATCGACGCCGTCGACCGCCCCGAGGTCTGGATCACGCTGCGCGACCGTGCCGGCGTGCTGGCCGAGGCCGAAGCCGTCGACCCGTCCCTGCCCCTGGCCGGCCTGCTGTTCGCCGTGAAGGACAACATCGACGTCGCCGGCCTGCCCACCACCGCAGCCGCCCGCTCCTACGCCCACGACCCCGCCGCCGACGCCACCGCCGTGGCCCGGCTCCGCGCCGCCGGCGCCGTCGTCGTCGGCAAGACGAACCTCGACCAGTTCGCCACCGGCCTGGTCGGCACCCGCTCGCCCTTCGGCGCGGTCCGGAACGCCTGGGACCCGACGCGGATCTCCGGCGGCTCGTCGAGCGGCTCCGCCACGGCGGTCGCCCTGGGCATCGTCGACTTCGCGCTCGGCACCGACACCGCCGGGTCCGGCCGGGTGCCCGCCGCGCTCGGCAACCTGGTCGGGGTGAAGCCGACGAAGGGACTCGTGCCGAACACGGGCGTCGTCCCCGCCTGTCGCTCGCAGGACTGCGTCACGGTGTTCGCCCGGTCGCTCGACCTGGCGCGCACGGCGGCCGAGCTGATGGCCGGTCCGGACGGCGTCGACCCGCTCGCGCGGCCCGACCTCGCCCTCGCCGACCTGCCCGCCGTCCCGCGCATCGCGGTGCCGCTGCCGTCGCAGCTCGAGGGGCTCGCGCCCGGATGGGCCGAGGCGTTCGCCGCGGCCGTCGACCGGTTCCGGGCGCTCGGACACCAGGTGGTCGAGGTCGACATCGCACCCCTGCTCGACGCCGCGTCGCTGCTCTACGACGGCGCGTTCGTCGCCGAGCGGTACGCAGCAGTGGGCGCCCACATCGAGGCCCACCGCGACGAGGTCGGTGCCGACCTCGACCCGTCGGTCGCCGCGATCGTGCTCGGTGGAGCACGACCGACCGCCGCAGAACTCTTCGCCGACCAGGAACGGCTCGACGCCTTCGGGGCAGCGGGTCGCGCTGCACTCGAGGGCACGACCGCCCTGCTCACCCCGACGACGACGTGGCACCCGACGCTCGAGCAGGTCGCGGCCGACCCGATCGGCGCGAACAGCCGGATGGGTCGGTACACGAACTTCGCGAACCTGCTCGACATGGCCTCGCTCGCCGTGCCCGCCGGGGTCGTCGACGGGCTGCCGTTCGGCGTGATGCTCACCGGCCCGGCGTTCAGCGACCGGCGCCTGGCGGCGTTGGCGGCAGCGTTCGCCGCCCCGGCCGTCGACCTGCTGGTCGTCGGGGCGCACCTGCGCGGCGGGCCCCTGAACGGCCAGCTGGTCGCGTCCGGCGGATCGTTCGTCCGGGAGGCCCGCACCGCGTCCGACTACCGGCTGTACGCCCTCGACACGGTGCCACCAAAGCCCGGGTTGGTCCGCGTGGGTCCGGTCGCGTCCGGTGCTGCTGCGCCGGGGCCGGGGTCGGGCTCGGGCTCGGGCTCGGGCTCGGGCTCGGGCATCGTCGGGGAGGTCTGGCGCCTGCCCGCCGCCGGCTTCGGCACCTTCGTCGCGGCTCTGCCGGCACCGATGGCGATCGGCACCGTGGCGCTCGACGACGGCACCGAGGTCACCGGGTTCCTGGTCGAGCCGTTCGCGGTCGAGGGCGCCGAGGACATCACCCACCACGGCGGCTGGCGCGCGTACCGGGAGCAGTCGTGACGGACTCCGGCTGTCAGGATGGGGGCATGTCCCCCGACGACCGGCCCGTGCGCCCCGGCCGACCGCGGGTCGTGCCGAACGCCGACTCCGCCCTGAGCCCGCGCGACCAGATCCTCGACGCCGCCGCCGCGCTGTTCGTCGAGAACGGCATCAGCGCGACCTCGACCCGGGCGATCGCCGAACGGGTCGGGATCCGGCAGGCCTCGCTGTACTACCACTTCGCCGGCAAGGACGACATGCTCGTCGAGCTGCTCACGACCTCGGTGCGCCCGAGCCTCGAGCTGGTCCGCGGGCTCGAGCAGCTCGTGCCGGAGTCGGCCTCGGCAGCCGGTGCCCTGGCCGCGCTGGTCGTCGCCGACGTGGACACCCTCGCCCGCACACCGCACAACATCGGCACGCTGTACCTGCTGCCCGAGGTGCAGGGCGAGCGCTACGACGGGTTCCGGGCCGAGCGCGTCGAACTGCAGGAGGCCTACGGGCGCCTCGGCTCGCGCGCTGCCAGCCCGGAGGTCGCCGCCGGTGTCTCGCCGTCGCGCCTCGGTGCGGTGCTCATCCAGATCACCGAGACCGTCATCCAGCTCCGCCGGTCCGGCCCCGTGCAGGACGCCGACCGCGACGCCCTCGTGGCGACCTGCCTGCGCGCCTGCGGCCTCGACACCGCCGCCGTGGCCGAGGCCCGACGCGACGCCGAGTCCCTGCTGGCCGCCGTCGCGGTCTGACCCTCCCTCTCCCCTCTGCAAGGAGTCACCATGACCACGATCACCCCCGCCGCACACCGTCCGCTCGCCGACGCACTGCTCCCCCGCACCGCCGTCGTCAGCACCGCCCTGGTCCTCGGCGGCGCATTGCTGACCGCCGGTGCCGCACAGCTGTCCGTGCCGATCTGGCCCGTCCCGATCACCGGGCAGACCCTGGCCGTGCTGCTCGTCGGCAGTGCGCTCGGTGCCCGTCGCGGTGCCCTGTCGATGCTCGTCTACGCACTGCTCGGCGTCGTCGGGCTGCCGGTCTTCGCGGACGGTTCGACCGGGGTCGGCGTACTCGTCGGTCCCTCCGGCGGGTACATCGTCGGCTTCGTCGCCGCCGCGGCCCTGGTCGGCTGGGTCGCCGAGCGCTTCGGCGACCGCCCGCTGCGGAACGCGCTGCTGTCCTTCGCCCTCGGCACCGTCGTCACCTTCGTCGCCGGGATGGCCTGGCTCGCGGTGGCACTCGGCCTCGACCTGCAGCAGACCCTGCAGTACGGGCTCTACCCGTTCGTCCTCGGTGGTGTGGTGAAGACCCTGATCGGCGCCGGCGTGATCTCGCTCGGGTGGACCGCGGCACTTCGCTCGGCCACCCGCCGGTGAGCGCTCCGTCAGGACTCCGCCGCCGGCCGTAGGGGTTCCGTCAGGAGGCCTTCCGCGCTGCTCGAGCGCGCGAGAGCGTGAGGTCGTGACACTGACTGCGATCATGCCGACGCTCCGCGCGTCGCTCCCCGATCCGATGGACCCGTTCCTCTGGCCGGCCCACACCGTCGCGACCACCGACGACCTGCTGGTCTCGGCGATCTCGATGGTCCGGCTCGCCGACCTCACCGGCACCCCGACCGTGCACACCGCCGAGCAGTCCCCGCCCCGGTACCGTCCGCGCGGGTGGGCGCCCCGCGACGTGAGCGTCGCCGTCGCGTCGGTCACCCGTGTGCGGCGACCGCGGACCGGGGTGGTGCTCCTGGAACTGGACGCGGTCCTGCCGACCTGCGCCGTGCTCGACCAGGTGCGCCTGATCGGACGCCGGAGCACCGCTCCCCTCTCCCCGATGTACGTCGTCACCCGCTGTGACGGTCAGGCCGACGGTCCGTTCCACCGCCTCCCGGCTCCGTTGCCCGCCGACGTCCGCGAAGGCGACCTGGTCTGCTTCCCGTGCCTGGCGACCGTCCGGCACCGCGACGTCGTCGAGCCGGTCCGGGCGGAACTCGCGCCGGTGCGCACCGAACTCGCGCCGGTGGGTCGATGACCGTCGCGCTGCCGGTCCGCACCCGGCTGCTCGACGGCACCCACCTGTGGGGCCGGTACACGATCCGCCCCGTCGGGCGGACGCTGTGGAGCTCGCGGACCCTCGTCGTGTTCCCGCCCGGCACGACCACCGGCGAGCGCCGGCTGCTGCGTGCCTGGCACGTCTGGCCGGCCGTCGGGGCGGTCGTCGCCCTCGCCGCCCTGGTGCTCGCCGTCTCGGTCCCCGCCGTCGGCACGACCACCGCGCTGCTCGTCTACGGCGGCGGCTTCGCGGTCCTCGCCCGCGCCACCCGCACGCTGCGACCGCGGGTGCGGTCCGTCACCGTGACGACGTTCCTGGGCGACGGACGCCGCGAGGTCCACGGCGACGAACGCCTGCTCACCGGCTCCCTGGACGCGCTGTCGATCCTGGAGCAGGCGCTCCGGGCCGACCGCATCCGCCCCGTCGACTTCGAGCTGATCTGGGGCGACGTGTGGAACGCCCTGGAGTCCCCGGACCCGGACCACCGCGTGCAGCGGTCATCCTGAAGCCGGTTCCCGCGCCGCGCGTTTGTATGGGTCCGGGAAGGAGTACGCGATGAAGCACATCCACTACGACGCCACCACGATCCTGGTCGGTGACGACGTCGCCGACGCCGTGATCGAGTACGCCGCGGCCCTCGCAGGCGGGGACCGAGCGGACACCGTCGACGTGCCCGCCGTCGCCGACGACGGGACGATGACCACCACGAAGATCCTCATCGGACCCTCGAGCGAGATCGTCATCGAGGACGCGGAAGAGGACGAACTCGAGATGGACAACGGGGAGTTCGTCGGGCGGCTGCGCGCCGCCGCGAAGACCTTCGGGCACAGCGAGCCGATCCACGCGAACACGCGGTCGGACCTGGCGGACGCGGCGGAGGCCGCCGAGGAGCACTGACGCCCGGGCGTCGCGCTTCCGCGACGAAACGGAGAGGGTCTCCTGTACTGTGGTGATTCCGGAGAGCCTCTCCGGTACTCGACGCCACAGCCTGGAGGCCCGCCATGCCCGAGCAGGCCGCTCCCGCCGGGCGCGCACCGCGCGCCGACGCGCTCCGCAACCGAGACCACATCCTGCGGGTCGCCGAGCGCGCGTTCACCGAGCACGGCGTGACCGGCTCGCTCGACGCGATCGCCAAGCAGGCCGGCGTCGGCGCCGGCACCCTGTACCGGCACTTCCCCACGCGCGAGGCCCTGCTCGCCGAACTCCTCGCCGCGCGCGACGAGCACCTGGTGGCCCGTCGCGAAGCACTGCGCGACGGCTCCGTGGACACCGGCGACGCCCTGCAGGGCTGGTTCGACGCGGTCACTGAGTGGGCGAGCACGTTCGACGGGCTGCCCGAACCGCTCCGCGCCGCCGCCTCGTCCGACTCGTCGCCGCTCGCCCTGACGTGCCAGGGGTTCATCACCACCACGGACGAGTTCCTCCGCGCCGCGCAGCGTGCCGGTCGTGCACGTGCCGACGTCCGCGCGCGGGACCTGTTCCTCGCCGCGTTGGCGACCAGCTGGGTCCGGGGTGCCGCGATGGCCGACGACTCGTCGTCCGCCGCGCTCTCCGCCCTGTCGAGGCGCGGCTGGGAAGCCCCTGCTCTCCCCTGACCTCCACCACTGTTGAAAGGGCACCACATGAACCGCATCGGCATCATCGGCAGCGGAGCCATCGGCACCGCGATCGCGCGCCTGGCCGTCGCCGCCGACCTCGACGTCCTCATCGCGAACTCGCGCGGCCCCGAGTCGCTGCAGGACCTCGTCGCCGAGCTCGGCCCGCACGCCCAGGCCGGCACCGTGCGACAGGCCGTCGAGTTCGGCGACGTGCCCGTCCTCGCGATCCCGCTCACCGCCTACCCGGCACTCGCCCCCGACCTCGACGCCTTCGCCGGGCGGACCGTGCTGTCGACGGGCAACTACTACCCCGTTCGCGACGGCCGGATCGAGCAGCTCGACACCCTCGCGACGACCACGGCGGAGTACGAGCAGACGCTCCTGCCCGGCACGCGGATCGTCAAGGCGTTCAACAACATCGTCGCGCACCACATCCCGATCCTCGCCGGCTCCACGCCCCGCACCGCACTGCCGATCGCGGGCGACGACGAGCAGGCCGAGGCCGTGGTCGCCGAGCTCGTGCAGCTGCTCGGGTTCGACACCGTGGACGCCGGGACCCTTGCCGAGTCGTGGCGCTTCGAGCCGGAGTCCGGGGCGTACACGGCGATCTACGCGGCGAGTGCCGAGGGGTTCGCGGCGGACTACCTGGCGGATCAGGGAGCACCGTTGCCCGCGGAGCGGCTGCGGGACATACTGGCGGTGTCGCACCGGGCGGATGTGGCGAACCGGCAGTTCTGACGATCGCGGCTCCAGGGGGACACTTGCGACGACGAAACCATCAGCTCCTCACTGCAGCAGCGGGCGTGGTCTGCATCGCAGTGGTCACCGGATTGTCCGCATGTGCCACGCCTGGGGCTGCCTCCGGGCCGGAGCCCGATGCGCTGAGCGCGGCGCGAGCGGAGACCATCCTCGACGCGAACGCCGATCAGGCATGGCAGCTGGTCGAGTCACGCCATCCGAGGCTCGAGCGGCCGGTGGTCGACCGCGTCCGGACCGTCTCGCACGCCGACTGGGCCCCGACGCAGGAACGCTGCATGAGCGCCGCGGGGTTCCCGCAGGCGAAGGCGATGCCCGACGCGAGCCTCGTCTCCGGACAGGTGCCGGCGGAACAGTCCGAGCGGTTCGCGGTCGCCGAGTACACGTGCGGTGTCGAGTACCCCATGGCCGCGAAGTACCAGACTGCCTTCAACGAGTCCCAGCTGGAGTGGCTCTACCGCTACTCCACGGGAGAGCTCACGAAGTGCCTGCAGGACCGCGGCATCTCGGTGGAGCGTGGCCCGAGCGAGCAGGAGTTCGTCGACAGCGACGGGGCGTGGTCGCCGTACCGGTCGGTCGATCTGCCGCAGTCCCAGTACTACGAGCTCGTCACCGCCTGCCCGGAGATCCCGGACTCGATCTACGGCTGAGCGGCTCGGGAGGAGTCTCCCGAGACACCGCTCGTCCGAGCTGCCCACCCAGGGAACCGAGGAGCGCGACGACGAAGCCGACGATCTGCAGCGGCGACAGCACCTGGCCGAGGACGACCCACCCGAGCACTGCAGCGGTCAACGGACTGAGGACGCCCAACAACGCGATCCGCGCCGACGGCAGCGCCCGTGCGCCTCGGAACCAGACGCTGTAGGCCAGGGCACCACCGACCAGCGTGAGCCAGGCGTACCCCGCGTACCCGGCGGTGGTCGGCTGCCACGGCCCGCTGTCGACGATCGGGATGAGCGGGGCGATCACCACGCCCCCGACGATGAGTTGCCACGCGGTCGAGGTCAGGGGGTGTGTGCCCTCCGGGGTGCCCCACCAACGAGTGAGCAGGAGCCCCAGTGCCATGGACACCGTCCCGAGCGCCGCCGCGCCGAGCCCGAGCACGTCGAACACGGCACCTCCGCTGAGGGAGACGAGCGCGACGCCCACCAGGGCCACGACTCCCCACACCACGTGGGTGATCGCGGGCCGTCCCCACCGCAGCGCCAGGGTGAGGGCCACGACGACGAGCGGCTGGAGCGCACCGACGATGGCCGCCAAGCCACCCGGCAGCCGGTCGGCCGCGACGAACAGCAGCGGGAAGAAGCACCCGATGTTGAGCATGCCGAGCACGAACGTCCGGAGGCGCCAGCCCCGCGGTGGGACTCCCGGCCGGAGCGCGAGCAGCAGCAGGCCGGCGGGGAGCGCACGGAGGACACTCGCCGTCATCGGGTGATCGGCGGGCAGGAGCTCGGTGGTGACCACGTAGGTCGACCCCCACACGATCGGCGCCACTGCCGCGCTGAGCGTGAGGCCGGCCGCCGCCGACGTGGACAGCGAGCGATCGGTCATCGGAGCCTCGTTTCCTTCATGCTGAACTTCTCAACGCTGAGACATTATGGCCCCGATAGGCTCGCGTCGAACAGTTCAGCGTGAAGGAGTGGTCCGATGGAGGATGCCGTCGATCGAGTCGTGGCCCAGTGGGGCCGGGAACGACCAGACCTCGACGTCCGCGCGATGGCCGTCATCGGGCGCATCGGGCGCGCCGAAGCGATCCTCGACCGGAGGGTCGGCGCCGTCCTCGCTGAGCACGACCTGCTGCCGGGTGAGTTCGACCTCCTCGCGACCCTCCGACGTTCGGGATCGCCACATCGGCTGGCCGTCGGACAGATGCTCGCCGCCACGATGGTGACCTCGGGCGCCGTCACGAACCGCTTGAACCGGCTCGTCGCGAAGGGCTACGTCACGCGGGAGACCGACCCCGCGAACCGGCGGAGCGTGCTGGTCACGTTGACCGATCACGGGCTGACGGTGGTGGACGCGGCGCTGGCCCGGCACGTCGAGAACGAACGGGCGCTCCTCAGCACGCTGAGCAGCGACGAGGAGCAGCAGCTGGCCGGGCTCCTCCGGAAGCTGCTGCTCGGCCTCGGTGACGGGGCGGCCTGAGCACAGCCCGTCGTGCCGGCCGCACTCGGGGCCGACCTGACGCGCTCCGCTTCAGGCGGCGCCGTGGCCCCGGCCGTGGCCGTGCTTCGTCGCGTTGGCGTTGACGAGGTGCAGTTCGTTGCCGTAGCGCTCCACCACGGGCTCGTACCCGGCGGGCAGGCCGGCGACGCGGACCCGGCTGAAACTCGAGCCCTTCGCGATCCGGTCCGCCGTGATCAGGACCACGTCGTTCGCCACGGCCGTGCCCTTGGCGACGTGCACCCGCAGCGTCCCACCGAACGACGCCGTGCCCTCGACGCGCAGGGCAGGACGGGGCCCGGAGACACTCAGCGACAGTGCGGCGTGCGAGCGCTGCGTCAGGTCGCGGCCGATGCGGATCACCCTCGTGCTGGCCTCGGCGAGCGTGCCGGAGACAGTGGTCACCGACCCCTTGCCCAGAGCAGCAGCGGAGTCCGCGATCAGCGTCCCACCGCGGACGACGGTGCCGCCGGTGTAGCGGTTCGAGCCAGCGAGGGTGAGGGTGCCTGTACCCCGCTTGGTCAGCGACCCCTTCCCGCCGATGTTGTTGCGCCAGGTGTCGGCGGCGTCCAGGCCCTTCTCTGCGGCGTCCATCGAGACCGTCACCGCGCTGTCGAACGCTCCGTAGCCGGACGCTGCCGAGAAGAGGTCGAGTCGCCCCCACCCTTCCGCGTCGTCCAGCAGGGGGTAGCCCGACGGCAGCGCGGTCGTCCGGAGCACCTCTCGGATCTGGGCGTCGCTGAGGTACGGCAGGCGGGTCCGCAGGAGCGCTTCAGCACCCTTCGGCACCGTGGCGGGGATCGTCTTCGTGCCGGTCCGCGTGAACCCGTACGTCAGACGCCCGCGGTAGTCCTTCTTGTCCGACGCGTAGTCCGCGTAGCGATCGACGGCGCTCGGGCTGGCGGCGGTGAGCACCTTCTCCGCCTGCTGGTGCGCCTGCTGCTCGAGCTGCGTGTTGGCCGGGTCGTCCAGGATGGCCGCCGCCAGCGCAGTCGCCAGCACTCGTCCTCCCATGACGTCGAGCGGTGAGTGCATCCCCGCGACGATCCGACTGTTGCCGATCTCCGAGCCGTTGGCGAGGAGCTCGGTGTACTTCTCCGGGTACGCGTACGCGAACGCCAGGGAGGCCAGGTAGCCGGCGTTGGTGTGTCCGCTCGGGAACCCGCCGTCGGTGGCGGGCGTCGGGGACTTCTCGGGGACGAGCTGCGGCAGGACCTGCACGTCCTGGCTCTGCCGGTACGGCCGCGCGTACTGGTAGTACTTCTTCGCGTTGCTGGCAGAGGAGTAGTCGCCACGCAGCGTGTTCACCAGCTGGACGACGTCGCCGAGCTCCGAATCGGTGTCCGCCCACAAGCCCTTCGCGTTGCCCTGGTCGACGTACTGCTTCGTCGTGGCATCCGCCGGGATCTCGTCGGGGATCGTGGTGCCGGCGTTCGTCGCGGTCCGCACCGCGTCGGACAGGTCACCGAACCCCGCGATGGCCGAGTAGCTCTGGTTCCGTCGGTCGATCAGGTACGCCTCGTGCCCCTGCGCCTCCGTGCGGGTCTGCGTGGTCCGCGCTGCCTGCGCGATGTTCGAGTCCAGGATCCACTGCGCTGCGGCACTGGTTGCGACCCCGTTGTCCCACGACGATCCCGGGCTCCACAGGGTGCCGAACTGCGACAGCACCCCGGTCGCGGCGTTCGTCTCCGGCGTCGTGGCGGCAGGGGTGTTCGTCTTGTAGGTGTCCACGAAGTACCCGTAGGCGCCCGGACGCGGCGCGGTCCGCTGTGTCGCCGCAGATGCTCCCGCCGGAGCGATCAAGGACACGGCGCACGCCACCGCCACGACCCCCAGCACCGTGCGGGCCCGACGTCTCGGAACAGCGATCTGGAACCGGCGCATGGCGTTCTCTCCACTCGAAGCGTGGTCACACGACTCGGTGACACAGAGCAGCAGCGTGGCGCAGGCCCGTGAACCGGAAGTGGCAGGTGCGTGAACCGATGCCGTACTCGATGCTGTTGCTCACCACGAAACCGCGCCGGGTCCAGCACTGAATCGCAGAAGAGCCCCAAACCCCAGTCTGGACGGGGATCTGGGGCTCTTCAGGATGGCGGGTTGATCGCGTAGCTCGCCGAGGCCGAAATTTCCGCGCCTTTCAGGCGATTGCGAACCTGGTGTTCCTCCGCGGGGTCTCAGAGTTTGCTCTCGCGTGAATTTGCCTGGCCAAAGGTGGACTGACCGCTGCGGCAGCAGCTTCGGAACGCACGAGCTTGACGCGATTGGAGCCTTCGGTTCAGACCAGCGCGCGCCAGAGCGCCAGCCACAACGGTGCGGGCGCGCCGTAGACGAGCGCCTGGCCCGCCTGGTCCAACTCATTGACCTTGGCACCCTGACCCTCGACCGTTAGCGGGGCGGTGAGACCGCGGAACTCGACGCTCGAGGTCCGCACCGGAGCGACGGCGGCGAATGGCACGACCTCGGGCTTGAAACGCGTTTCCGCTGCGACACTCGCCTGCACCGCACCCTCGTGCAGGAAGAGGCCGTTGCTGCGCAGCACGGCCCGAGCCGGCAAGGAGATGGACGCGCTGTCGGCGCCGACCGGCAGTACGAGGCGAACGTCCTCGCCGTCCCGGACGTAGCCGCTCACGGTGACCGTCGGAGTCGTGATGAGGAGCCCCGCTGCCGCCACGACACCAACCAGCAGGACGGACGAAGCCGCCGCACGGGCGATGCCCACGCCGGCGTCCATCGCTGTCCGGAGTACTCGACCCACCTCGCGGGCGATCGCGATGATGAACGCGAGGACAGCTACAAGCCCGATCACGCCGCCGACGGCCCCGAAAGCGCGGAGGTCGCCGACCCACAGCCACATCGCCGAGGCGACCAGATAAGCCGGAAAGAGGATACAGCCGACCCCATACCAGCGGAGCCATCGGGCATCGGGGAACGCATACGCGACCCGTCGGGTGAGGAAGGCACGGGCGAGCAGCCGGCGCCCCTCGGCGATGGCGTCGCGCCGCAGGAAGTTGTGGCCCGTAAGCGCCATGAGGGCGATGTACCCGTCGAACTTCACGAACGGGATGGCGTTGACGAGGGCTGCAAGGAACGAAACGACGCCGAACGCCGCGAGCACCTCCTGCCAGGTCGACCCTGCCGGCAGCAGGGCGGCGACGACCTCGGCCAGCCCGGCGAGTGTGACCTGCACGAGGACGCCGCTCGCCGCGACGAGCGCCCGTTGTCGCCGATCCCCCACCCGCCAGGCATCGGAGACGTCGCAGAAGAAGGCAGGCAGGAGGTAGAAGAGCATCACACCGACGCGGCGAGGGCGGCCGCCGAGGCGTGCGAGCGCGGCGGCGTGCCCGGCTTCGTGCAACGCGGTCGCGACGGTGAGCATCGCCACGAGCACCAGGTACTCGGACAACCCCAACGGATGGGTCACGCTCGTGATCACGACGTCCCGGTTGATGACCGCTGCGACCAGACCCGCGACCACTGCCGACGCCGCGACCGCGAACACCGTCCGAGTACTGACCTTGCCGAGCAGTCGCTGCAGGAGCGAGAAGAGCCGTTCCGGGTTGGCGAGCGTCACCTGCACCGTGAGGGGTGGCACGTACCGGACCCGTCGCTTCTGCGACGCAGCAGACCCGGTCTCGTCGTCGAGGAACCCGAGCTGCGCGAGTTGTCCGCGGGCCGCGGACAGGTCCGCGTCGGTCCACTCCTGACCGGTGTCGGCGCGCAACCGACTCCGAAGTTCCTCGTCCGTCCGGACGCTCGCCAGCGCGATCGCGTACAACGCGATGGCCGGACCGAGCCCGTACGCCTTCCCGTGCGGGTTGACTCCCACCCATCCCTCGGCAGTGTGGTTGACGGACGCAGCGGGAGCGAGGGTCGGGGTCGCGCCGATGGGGTCCGTCAACGAAGGTCCTTCGTGCGGGTCAGTTGGAACGCGCCCAGCCCGAGCACGACGAGCCAACCGACGATCACAGCGCTCGCGCTCGGCACCGACAGCAGGTGCTCCTGTGCGTCGATGTAGACCGATGCCATCGCGTTCGTCATGAAGAACTTCCCGACGCTCGGCAGGAATGCCTGCAGGGCCGGTTCGACGAGCATGCACAGCGCGAACACGACGATGATCGCCACGATCGCGTTGCGGGTCAGGAGGCCGATCAGCGTCCCCCACAGGCCGGCGACGGTGTTGACCACTGCGCAGCCGAGCACGATCAGCCACGCCTCCTTCGACATGTGCAACGCCGAGTCGTTCATCGCCAGCAGAATCGCGGCGAACCCGATGGATGCCGCGGCACCGAGGAGCGCGCCGACGAACCCGGTCGACGCGCCGATCGCAGCCTTCCCGGTGAAGTACGCCGTGCGGCTTCCGAGGGCCGTGATCACCCGGCTCGCCACACCCGAGCTGACCTCGCGTGCAGCGTCGAAGGCCGTCGCCATCCCGATGAACAGGGACAGCGCGAACCAGGTGCGGACCATGGTCACGGTGACGTCGACGTCGCCGTCGGGCGTCCGGAGCTGGTCCGTCACACCCGAGAACGTCCCCGCCGCCGACAATGCGGTGAGCAGGACGCCGAACACCAGGAAGTAGGGGACTGCCCGGCCGAGCCAAGCGCGGCGGACCTCGGAACGGAGCATGGTGGCGGTGGTCATCGTGCTCACCGACCCGATCCGGCCGCAGCGGGCGTCGGGACGAGGTCGAAGAACCTGTCCTCGAGTGATGCCCCGCCGACCGTCAGGTCAGCCAGGGTGCCCGAGTAGCGGACCGTCCGGTCGAGTATGACGACGTCGTCCACCGTGTGTTCGACCTCGGCGAGCATGTGGCTGGAGATCAGCACGCTGTTCCCTTGCTGGGCGTAGTGACGGATGAGTTCCCGGAGCCACCGGATGCCCTGTGGGTCCAGGCCGTTCGTCGGCTCGTCCAGGATGAGGAGGCGAGGTTCGGCGAGCAGCGCGATCGCGAGCGCATGGCGCTGCTTCTGTCCCGTCGACAGCTTCTGGACGCGCGTGCGGCGGTGCTCCGTCATGCCGACGATCTCGAGCAGTGACTCGACACGGTCTCGCGAGGCGCCGACGAGCTCCGCCCACGTCCGCAGGTCATCGCCGACCCGGGCATGCTGCAGGGACTGGACGCCGTCGACGCTGTACCCGACGACCTTCGCGGGCTTCGACAACGTCGAGAACGGCACGCCGTGGACGAGCGCTCGTCCCGACGTCGGTCGGACCAGGCCCAGGAGGCCGCGCAACGCGGTGGACTTGCCAGCACCGTTCTTGCCGAGCAACCCGACGACGCGTCCCTCGGGGACGGCGAACGTCAGGTCGGCGACGACCTGTCTGCCGCCGTAGTTCTTGCTGAAGCCGTCGAACTCGGCCAGGTTCATGATGCGTTCCTCTGGGTACTCGGGCAGAAGGGTAGGCGCTGGAGTGCGCGAATGACTGCGGATCGAGGGGCGATCGGCGTTACGTCGATCGCCCCTCGACGGTCATCAGGTGAGGATCAGGACTCCACCGGCAACCATGCCGGCGCCGACAACGGCACCGGCTGCGAAGCCGGCGGCCGTGTCCCAGAATCCGGGCGCCTCGAGGTCCTCGAGCTCGCTCACGGCGAAGTCGAGGGTGCCCACCGAAGTAATCGTCTCGGTCATGTCACACTCCTTTCAGTTCCTTGTCAGATGGTTGTTTGGCCTGCTCGCCCTTGGAAGGGTCGAGGATCAGGTCAGTGCCACGATCGCGGCTGCTGCACCGGCTGCGGCGATGGCCGAGCCGACGCCGAGCGCGAAGCCGCCCCAGAAGTCCGGTGCCTCCATGTCCTCGAGCTCGGTCGCGCCGAGGTTGAGCATGGTGTTCGTCTTGAGTTCCTGCATGTTTGTCCCTCCCTTCAAACAGTTTCGGTCACACGGTCAGTGCGACCGTTCTTCCTTGAGCGAGTGCTGCGTCGATGACCTCGCGGACATCGTCGCGACCCGCCTCCCCCATGAAGGGAAGTCCAGCGCCCCAACGCGCTGTGATGCGCGCGGCGAGGGCGTCGTCACCGAGTCGGGTGAGCTCGTCGTCCGACGGCCGACGGAGCCGCCCGTCGATGATTTGGTCGAGTGCCTCGGCAGGTGACGTTGCCCGCGGCATCGCCTCTGCCCAGAGCTCGCACAGTCTCCGGTACGACCCGAGCCTGCCGTCGCCGTCGCGCATCACGGACCAGTAGCCCGGCAGCACGAGCGAAGCGGCGACGGCCTTGGTGCACGACCACGCGATGGATGCCTCCGTCGTGATGATCCACGGCAGCGTCACCATCGGCGGTCGATCGCGCCCCAGCCAACCGGTGTGACTGAAGGCGCTGATCGAAGCTATCGCGCGGAGGTCAGCCGGTGCGCGTCCACCGTTACGAAGACGCGGGGCCAGCTCCACGAGCTGCCGGAGGCTGGCCCGCGTGACGACGTCTGCGAACGGAGCGGCCTCGCCCGCGGTGTACACGGTAGTGAGCCGGAGGAGCACCTCGACAAGCCCCTCCGTCATCTGCTCGTCGTCGAGGCTGGCGAGCAGATCCGATCGAGCGAGCACGACGTCGGCGCCGAGCACGGCACCCGAGACCAGCCTCTTCCGTCCCCGGGTCGTGACGCAGGCCGACAACGAGAGCTCCGATCCGGTACCGAACGTCGTCGGGGCCAGGGCGACCCGTGTCGAACGCGGCACGTCGGGCAGCACGACACGACTCGACCGGCCCGGCGATGTGACCCGCCGCATGGCATCAGCATCGAGGCTGACCAGCTTCGCTACATCGAGCGCCACCCCGCCCCCGACCCCGATCACGATGTCCCAGGGTCCGGCATCCGCGATGCTCGTGACGAGCTCCTCGCTGTCGTCGGACGCCGCGTGGAGCTGCGCGCCAAGGCGTTCGACGAGCGTGTCGACGAGGTCGGCGATTGTCGGCACAGACGCGTGGTTCCGGTCCGCGACCAGGCAAACCCGGCCGGTGCCGGTCCATTCCCGAAGACGCTGAACGAAGGCGTCCAGCGCGTCGACGGTGAGCGCACCGGGGTGGACGACCCACCCGACCTCCTCAGCGGAGGTTCGCATCGTCGTACTCCTGGAGGCCGACCCGGACGGCGTCGAACAGGGAGCGCACGTCCTCGTCGGTGTAGGTGAGCGCCGGGACGAGCTGGAACCCGTCCGGACCCGGGTGCACGACCGCCCCCGCGCGACGGATCGACCGGCGGAGCGCGGCGAGCGAGGCGGGGTCCCGCTGCGGTTGGCCGTCCCGATCCGCCACGGCGACGGCGCGGAAGTTCCCGGTTCCCCGGGTCACGAGCACCGAGGGATGCTGCGCGGCCAGGGCGGTGAGCTCGGTCTCGAGGGTCGCGGCGAGCTGCTGCGAGCGCTTGATGGCCGAAAGGCGATCGAACTCGTCGATCGTCGCGCTGATCGCCGCTCCGACTACCGGGGTCCCCGCTTGAGTCTCTGCGTGCACGAACACGCTCTCGTTCCCAGTGAACCGATCGGTGATCCGGGACCCCACCAGGATCGCCGCAGCGGCCTGCGTGCCGTTCGTCAACCCCTTCGACGCGATCAGGATGTCAGGGGCCGACGGCCAGGACTCTGAAGCGAACATCGGGCCGGTCCGACCGAAGCCCGTGGCGACCTCGTCGGCGACGATGAGAAAGCCGTGACGGTTCCGGAGTTCGCAGAGGCGCTGGAGGTACTCGTCGGTGAGGGCGAACGCTCCTGATCCGAGGATCGGCTCGACGATCACCGCCGCGATCCGGTCACCGGTCGCTGCGACCAATCGCTCCAACTCGTCGAGGTCGTTGGGGGTCACGTGACGGACCTGCCGCGAGTCGACTCCGTAGAGCGACTGTCCGAGGTCGTCACCGCTCAGTGCGTGCGCCCCGTAAGTGAGTCCGTGGTAGCTGCCTTTGAGACCTACGACGGTCTTCCGCGACGGTTGGCCGTCGAGGATCGCGAAGTGGCGGGCAAGCTTCATGACGGCGTCGTTCGCAGAGCCACCGGCGGTCGTGAAGAGGACTCGCGCGTACCGGTCGGCGCCCGCGACCTCGCGGAGCCGCACGGCGGCTTGCTCGATGTCCTCGCTCCAGTACCGGA
Organism: Curtobacterium sp. MCSS17_006; assembly: GCF_003234215.1. Taxonomy (NCBI): domain Bacteria; kingdom Bacillati; phylum Actinomycetota; class Actinomycetes; order Micrococcales; family Microbacteriaceae; genus Curtobacterium; species Curtobacterium sp. MCSS17_006. The sequence goes on along the minus strand of NZ_QKSO01000001.1, from coordinate 385,210 downwards.
ACAGGGACACGTACGACGCCCGGACCATGGCTTCGTGGACGGCGTCCGCGATGCGCTGGTTGCCGTAGCCGAGGTTCACGTTCCACAGCCCGCTCGTTCCGCAGAGGGCCTCGGATCCGTCCGCGAAGGTCAGCGTCGTGCCAGAAGCCGCGACGATCTGCGAGTCGAGGTCGTTGTGCGCCGCGAGTGGCACGAGTGCTGGCCAGACACTGTTCGGCCGCCGGTCAAGCACGCCACACCGCTTCGAGGATGACGATGGGGTGGGCGCCGGGCGGTGTCGCCACTGGTCTGACAGCACGGATGGCCAGGCCAGCGGCGGCGAGCTCCGCCTCCAGGACGAGCGGCGGGATGGCACGGACGTGAGTCAGGAAGACGGTGAGCGATTCGCGGTCCAGATCGTCGAGATCGATCACGCCCACATGCCGGATCGACGCAACTGGGTCGATCTCCTCGAACAGCCGGTAACGCTGGCCCGCCAAGCCGGGGAAGTCCTGGTACCTGCCCGTGGCGTCACCGAGCTTCGTCGTGTCCGTGGTGGACATCAGCAGGACGCCGTCGGCCGCGAGCCAATCAGCCGCGCCGCGGAAGAAACGTGCCCGTTGCACGTCGTCGAGGAGCGAGATGGAGATGCACCCGAGCAGAGCCGTCGAGTAGTGCATCCCGTCGTCGTACGTCGTCATGTCCGACACTGCGGTTCGTACCGACCCACGGAGCGCAGCGTGTCGCCCGGCGAGCTTGCCGTCGAGCAGCGCGACCATCGCCGGTGACAGGTCTACGCCGACGAGCTCGCGGCCCGCGGCGGCCAGCGGCAGGGTGAGGCGCCCGGACCCCGCGGCGAACTCGAGGATCTTGGTGGTGACGCCTCGGGTTGCCCGGATGAGCTCGCGGATCTCGTGGGTGTCGTGGACAGCCGCCGCTTCGTAGACGGTCGAACCCTGGTCGCCGTAGAGGTCGGCGATGTCGACCTGACCGGAGTACCCGTCGAGCAGGCCACGCAGTTCCGTGGGGAGGGCATCGAGCCCGATCGAGCTCACGCGTCAACCCGCTCGGCATCGCGGGTTTGGAGCAGCGGGTCGAGGAACGAGCGCACCTGGGAGAGGGCGGACTCTCGTTCCGGACCGGAGAGGCCGCGGAGCGTGTTCGATTCGTCCGTGTGCTCGAGCGCACGATCGCCGAAGCGGAGCTGGAGTTCGACGAGGGACGCCAGGTCCGGCGTGAGCGAGTAGGTCTTGTGGCGCGCGGAGACGTGGAGCAGCTGCTGCTCACGGTCGAACAGGAGCACCGCGCCGGGAGTCGGCTCCGGACGCTCCGATGCTGGCGAGGTGCCGCTGTCGAGGTAGGCGCCGTACCCCGACACTGACAGCCCGCTGAGGCCGCGGGCGGTGGCGTAGCGAAGCGCTTCCACCGCCTGCAGGAAGTGCAGTGCGCCGTCCGGACCGGACCGTTCCGCCGAATCAGTCTCCGGAGAGAATTCGCCGTCCGCGAGTCGGCCGAACTGCGGACCCCATGGCGACGACGAAACGGTGCCGTCTTCAGCGACGAACACGAAGTCCGGTTCAAGGGGGACGGTCCCGCCCACCCACGCGCACCGGTCGCCGATGACTACCTGCGGGTCCGTGAGGACGTCGGGGAAGACACCGCTGGCACGCGCAGTTGTCAGGTTGGCCGCGAAGGCCTCGAGATCACGACCTGTCTGCGGCACCAGCACGGTCGGCCCCGGAAAGCTCAGGAACTCGGCGACGGCGTAGTTCTGGAACTGGATGATCAGATCGTCGCCGAGTCGGACTTCACCGTCCTCGACGAGCTCGCCGCTGAAGCCCACGATCGGCGCCCCGTCCGTGTCGTGGTCCTCCGCGTCAGATGCGAACACGACATCGAAACCGCGGCCGAATGGCGAGGTCGCGACAGCTTCAGCCAACCCCGCCGACTGCACGAAAGCAACGCGCTGACGCGATCGGGTGGCCTGCGCCCCCTGCATCCAGCTCATCGCGGAACCGTGGATGTCTCCCCCAAGAAAACTCACGCCGTGACTGTAACAGGTTCCACAACGAAACGTTCTACCCCACGGATGGGGTCAAGGAACGAGCCGTGCTCACCGGCGTGTCGCGTGGTCAGGAGCGATCGGGACGGGTCGTGAGAAGTAGACCCACGGGAACGTCCCCCCAGGCACCACGCCCCACCCCTCCTCCAACAGGCGAGACGACTTCCGACTGCCCTGGACCGCCCGTGCGTGCTCCCACGGCTGCGAGTCCTGCACGAGCTCGTGCGACTGGAGGCCTACCCGGGTCGCGTGCCAACCGTCTGCACCGAGCTGGGCAAGCTTGCCCATCTCGTCGAACGCCGTCACAGGGAAGAGCGTCAGCACCGCCGGCTCCAGTGGAACCGATGACGCCTCCGGAGCCGTCCGCGGGGCGCCGTAGAGCTGCTGCGCCGCTTGACGGGACGACCCCAGGATCTTCCCGATCTCAGCCCACGATGCACCGTTCTTCCGAGCGCCATCGACTGCCGACTGCGTGACGGTCCGGAGCGAAGCGCGCATCGACAAGCACAACTCGACGGCTCGGAGCGACTGCTCGCGGGCTTCTTCCGGGGTGAGGTCCGGATCATGGTCACCCACCTCCGGCACGTTGCGCGCGAGCAACTCACGCAACTGCGTGGTGAGGCTGCCCTCTTCACCCAAGGTGCTCAGCGCTGGACTCGTGCCGCGTTCACGGCGAACACGGCGAACACGAGACCGAAGACGATCGCACCGATGGCGGCGGCGAGCAGGCCGCCTTGGCGCCCGACGCTCCATGCGTAGCCGGTACCGATGGCGACGAGCCCGAAAGCGAGGGCGATGAGTCCGAGGATCATGGTGTTCCGCATGCCAACAGGATTCCCCTCCGCAGCGCCCGTGTCAACCGCAGATTGACGCCCGGCATCGACGCCCTACGGGCCACGGGAAGATGCTCCGTGAACGAGATACGGTTCGCGGGCCCCGCCTGCGCCCATCATCGACCGTGGATCGCCCGTTGCCTGAGCTTCGCGAGGCAAGCCCTCCGAACTCGCCTAGCACCAGCACCGCAAGAAGCCGTCGCGCCGCTTCTGGTCCACCCGTCGACCGGAAGCCAGAGCGCGCCGACGAACGCCCGCGGAACGAGAAGAACCCCCGGCCTGAGCCGGGGGTTCTTCTCGTGAGCCGAGTATCACGGACCATTGATGTCAGAAACACAATCGGGCCCTTTGGCGGTACCGGTGGGATTTGAACCCACGGTGGAGTTGCCCCCACACATGTTTTCGAGACATGATCCTTCGGCCGCTCGGACACGGTACCGGGAAAGAGTTTACACGATCCGGGAGGCCCGTGATGACACCCCGGGTCGGCTCCCCCTCCACAGGCGGTCATCTGCAGGGCTCTCCCCACACCCACAGGTCCTCCTCGTCTCCGGCAAGACCGGCGGGCGTACCGTCCACGGCATGAGATCCCGCACGCTCATCGCACTCCTCACCTCCGTCGTCGGCAGCCTCGGCGTCGTCGGCGCCGCAGCCGTCGGTGCCCGCGCCGGCGTGAAGGGCCAACGGGCAGCGGCGCAACGGGTCGTCGACATGCTCCCGATCCACGCCGACTGGTGGCGGGAACGACAGCAGCACGAGGGGCAGCTGCTCTACGTGGCGATCGGTGACTCGGCAGCGCAGGGCGTCGGTGCAACCGCACCCGGCCGTGGCTACGTGGGGCTGCTCGCACGGCGCATCCGGCACCGTTCCCACATGTCGGTGCGGGTGGTGAACCTCAGCGTCTCCGGCTCGACCACGTGGGGCGCAAAACGTGACCAGCTGCCGAAGCTCCGGCACTACGCGCCCGACGTCTGCACGGTGTCGATCGGGGCGAACGACATCGCCGACTTCGATCCGGACAAGTTCGAGCGGAACATCCGGGCGATCTACGGCGCGGTGCCGTCGCACGCCGTGGTGGCCGAGCTGCCGTGCATGTTCGTGCCGGACCGGGAACGCAAGGTGGCGGTGGCCAACGAGGTCGTGCACCGGGTGGCCGACGAGTTCGGGCTGACGGTGGCGCCGCTGCACACCATCACGAAGCGCGTCGGGGTCCGCCGCACCTTCTTCAACAGCTACGGCGACCTGTTCCACCCGAACGACCGCGGCTACGAGGTCTGGGCGAGCGCCTTCGAGCCGGCGGTCGACGCGCGGGTCGACACGGTGGCGGCGATCCGGCACTACCTGTCCGTGCGCGAGGCCGAGAACCTCGGTCGTGAAGCCGGGGCGGTGGCGAACGCCCGCGCCGAGCAGGACACCGACGGCGCCGAGGCACTCGACCACGCCTCGCGCCAGGGTCCGGGGCCGGTCGAGCGCCTGCGCCACCGGATGACCGGGTCGATCGCCGTGCCCGACGAACGAGACCGGTCGGACGAACCAAGCGGACCAGACGAGCCGGGCGACCACGCCGGTGATGTCGGCCGTACGGCCTAGCCTCGACGACATGGCGCGCCCGCAGTCCCTCTACCGTTGCACCGAGTGCGGCTGGACCAGCATCAAGTGGGTCGGCCGGTGCGGTGAGTGCCAGACCTGGGGAACCGTCGAGGACAGCTCCGCGGCGTCAGCGAGCACCCGGGGTACGTCAGCGGTCGCCGTCACCGGTGCCCGGGCCGCGCGACCGATCACCGAAGCCCGCGGCACCTCCGTGCAGCGCTGGCAGACCGGCATCGGCGAGTTCGACCGCGTCCTCGGCGGCGGCGTGGTGCCGGGTGCCGCGGTCCTGCTGAGCGGCGAGCCCGGCGTCGGCAAGTCGACCCTGCTGCTCGAGGTCGCTTCGCGAGCCGCAGCCTCGGGCAAGCGCGTCCTCTACGTCAGCGCAGAAGAGTCCGTCGACCAGGTCCGGCTCCGTGCCGAACGCACCGGGGCGATGCATGACGACCTGTACCTGGCGAGCGAGGTCGACCTCGGCGTGATCATCGGCCAGATCGACCAGGTCCAGCCCGACCTGCTCATCGCCGACTCCGTGCAGACCATCTCGTCGAGCTCGATCGACGGCATCGCGGGTGGCACGTCCCAGGTGCGCGAGGTCGCCTCGACCCTGATCCGCATCGCGAAGGACCGCGCCCTGCCCGTCCTCATCGTCGGCCACGTCACGAAGGACGGCACGATCGCCGGCCCGCGGCTCCTGGAGCACCTGGTCGACGTCGTCTGCCACTTCGAGGGCGACCGGCAGACCGCGCTGCGCTTCGTCCGGGCGCTCAAGAACCGCTTCGGCCCCACCGACGAGGTCGGGTGCTTCGACATGGGCGGCGACGGCATCCACGAGGTCCCCGACCCGAGCGGCCTCTTCATGTCGAAGAACGCCACGCCGGTGTCCGGCACCTGCGTCACCGTCGCACTCGAGGGGCGTCGCGCGCTGCCGGTCGAGGTGCAGGCCCTCATCGTCCCGAGCTCGGCGCCGCAGCCACGCCGGGTCGTGAACGGTGTCGATGCCTCGCGCGTGGCGATGCTGCTCGCGGTGCTCGAACGCCGCGCCGGTCTCAAGCTGTCCGACGCCGACGTCTACGTGTCCACGGTGGGCGGCATGAAGCTCACGGAGCCCGGCGCCGACCTGGCGATCGCACTGGCCCTCGCGAGCGCCGCACGAGACCGTCCGTACCCGCACACGCTGGCGGCCGTCGGCGAGATCAGCCTCGCCGGCGAGATCCGTCCGGCCACGGGCACGAAGCAGCGCGTGAACGAGGCCACCCGCCTCGGGTTCACGACCGTGCTCGGCTCGGACTCCGGGCACCTGCGCGAAGCCCTGCGTGTGGCGTTCTCGATGACGCAGTGCCCGCGCGAACGCGAGCTCGACCGCGCGTTCTGAGCGGCTACGCGCGCAAAGCGGCCAGCAGGTCCGCCGGCGCGGCCTGCATCGTGTGCGGGCCGGCGATGTCGAAGAACACGCCCTCGAGCATGTCGAGGTGGGCGGCCAGGAACTCCTCGAGCCGCGGCCCGTCGTAGACCATGACCTGCCGGATCTTCTCCTCCGGCACCATCGCCGTGTAGGCGTCCGCCGACGAGAACAGCAGCAGGATGCGCTTGTCCGACCCCTCACGGCCGAACACTCGCACCTGCATGTCCTTCTTGCCGGTGACGAGTCGGGGGACGATCACGATGTCGTGGCGGAGCGCGAACGCCACCGCAGCGACGTCCTGCTTCGCGAGGGCTTCCTCGAGTTGTTCGCTCCGGAAGCGCTGTTCCTTGTCTGCCATCAGCTCAATTCCACCAGATTTTCGTCGTTCCGTGACGCACGGGTAGCCAGTCGGCCCAGAGCACGCTAGCCTGATGGAACCGCTTCGGCGGCGCTCAACGTCCGGGCGAGGTGGTTTGCCCCTCAACCCGGGCCCCAGGGTCACTGGCCGACAGGCCTGGCCCCGAACCCGTCCCGCCGGCACCTGCCCGCGTGGCGCATTACCCCCGTCGACGTACGTCGGGGTCTCCGTCGGTGCATTTGCACCTTGGCGGAAGCAAGAAAGCTAAGGAAACGCCATCATGGCATCTACCGGTACCGTCAAGTGGTTCAACAACGAAAAGGGCTTCGGCTTCATCGCCCCGGACGACGGCAGCGCTGACGTCTTCGCGCACTTCTCTGCGATTGCTGGCAACGGCTACAAGTCGCTCGAGGAGAACCAGAAGGTGGAGTTCGACATCACCGAGGGCCGCAAGGGCCCGCAGGCGGAGAACATCACCGTCCTCGGCTGATCACATCAGCTTGAACAGGCCCCGTCGTCTTCGGACGACGGGGCCTGTTGCTGTTCCCCGGCACCTCTGCTCGGCACAGCCCAGCCGGAACGGATCGGAACCGCGCACCGCGAACCGCGCACCCGCCGCCTACTGCAGGATGAACTGCACCGAGGTCTTCGACTCGAGGTTCCCGACGGCGACCTGCAGGTGGTAGCTCGCGCCTCCCGCGGTGACCGCCGGCCGTGACGAGTCGCACGTCGACGTGGACGAGCGGGTGCGGTCCCAGGCGATCGCCGGGGTCGTGAGCGTCTGACCGGACTTGATCGTGACGTCCTGGTTCGTGCCGCCGGTCTGGCAGTCCTTCGACGACCAGTACTGCTCCTGGCCGGAGCTGATCGTCAGCACCTGCTGCGCCGATCCGAGGTCCAGGTGGCAGGAGTTCGTGCCGGAGTTCTTGATCGACATCGCGATCTTCGGGTCCTCGGTGGGGCCGTAGGCCGACTTGTCGAGCACCGGGGTCAGGACGATCTGGTCCTTCGTGCAGGTCGACCCGTCGGCAGCAGCGGGCTTCGACGCAGAAGCCGAGGCAGATGCCGACGGTTTCGGCGCAGCAGACCGCGAGGACCCGGAACCGGCCGCAGACCCGTCCGACGATGCGCCGGCACCAGCAGAGGCCGACGCACTCGGCGCCGCCGACGTGGCCCCGCTCCCCCGCCCGACGACGATGAGCACCACGACCAGGACGACGACCAGCAGCGCCCCGAGCACGAGCGCCCGACGGCGCCAGTAGACGACCGGCTTCTCGGGCCCGACGGGGTGACGCAACGACGACATGCGCACAGGGTAGACAACGGCGCGGGCCGCACACGGCCACCCCGCCGGGCGGCACGGGAAAGCGTCAGAGGTTCTTCAGCATGCGGGTGTTGCCGAGGGTGTTCGGCTTGACCCGGGCGAGGTCGAGGAACTCCGCGACCCCTTCGTCCGACGAGCGGACCAGTTCGGCGTAGACGTCCGGTGACACGACGCTCTCGCCGATCTCCAGGTACCCGTGCTTCGCGAAGAAGTCGACCTCGAAGGTCAGGCAGAAGATCCGGGCGACGCCGAGTTCGCGGGCGTCGTGCTCGAGCGCTTCGAGCATCCGGTGCCCGACGCGCTTGTGGATCCACTGCTCGTCGAGGGCGAGCGTGCGCACCTCGGCGATGTCGTCCCAGAAGACGGCGAGCGCGCCGCACCCGATCGGGGTGCCGTCGGGCCCTTCGGCGATCCGGAACTGCTGGATCGAGCCGTACAGGGCGACGTTCTCCTTGCCGAGCAGGATGCGCCGGTCGACGTAGGGGGCGATGAGCCGCTGGATGTGCGGGACGTCCGAGGCGAGCGCCGGACGCACGAGGATCCCGTGGTCGTCGCGCTCGTGGAACGCGTGCTTGCCGTGCTCTGTCATCCGCCTCACACTACCGGGGTCGCAGGGGGACAGCGCTGCTGAGTGCCGCCCAGGTCGATCGGCCTACCGTCCGTTGCATGCCTCAGATCATCGAAACCGTCGACGTCAACGTCCCCGTCCGCCAGGCCTACGACCAGTGGACCCGTTTCGAGGAGTTCCCGCACTTCCTCGACGAGGTCGAGAAGATCGTCCAGGTGGACGACAAGACCACCGACTGGACCGTGAAGATCGCCGGCCAGGAGCGCGAGTTCCGGGCCCTCATCACGGAGCAGCACCCCGACGAGCGTGTCGCCTGGACCGTGAAGGACGGCGAGACCGACCACGCCGGGGTCGTCACCTTCCACAAGCTCTCCGACGCCGAGACCCGTGTCACCGTGCAGATCGACTGGGAGCCCTCCGGCATCCTCGAGAAGCTCGGCTCCGCCGTGGGCGTCGGCGGCCACGCCGTCAAGAAGGACCTGCAGAACTACAAGGAGCGCGTCGAGAACGCACCGACCCAGCCGGGCTGGCGCGGCGACGTGCAGGCGTAGTCCGCACCACACGACGGACGGGAGGCGCGGTGCCAGCTGGCACCGCGCCTCCCGTTCGTTCGTCCCCCGTTCGGCATCCCCCCATCGAAATGCCGACCTGACGAGCGAGCGCGAGCCTGGCAGAGTGGTGACACCGGCCGACGCGCTGGATCAGTTTTATCATGTCTGAGACAGATGTGAGAGTGGGGACACGTGATCGAGTACAACGACGACGACGCACACCGTCGGGAACTGTCGCGCAAACTGCAGCTCCTGATGGACGTCGTCGAGGCCAACTCGGGCCAGCGACCCCCGTACAAGGAGATCGCCGCCGAGATCGAGGCGCAGGGTGCGTCGATGAGCCGACCGCGCTGGGGCTACATGCTCGGCGGCAACGGTCCGGCCGTCCGCGACCAGCGACTCCTGGCGGCCCTGGCGACCTACTTCGGTGTCCCGGCGGAGTACCTGACCGACGCGGCCGGCAACACGGATGTGCCGGAGCGGGTGCAGGCGCAGCTGGAGCTCGTGCTCGAACTCCGCAAGCGAGAGGTGGTGGCGTTCGCCACCCGGCGTCTGGGCGAGTTCGCCTCGGCGGACGAGATCCGCGACTTCACCGACCACCTGCGTCGCCTGGACGAATCGGGCGGCACCCCGTGAGCGGCTACCGCGACCGCTTCGACGCCCTGCGTCGGCAGACCGAGGCCCGTCGCCGTGTGCAGCGCCTCGGGCTCCCCCGTCGGCTGTCCCTGCCGGAGCTGACCGCCCGTGCCGAGGCGGCGCTCGGCAAGCCGATCCACGTGCGCACCACGGAGCTGCCGGGCGACCTGTCCGCGCGGCTCATCCAGCGCACCGACCACGCCCTGCTCGAGACCCGCCCCGGGCTGTCCGAGCGCTCCCGGGTGGCCTGCGTGCTGCACGAGCTCGCCCACGTGTTCATGGACGACACCGGCTGCGACCACCAGGCGTACACGGGGCTGCTCAGCGGCCGGACGGCGTTCACCCGCTCGCTGGACACCCCGCACGAGCAGGCCGTCGAGCTCGTCGCCGATCAGCTCGCGCTGCGGATCGGGCTGCTCGACCCCGAGGGCCAGCCCGGGATCTTCCGGTGACGCGGTGACGCTGCACGTCTGGGGGTCGATCCCGGTCTGGCTGATCCTGGCGGTCCTGGTCGCCCGGCTGCTCCTGGTGCGCACCCAGTCGGCCAGCGTCACCTGGCTGATGGTCTGCTGCAGCTGCGTCGCCATCGGGCTCACGATCAACCAGCCCGACGTCACGACGTTCCTCGCCGGTGTGACGCACGTGCCCAACATCGCCGACCTGATCGGCCGCTGCCTGATGGTGTGCGGCATGTTCGCCCTCGCGCAGTCGGTCGAGGCTGCGGCACGCTCCGCCAAGCTCCTGCGCGCCAGCCGCATCATCGGCTGCGTGCTCGTGCTCGTCGCGCTCGTCGTGCTGTTCAGCCTCATCGACGCACCAACCCCCACGGCGCAGTTCATGGTGGCCTACGGCGACCAGCTGCCGACCGCGCTCTACTCGGCGGTCGAGATGACCTACATCGCCATCGTGATCGCTCGGTCGGCCGTCGCCGTGCTGCGCGGGTTCCGGAGCGGCGACGGGCTCGGCCGCCTGTACTGGCTCTTCGTCGTCGGTGCCGCCGGCCTCGTGCTGCTCGCCGGCATCGCGATCGCCCTCGACGCCGTCCACGTCGCCGGTGCCGACGGTGCGGTCGGGGTCCTGTCGACGCTCTACACCCCGGTGTTCCTCGGCTCCATGGTCCTGCTCGCCATCGGCGCGGCCGGCGGCGTCCTGCCCGACGCCGCGCGGGAGTTCCGCGACTGGCGGGCCGCCCGACGCCGGTTCCGCGTGCTCGAACCGGAACTCCGGCGGCTCGAGACGGCATCGGGCAACACCGGGCTCTACTTCACGATCGTGTGGCAGCGTCGCCAGTGGCGGAGTCGGCAGCACCGACTGTCCGTCGAGATCGAAGACCGCGCGCGCGAGGCCGGGCAGGACGTCCCGGCCGCTGCGACGCTCACCACGGCACGACTCAGGGAGATCACATGACCGGCGCACGCATCACGGCACTCGGTACCGCGGCAGGAGCGGTCGGCACGCTCGGACTCGGCGCCTTCGTCGCACGACGGTTGCTGTTCCCGACGCCGTACACGGCGACCGCCACGGTCCGCAGCGCCTCGGACACCGAGGTCGAGCTGAACGCCACCCGCGACACCCGCCTGCCGGGCACCTACGACCTGCAGCGCGACGGTACCCGGGTGCAGGTCGGCGCGATCACCACCGCGAGCACGGCGACCGGAGCCAGCAGCGACGGTGACACCGTGCGCCGCAGCGTCACGGCCCGCGTGGCGACCGGTGCGTGGGCCTGGGACGCCCTGCGGTACGACGGACCGGACGACGTGCCCGGCACCGAGCCCGAGGCCGCCACGACCCACGTGGTCCACGTGCACGGCCAGTCCCTCGGCCCGCGCCAGGTCCTGCGCGGTGTCGGGGTCTGGCGTTCGCTCGGCGCCTCGTCCGAGGTCGTCGACACCACCGACCTGCCGCTCCGCTCCCTCGACGCCGGGGCAGCGGACCGCATCGTCGCCGCCGTCAGTGCCGCCCGAGCCCGCGGTGCTCAGCGCGTCGTGCTGCAGGGCTGGTCCGCCGGCGCGCTCGCCTGCTCCGTCGCCGCCGCACGCGTCGACGTCGACGGACTCGTGGCGGTCTCGCCCCTGCTCGACGTCGCCTCGGCACTCCGCGGGGCCGTCCGCGGCGCGCACCTGCCCGCGTTCGTCGGCACCGTCGCCGCCCGCATCGCGACCACGAACGTGCTGTCGCGGCTCGCCGGGGCCCCGACTCGCGTCACGACGACCGCCTGGCAGGACTCGTCGACGCCGACGCTGCTGATCCACTCCGAAGCCGACGCACTGGTCGCCGCCGACGACGTCGCCGCCGTCGCGGCCCGGCAGGGCGCCACCACGGTCACGTTCCGCACGGCACCGCACACGCTCGAGTGGAACGAGGACCCGGAGCGCTGGGAGCGCGCCGTCCGCGACTTCGCCGCACAGCTGCCTGCCGCCGTCTGACACGGCGGACGTCCGCCCGCGCGGCGGACCGGCCCCGAACGAACCACCCCCGGACGTGCAACGGCCCCGGTCTGCGAACAGACCGGGGCCGGCTGCGTCTCGATCCGTTGGGGGGAACCGATCGAGCGCGACGCGCGAGGAGTTGGGGGGAACGTCTCGCGCGTTGTCATCACAGTACCCCCGGACGGGGGTCCGTGGCCGCAAGGACGCGCAGATCGGCGAGGCGGGATCTGAACGCGACCCGGGAACGGACAGGAGGCCCGGTGCCAGCTGGCACCGAGCCTCCTGTCCGTGGGGTGTCAGGTCCTAGGACTCGATCTCACCCTGGGGCGTGTCCGTCGCGGCCTCGACCGCGGCTGCACCGGCGAGGACCTCTTCGCGGCCCGGCTGACGCCCGGTCTCGAAGTGGAACGCACCGTCGACGAAGTCGACCTTCACGTGGTCGCCAGCGTTGAGCTCACCCTGCAGGATGTGCTCGGACAGCTGGTCCTCGACCTCGTGCTGCATCGCGCGACGCAGGGGCCGAGCACCGAGGGACGGGTCGAACCCGACCTTGATGAGCTGCTCCTTGGCCGGCAGCGTGAGCTCGACGGTCATGTCGCGGTCGAGCAGGCGGTCGGCCAGACGCTTCACGAACAGGTCCACGATCTGCAGCAGCTCGGGCTGCGACAGCTGCGGGAACACGATCGTGTCGTCGACGCGGTTCAGGAACTCGGGCTTGAAGTGCTTCTTGAGCTCCTCGTTGACCTTGCCACGCATGCGGTCGTAGCCGACGGCCGAGTCACCCTCGACCTGGAAGCCCACCGGGCCACCGGCGATGCCCTGCGAACCGAGGTTCGTGGTCATGATGATGACGGTGTTCTTGAAGTCGACCACGCGGCCCTGACCGTCGGTGAGACGGCCTTCCTCGAGCACCTGCAGCAGCGAGTTGAAGATGTCCGGGTGGGCCTTCTCGATCTCGTCGAACAGGACCACGGAGAACGGCTTGCGGCGCACCTTCTCGGTGAGCTGGCCGCCCTCCTCGAACCCGACGAACCCGGGAGGGGCACCGAACAGGCGGGACACGGTGTGCTTCTCACCGAACTCCGACATGTCGAGGGAGATCAGCGCACCCTCGTCGTCGAACAGGAACTCGGCGAGGGCCTTGGCGAGCTCGGTCTTCCCGACGCCCGTGGGGCCGGCGAAGATGAACGAGCCGGAGGGACGGTTCGGGTCCTTCAGGCCGGCACGGGTACGGCGGATGGTCTTGGACAGGGCCGAGATGGCCTCTTCCTGACCGATGACGCGCTCGTGCAGTGCCTTCTCCATGAAGACGAGACGCGAGGTCTCCTCTTCGGTGAGCTTGAACACCGGGATGCCCGTGGCCTGGGCCAGGACCTCGGCGATGATGCCCTCGTCGACGGTGCCGGACGCGGCGACGTCACCCGCACGCCACTGCTTCTCGAGGCGGAGACGCTCGCCGAGGAGCTTCTTCTCCTCGTCGCGCAGGCTCGCGGCCTTCTCGAAGTCCTGCTCCTCGATGGCGGCTTCCTTCGACCCGCGGACCGTCGAGATCTTCTCGTCGAACTCGCGGAGCTCCGGCGGTGCCGACAGGATCGACAGACGCAGGCGAGCGCCGGCCTCGTCGATCAGGTCGATGGCCTTGTCCGGCAGGAAGCGGTCCTGCACGTAGCGGTCCGCCAGGTTCGCCGCGGCGACGATCGCGCCGTCGGTGATGGACACCTTGTGGAACGCCTCGTACTTGTCGCGCAGACCCTTGAGGATGTTGATCGCGTGGGGCAGCGACGGCTCGTTGACCTGCACCGGCTGGAAGCGACGCTCGAGTGCGGCGTCCTTCTCGAAGTGCTTGCGGTACTCGTCGAGCGTGGTGGCACCGATGGTCTGGAGCTCACCGCGGGCGAGGAGCGGCTTGAGGATCGAGGCCGCGTCGATCGCGCCCTCGGCTGCACCGGCACCGACGAGCGTGTGGATCTCGTCGATGAAGACGATGATGTCGCCGCGGGTGCGGATCTCCTTCGTGACCTTCTTCAGGCGCTCCTCGAAGTCACCGCGGTAGCGGGACCCGGCGATGAGCGACCCGAGGTCGAGCGAGTAGAGCTGCTTGTCCTTCAGCGTCTCGGGCACGTCGCCCTTGACGATCGCCTGGGCGAGGCCCTCGACGACGGCGGTCTTGCCGACGCCGGGCTCACCGATCAGGACGGGGTTGTTCTTGGAGCGGCGGGAGAGGATCTGCATGACCCGCTCCATCTCCTTCTCGCGCCCGATGACGGGGTCGAGCTTGCCGTCACGCGCGGCCTGGGTGAGGTTCCGACCGAACTGGTCGAGGACCTGCGAACCCTGCTGCGCGTTCTGCTGCTGCTCGCCGCCGACGGCGACCGCTTCCTTGCCCTGGTAGCCGGACAGGAGCTGGATGACCTGCTGGCGCACCCGGTTCAGGTCGGCGCCGAGCTTCACGAGGACCTGGGCTGCGACACCCTCGCCCTCGCGGATCAGGCCGAGCAGGATGTGCTCCGTGCCGATGTAGTTGTGGCCGAGCTGCAGCGCCTCGCGCAGGGACAGCTCGAGCACCTTCTTGGCGCGCGGCGTGAACGGGATGTGCCCGGTCGGCTGCTGCTGGCCCTGCCCGATGATGTCCTGGACCTGCTCGCGCACGGCGTCGAGCGAGATGCCCAGCGACTCCAGCGCCTTGGCGGCGACGCCCTCGCCCTCGTGGATGAGGCCGAGGAGGATGTGCTCGGTGCCGATGTAGTTGTGGTTGAGCATCTTCGCTTCTTCTTGAGCGAGGACGACAACACGACGGGCCCGGTCGGTGAATCTCTCGAACATGTGCTCTCCCTTGGCCCCTGATGAGCGGAGCCGACGCTGTGCCGGTCTCGTGTGAGTCCGGCCAAGTACTTCGAGAGTAACCAGCGCTCCCCCCGGGGGCTGCCCCTGTTCGCCGTGGGCGTGACCAGGGTGCGTCTTGTGCGCAGTGAGCGAACGACGAGACGGACTGGAGGCTCGTGGCCGGGCCGCCACGGGCCTCCAGTCCGCTTGTCGGTCGCGCTGGGTCAGGCGCGCCGCACCGCGCGACGCAGGTCGCGTCGGAAGCGGCGCGCGTCGACGCCCAGGGCGTCGAGGACGTCGTGCGCCGATCCGGCGAGCGGATCGTCGACCGAGTCGAGCACGGCGAGGACGACGTGCGGTGGCCGGATGCGCTCCGAACGGCCGGCGATCGTCGCGGCGCGGGCGAGCACGCGCATCGCGGCGGGCGTGCACGCGACCCGGTCGTGTTCGCCGGGGCAGGTGGTGTGGGCGCCGACGAAGGCGCGGATGCCGGAGCGGACGGTGTCCGGGGTGATCCGGTGGGCGTCGAGGAGGGGGCGGAAGCGGGGCATGCCGGCGCAGAGCGTGACGGCGGCCAGCAGCAGGTGTTCGGCGTCGACGAAGCCGAAGCCGGACTCGTGGGATTCGAGGTCGGCGAGCAGCACGATCTCGCGGCCGTGCCGGACGGAAGGGAGGGCGACGGAGAGTTGAGCGGTCTGCATGTATTCAGAATATCGCATGCCTCTGCGAAGGGACAGCCCGCATCGGAGGTCCGCTCGGTACGATCCGGTCATGGAGCAGCCCGTCGTCGGCCTCGTCGTCCACCCGACCAAGAACGTGCAGGAGTCCGTGACGACCCTGCAGCGCTGGAACGCGTCCGGCCAGGGCGAGCTGCTCGCCCGGCGTGCGGACGCCCAGCGCATCGGCGGCGGGGTCGACGTGGTGGACGACGACGACTTCACCGACCGCGTCGACCTGGTGGTGGCCCTCGGCGGCGACGGCACCATGCTCGGCGCGATGCGGCTCGTGGCCAAGCGCCCGGTGCCCGTCCTCGGCGTGAACTACGGCAACGTCGGGTTCCTGGTCGAGATCGAGCCGCCCGAGCTCGAGAGCGCGCTGGAGCGGTTGTCCGCCGGCGAGTACCAGCTCGAGCCGCACCACGCGCTCGAGGCCCGGTTGTCCTGGGGTGGTGCCCGCACCGACTACCTGGCGTTCAACGACCTGACGATCGTGCGACGGCCGGGCTCCGGGCAGGTGTCGGCCGACCTCAGCGTCGGGGGCCTCGGGTACGGGTACTACCGGGCCGACGCCATCGTGGCTGCCACCCCGGCCGGCTCCACCGCGTACAACTACGCCGCCGGTGGGCCGGTGCTCTCCCCCGCGCTGTCCGGCTCCGTGGTGACGCCGGTCGCGCCGATGGCCGGGATCGACCGCTCCGTGGTGCTCGCCGCGCGGGAGCGCTACCGGTTCGACATCGCCGAGGGCACCAGGAGCGCGGCGCTCGAGGTCGACGGGCTCGTGGTCGGCGAGGTGGCCACCGGGGCGCAGATCGACATGCGGCTCCGGAAGGACGCCGGCAGCGTGGTGCGGCTCGACGCCGAGCGGCACGGGCGCACCGGACGCGTGAAGCTCAGCCTGCTCGACCTGCCGGTGCGGCCCGACCAGCTGGTCGAGCTCATCCCGAGTGACCTGCGGCAGAAGCTCCGGCGCGAGATCGACGACTGACGCCGCTGGCCCTGACCCCGGGAACGTGAATGGCCCGCTCGAGCAGTGCTCGAGCGGGCCGTCCCATCACCCCACCGGATCGTCTTCCCACAGAACGACCCGGTTTCCCCGCGCCGGCACGGGTGAACGTGCCGGCCGAAGTCCACTGACCTAGTCGGTCAGGTACAGCTGCATGTCCTGCGAGACCGCCTTGGCGAACAGCCGCAGCTTGGCACGCGACTCCACCCGGCTGACGGCCTGGCGGGTCGTGTGCACGATCTTCGAGATCTCGTCGAGGGTCATCGGCTTGTCGTCGTCCAGGCCGTAGCGCATGCGGATGACGTTCGCCTCGTCGCTGGGCAGCTCGGCGACGATGGAGCGGATGTCGCGGTGCAGCAGCGTCGTCTCGGTGAGCTCGTTCGGGCTCGCGGCGTCCTCGTCCTCGATGAAGTCACCGAGTTCGCTGTCGTCGGAGTCGCCGACCACGGTGTGGATCGAGACCGGCTCGTGCGAGCGGCCCTTGAGGTCGACGAGTTCCTCGACGCTCATGCTCAGCTCGGCGGCCACTTCCTCCGGCATCGGCGCACGGCCGAGGTCGACGGTGAGGTCACGCTCGGTGCGCGAGATCTTGTTGATGAGCTCGACGGTGTGCACCGGGATGCGGATCGTGCGTGCCTTGTCGGCGAGACCACGCGAAATGGCCTGGCGGATCCACCAGGTGGCGTAGGTCGAGAACTTGTAGCCCTGCGTGAAGTCGAACTTCTCGACCGCACGGACCAGGCCGAGGTTGCCTTCCTGGATGACGTCCATGAAAGGCAGGCCGCGCTGCGAGTACCGCTTGGCGATGCTCACGACGAGGCGGAGGTTCGAGGTGATCATGCGCTCCTTGGCGCGCTCACCGTCGCGGACCAGCCAGCGGAGTTCACGCTGCAGGGTCTTCGCGAGACCCTTCTCGGTGGCGAGCTTCTCTTCGGCGAAGAGCCCGACCTCGATGCGGCGTGCGATCTGCGCTTCTTCCTCGGCGGTGAGGAGCGAGAGACGGCCGATGTGACGGAGGTAGTCGCCGACCTGGTCAACCGAGGCGCCACGGACACCGGCGAGCTGCTCGTCGGCCTCGACCTCGGTGTCGAGGGAGGTGGTGGCGGACTCGGCGGTCGCGGTCTTCGATGCCGATGCCTTCTTGGTGGCGGTGCGGCGGGTGGTGCTGGGTGCAGCCGTTGCGATCGTCATGGTGTTTCTCCCTGCGTTCGACGGTGATGGCTTCGTGGGGCGTTGCCGGGGGGTGCTGATGAGTAAAGCGGCCCGGAGGTGTACCCCACAAATCGTTCGGAGCGATTCTCAGGGTTCTCCGTGCTTCGTCATCGAAAGCGTCCCCCGCGGGGTACAGCCCACCGACAGTCTGGTCCCCCATCCGGCCCCGGATCAAGCCGTCAGCGCCGTGTTTCCGGCGTTGCAGGCGTGTTTCATCAGCGTTTCCAACCCTGTACCCCGAGCGACTGCGTACTCCGGACATGCAAAAGGGGTACGTCCGACCGGATCAGTGCGATCTGGTCGTCGTACCCCGAATACCGAATGGGTGGGGGTCACCAGGAGGGTTCGAGCCACCCGTCCCGGCGCTTGGAGACCTCGAGGTCTGCGTCTCGGTCGAACTCGTCGTACTCGCTCTCGATGTCACCGACGAGGCTGCGGCCCGTGAAGGGATGTGCGGTGGTTGCCATGCGGACGATGCTCACCCCGGCACGCGTCGGCGAGGTGAACGGTGTGTGACGGTCCGTCGGCGCTCAGACGTCGAGGTCGTCGACGTCGCCCTCGTCGCCGAGGGGTCCATCGTCGCTGCCGACGGGCGAGACGGACGCCCCGGACGCCGGGTGTCCGAAGGCGTCCTCCACGTCGAGGTCGTCGAGGTCATCGACGCCGGCGGCGGACTCCGGGATGGTGGGCATGCGCGACAGGATCACACCGCGCGGTGAACACGGGGTGAAGTGGATCGGGCGCGGGCGGCTACTCGGCCGACGTCGGAGCCGGCGCGGGGCGACCGTGCTCACGCTCGAAGCGGGCGCGTTCCTCGGCCTCGACCTTTGCGTACGCGGCACGCTCGGTCCGGTCGGCACGCATGATCGCGCGCATCACGAACCAGAAGATCAGGCCGACGACGATGGTCGGCGTCAGGGCGAAGACGATCCCGCTTACGACTCCTTCAGGCACCCGAGCATCGTACCCCGGTGGACCGGGAGCTACTTGACCAGCGGGAACAGGATCGTCTCGCGGATGCCCAGGCCCGTGATCGCCATGAGCAGGCGGTCGATCCCCATGCCCATGCCGCCCGACGGGGGCATCGCGTGCTCCAGGGCCCGCAGGAAGTCCTCGTCGACGCGCATCGCCTCGAGGTCACCACCGGCCGCGAGCTTCGCCTGCTCGACGAACCGCTCCCGCTGCACGACCGGGTCGACGAGCTCGGAGTACGCCGTGCCGAGCTCGAAGCCGCGGACGTACAGGTCCCACTTCTCGACGACGCCCGGACGGGTGCGGTGCTGCCGGGTGAGCGGCGAGGTGTCGACCGGGAAGTTCATCACGAAGGTCGGACGGTCGAGCGAGTCGATGACGAAGTGCTCCCAGAGCTCCTCGACGTACTTGCCGTGCGTGGCGTGGGCGACCTCGACACCCTCGGCCTCGGCGAGCGCCTGCAGCTCGGACAGCGGAGTCTCGGGGCTGATCGCACGCCCCGCGGCCTCGGACAGCGAGCCGTACATGTCGATGCGGGGCCACTCACCACCCAGGTCGTAGGTGCTGCCGTCGGGCAGGGTGACCTCGAGCGCTCCGCCGGTGACCGCGCGGGTCGCGTTCTGCACGAGCTCCTGCGTCAGGTCGGCCATCTGCTCGTAGTTGCCGTACGCCTGGTACGCCTCGACCATCGCGAACTCGGGCGAGTGCGACGAGTCGGCGCCCTCGTTCCGGAAGTTGCGGTTGATCTCGAACACCCGGTCGATGCCACCGACGACGGCGCGCTTCAGGAACAGCTCGGGTGCGATGCGGAGGAACAGCTCGGTGTCGAAGGCGTTCGAGTGCGTCACGAACGGTCGTGCCGAGGCGCCGCCGTGCTGGGTCTGCAGCATCGGGGTCTCGACCTCGAGGTACTCGTGCGCGGTGAAGGTCTGGCGGAGCGAGGCCATCACGGCGGCGCGGGCACGCACGGTGGCGCGGGCCTCGTCGCGGACGATGAGGTCGAGGTAGCGCTGGCGGACCCGCGTCTCCTCGTTGAGTTCGTTGTGCAGGTTCGGCAGCGGCAGGATCGCCTTCGCCGCGATCGCCCAGTCGTCGACCATGACCGACAGCTCGCCGCGGCGCGAGGAGATCACACGGCCGTGCACGAACACGTGGTCGCCCAGGTCGACGAACTCCTTCCAGCGGGCGAGGGACTCGTCCCCCACCTCGGCCAGGGAGACCATCGCCTGGATACGCGAGCCGTCGCCTGACTGCAGCGACGCGAAGCAGAGCTTGCCGGTGTTGCGCGAGAACACCACGCGACCCGCGATGCCCACGACGTCCTGGGTCTCCTCGCCGGTCTCCAGGTGCGCGTACTGCTCGCGCACGGCCGGGATCGTCGTGGTGATGGGGAGCTCGGCGGGGTACGCCTCGATGCCCGACTCCAGCAGCTTCGCCCGCTTGTCGAGCCGGACCTGTCGCTGCTCGCTGGTCTCCTGCTCGGCCAGTGCGGCGGCGTCGGCGATCGCGGTGTCGGGGGTGACGGTCTCGTCGGTCATGCGGGTGCGGCTCCGATGGTCGTGGGGGTCGGGGGAAATGCTACCCGCGCCGCGGTCCCGCCCCCGAACCGCTAGAGCGTCGACTGCCCGTCGGCGGCGGTGAGCGCGTTGTCGACGGCGGAGCGGACGAGCGCACCGAGGACACGTCCGGGGTGATCGACGCCGATGCCGGACAGGGTGCCCGCCGACTGGTCGACGATCGCGGTCGAGAAGCTCACGGCGGCCCGCACCGCATCGGCGTAGGCGGGCCGGTCCGCCTCGGCGACGACGAACGGTTCGGCGCCCATCTCGACCACGAGCGCCTGCGCGATCGGCAGCACGGGCGCCGGGGCGGTCACCGCGCAGTACGCGTCGCGCAGCCGGGACAGGTCGACGCTCGTGCCTGTGAAGGCCATCGCGGGGTGGATCGCCAACGGGATGGCACCGGCCGCCATCGCCGGGGCGAGGATGCCGACGCCGTGGTCCGGGCTGGTGTGGACGACGAGCTGCCCCGGCTGCCAGATCCCGGCGTCCGCCAGCCCCTGCACGAGCGAGGCGAGCTGGTCGTCCGGCACCGCGAGCAGCACGAGTTCGCTCCGCTCGACCAGGTCCGGCGTCGCGAGCACCGGGGCGCCGGGCAGCATCGCCTCGGCGCGGTCACGGCCCTCGTCGGACACGGCGGTCACCCCGACGACGGCGTGCTCCGCGTTCGCCAGGGCTGCTCCGAGGACGGGTCCGACCCGTCCGGCGCCGACGATGCCGACCCCGAGACGCCCCGCCCTCATCGTGCGGCTCCGGTCGGTGGGACGTCGTCCCAGCCGGCGGGGACGGCGCCGGACCGGTGGTCCGCCGCCTGCCCGGCAGGGGCTCCGGACCCGGGCACGGTGCCGGCCGCAGGGTGCGTGGCGGACGCGGGACGGGCCTCCCGTTCGCGCCAGCGGTGGGTCGTGTCGACCGCGGCCGCCTCGACGGCACGCTGCGTCGTCTCCGACCACAGGCGCTGCGCGTCACGCGCGTCGAGCGCGCCGACGCGGGCCGAGACCGGCCCGGCCACGGTGTGGACGTGGACGGCTGCGAGCCGCAGGGCACGCTCGAGCGGACCCTGCTCGACCTTGACGCTCTGCACCCGGGGAAGCGGCACGATGACGAGCGAACGCCACACGGCCCCGAGCCGCAGCAGCACCGCACCCTGCACGAACCGGTAGCCGTTGCGGCGGAACGCGAACGGACGGAGCCAGGCGCCACGGCGTGGGGAGTGCACGAAGCCACCGCGGTCGCCCGAGGTGGTGAGGCTGTCATCGACGACGTCCACGGCTTCGGCCGCACCCTCGCGCAGGGCTTCCTGCGAGGCCTCGGGGCCCGCGACCACGGTGCCGACGAGCCCGGGCAGGATGATGTCGAGGACCTCGCGGACGTCCGCCGTGGTGCCCACGGGCAGCACGATCGAGGACACCTGCTGGTTGCTCGACGCCCCGTTGCCGGCGCTCGTCGCCCGGTTGATGCGGATGTCCCACCAGCCGAACGGACGCCACAGCAGCGGCTGCGCGACGCTGACGGCGTGGATGCGGCCGGGCGGCAGCGTCTCGTTGGAGGTCGAGACCAGCCCGAAGCCGATCCGGATGCCGTCGCGGGTCTCGGCGATCGTGTACTGCAGCGAACGGGAGAACTTGCGGACGTAGTAACCACCGGCACCGAGGACGGCGGGGAACAGTCCGAACAGCAGGCCGTACTCACCGGTGACGGCGACGCTGACGATCATCGCGGCGATGACGAGCACCAGGAACAGCGTCGTGCCGGACAGCAGCATCGACGCGATGAGGCGACCCGGGCGCACCTTGACGATGCGGGTCGCGTGCACGGCTGCCGGGTCGAGCTCGGGCGAGAACATCTCGTCGACGCGGTCCTGCAGTGCTCCGTGCGACTGCCGCGACGGGCCACCGTGGCCGTCGTCGTCCTTCGCACCGGACGCGAGCACCAGGATCCGCTGCCGCAGGTCGTCGGCGGCGCGGGCCCCGAGGTAGGCGAGCTGCACGTTGGCGTCGTTGCCGGCCTGCGCGATCTCGAGCTTGGCGGTGCCGAACACCCGGGGCACGAGCGGCCGCTGGATGTTGATGCCCTGGATCCGGTCGAGCCGGGCCTTGCGGTGGTTCCGGAACAGCACGCCCGAGCGCACCTCGACGATCTCGCCGGTGACGCGGAACTCGTGCATGCGCCAGGACAGGTAGAACAACCCGATCAGCACCACGAGCAGCACCACGATGCCGAGCAGGACCCAGCCGACGACGCCGTGCTCGTACACGTACCGGACCGGGTCACCGTCCTCCTGCTGCTCGCCCGGGATGAAGAACTCGACGAGCTGGTCACGCAGGCTGTTCAGCACGTAGCCGAGGATGACGATGAGGAAGATCCCGCCCTTGAGCAGCGGGGTCAGCGGGTGCAGGCGGTGCCACTCGCCGTCGGTCAGGGGCGCCGCAGCGGCCGCGTTGCCCCGGGTGGGCGGGGCGGGCGGAGCGGGTGGCGGGGTGCCCGGTCGGAAGGTCACGGACGACCCCTACAGTCCGGCGCGACGGGACTCGGCGAGCTCGACGAGGCGGTCGCGCAGCTCGTCGGCATCCGCAGCCGGGACACCCGGGATCCGGACGTTCGTCGCAGCCGCGGCGGTGACGAACTTCAGCTCGCTCATGCCGAGCGCCCGGTCGAGCGGCCCGCGGGCGACGTCGACGAGCTGCATCCGGCCGTACGGGACCGCCGTGAAGCGCTGCCACATGAGGCCGCGGCGCACGACCAGGTCGTCGTCACGGAGCGCGTAGCCGATGGCCCGGACCCGTCGGGGTGTGAGCGCGGCGGTGATCGCCGTGGTGACCGCGACGACGATGCCGATGGACAGCCAGACCGTGCCGGCCCCGGAACCGAAGCCGTCGGTGACGATCCCGATGAGCACGCAGCCCGCGGTGAGCACGACACCGATCACGAGCGTGGTGATGAGTTCGGTCCACACGAGCTTCGCGGACACCCGCTGCCAGGCGATCCCACCGAGGCCGAGGCCGGGCTCGTCGAGTCGTTCACGCGGCATCGCGGGCCTCCTGGGGTTGCTCGGTCAGTTCACCGTCGTCGAACCGTTGCGGGGATCGTCACGGTCGTCGTCGTCACCCGGGGGTGCGATGCACATGCGCTCCGCCACGAGTGCGCAGACCGTCAGGACGATCCCGCCCCCGACGGCGATCACGTTCGGCAGGGTCGAGCCTAGCGAAGGCGTCGCGGAACGGGTCAGCAGGTACAGCACGAGGCCGAGGGCGAACCCGCCGAGCAGCGTGCCGCAGATGCTGGACGCCTTCGCGAGCACGACGACCCGCGTCGCGTAGAGCGGGTCGACCGGCCGCTGGCGTCCCGCGCCGTCGCGCGCGTGCCGGCGCACCGGGCGTGCCATGAGCACGACGGCGACGCCGATGAACGCGAGCGTGACGCCGAGCGGGATCGAGAACAGGAACGTCGGCAGCTGGCGCGACGCCAGGACGGCGTCGAGTGCGAAGCCGGCGACCACCGTCACGACGGCGATGCTGATCAGCGTGGAGGCACGGGTGGGCTTCATGCGCTGGTCGCGCTCCCCGCCGGCCGGGAGGCCCGTGCCGGCTCCGCGAACAGGCGCGGCTCGTCGACGCGCTCGGTGTCGTCCCCCACGGCGGTGAGCAGGTCGGCCACCGGTCCGGCACCGGGCAGGACGGCCTCGGGGTCCGCGTCGAGCCACGGGGCGAGCACGAACGCGCGCTCCACTGCCCGGGGGTGGGGCACGACCAGGGTGTCCGTGGCGATCCGCAGGTCGTCCACCGCGATGACGTCGAGGTCGAGGGTGCGGTCGCCCCACCGGACCTCGCGCGTGCGGCCGTGGGCGTCCTCGATGCCGTGCAGGGCGTCGAGGAAGGCCTGCGGCTCGAGGTCGGTGTCGACGACCACGACGGCGTTCCGGTAGCGGGGCTTCGACGTGTCGAGGCCGTCGAGGGTCACGGCGACGGACTCGACCTCGCGGCTCGAGGCCACCGGCTCGACCCCGGGCAGGGCGGCGATCGCGGTGGCCGCGGCGCGGAGTGTGCTCCCCCGGTCGCCGAGGTTCGCTCCGAGGGCGACGACGACCCGGTGGGTCATTCTTCTTCCTCGTCCGGCACCGTGGCGCCGCGGGTGCGCCGGATGGTGATCGAGACGTCGGTGAACGGCACGGTGATCGGGGCCTGCGGCTTGTGCACCGTGACCTCGGTCGCGAGTGCGGCTCGGTGGGTCAGCACCGCGGCGGCGATGCGCTCGGCCAGGGTCTCGATCAGGTCGACCGGGTCGCGTTCGATCTCGGCGACGACCTGCTCGGCGAGGACGCCGTAGTGCACGGTGGCGTCGAGGTCGTCGCTGCCCGAGGCGGCGCGGGCGTCGAGCTCCACGGCGACGTCGACGACGAAGTCCTGGCCGTCCTGACGCTCGTGGTCGAAGACGCCGTGGTGTCCGCGGGCGCGGACCCCGGTGAGTCGGATGGTGTCGTTCACGATCGAGCTGCCCTCCAGGCGTCCCAGACGTCGAGCACGGCACGGGTCGGTGCCGGGTCGTGCACGCGCACACCCCACGCGCCGCGTTCGGCGGCGAGCAGGCTGATGGCGGCGGTGGCGAGGTCGCGCTCCCTGGGCGGGGCACCCTCGGGGCTCCCGACACCGTCGAGGAACCGCTTGCGTGAGGCGGCGACGAGCACCGGCAGACCGATCGAGGCGAAGCGCTCGTAACCGGCCAGGATCTCCCAGTTCTGCACGCCGTGCTTGGCGAAGCCGAGGCCCGGGTCGATGACGACCTGCTCCTGCCGGACACCGAGCACGATGAGTTCGGCGACCCGGAGTTCGACCTCGCGCCGGACCTCTTCGACCGCGTGGGTGTACTCGGCGTTGCGGTACATCCGGTCGCTGTGGCCGCGCCAGTGCATGACGACGAACCCGACGCCCGTCGACGCCACGACCCGGGCCATGTCCGGGTCGGCGAGTCCGCCCGAGACGTCGTTGACGATGGCGGCACCGAGGTCGACGGCACGTTCCGCCGTCGCGGCGTTCATGGTGTCGACGCTGACCGGGATGCCCTCGGCGACGAGCTGCTGCACGACGGGCAGCACCCGTTCCTGCTCGACCGGCACGGGCACGCGCTCCGAACCGGGGCGTGTGGACTCGCCACCGACGTCGATGACGTCCGCACCGGCGGCGACGAGGTCCCGTGCGTGCTGCACGGCGGCGTCGTAGGCCTGGTGCAGCCCGCCGTCGCTGAACGAGTCGGGGGTGACGTTGAGGATGCCGAGCACCCGGGTGCGTTCCTCGGCCGGACCACCGCGGTCACGGCGACGGCCGGTCACGACCTCCGGCACCGGCTGGGGTGCACGGAGGTCGATCGCGACCGTCGCCGGTTCGGCGGCGGCGGCGCGGGCACGACTCACCTCGGCGAGTCGACGCTCTCGTCGCGTCGGCAGCTCGGTCATGCCGGCCTACGCGGGGGCGATACCCGGGTTGCCGAACGGGCGACGACGGGTCTTCGAGGTCGACTCGGAGTCCGACGGGTCCGCTGCGGTCGAGGCGGCCTTGCCGGGCACGTCGATCGCGGGCAGGTTGCTGACCGGGCGCTTGTCGCTGGAGAGCCACTGCGGGCGCTCCGGCAGCTTGCGGACGTCCTTGAAGATCTCCACGAGCTCCGGGGCGTCGAGCGTCTCCTTCTCGAGGAGCTCGCCGGCCAGGCGGTCGAGGATGTCGCGGTTGTCGTTGAGCACCTGGTAGGCCTCGTCGTGCGCGGCCTCGAGCAGGGCGCGGGTCTCGGCGTCGACCGTCTGCGCGATGGTCTCCGAGTAGTCGCGACCGGTGCCACCGCTCATGTCGCGGCCGACGAACGGCTCGCTCGAGCCGGACCCGAGCTTGACGGATCCGACGGCCTGGCTCATGCCGTACTCGGTCACCATCTTGCGGGCGGTGCCGGTGGCCTTCTCGATGTCGTTCGAGGCGCCCGTGGTCGGGTCGTGGAAGACGATCTCCTCGGCGACGCGACCACCCATGGCGTAGGTGAGCTGGTCGAGGAGCTCGTTGCGGGTGACCGAGTACTTGTCCTCGAGCGGGAGCACCATCGTGTAGCCGAGGGCACGGCCGCGGGGCAGGATCGTGATCTTCGTGACGGGGTCGGTGTGCCGCATCGCCGCTGCCGCCAGGGCGTGGCCGCCCTCGTGGTACGCGGTGATCAGGCGTTCCTGGTCGGACATGATCCGCGTGCGGCGCTGCGGGCCGGCCATCACACGGTCGACGGCCTCGTCGAGGGCACGGTTGTCGATGAGCTGCGCGTTCGAACGGGCGGTCAGCAGGGCTGCCTCGTTCAGGACGTTCGCCAGGTCGGCACCGGTGAAGCCCGGCGTCTTGCGGGCGAGCAGCTCGAGGTCGACGCTCGCGGCGAGCGGCTTGCCCTTCGCGTGCACCTCGAGGATCTGCTTGCGGCCGGCGAGACCCGGAGCGTCGACACCGATCTGGCGGTCAAAGCGGCCGGGGCGCAGGAGCGCGGGGTCGAGCACGTCGGGACGGTTCGTCGCGGCGATGAGGATGACGTTCGTCTTGCCGTCGAAGCCGTCCATCTCGACGAGGAGCTGGTTCAGCGTCTGCTCGCGCTCGTCGTTGCCACCACCGATGCCGGCACCACGGTGACGACCGACGGCGTCGATCTCGTCGATGAAGACGATGGCCGGCGAGTTCGCCTTGGCCTGCTCGAAGAGGTCACGGACACGGCTCGCACCGACACCGACGAACATCTCGACGAAGTCCGAACCGGAGATCGAGTAGAACGGCACGCCGGCTTCTCCCGCGACGGCGCGGGCGAGCAGGGTCTTGCCGGTTCCGGGAGGGCCGTAGAGCAGCACGCCCTTCGGGATCTTCGCCCCGACGGCCTGGAACTTCGCGGGCTCCTTGAGGAACTCCTTGATCTCGTGGAGTTCTTCGATCGCCTCGTCGGCACCCGCGACGTCGGCGAACGACACCTGCGGGTTCTCCTTGTTGTTGATCTTGGCCTTCGACTTGCCGAACTGCATGACTTTCGAGCCGCCGCCCTGGGCGCTCGAGAGCAGGAACCAGAACAGGGCACCGATGATCAGGAACGGCAGCAGGATGCCGAGCAGCGACAGGAACCAGTTGCCCTGTTGCACGGTGTCGTTGTAGCCGTCCGGCAGGTTGGAGTCGTTGACCGCCTGCACGACCTCTTCGCCGCGCGGCGTGGAGTAGTAGAACTGCTCCTGCTTGTCGCCGTCCTTCAGGACGAGGTCGACCCGCTGCTCGGTGGAGTTGATGGTCACGGACGAGACCTTGTCGTCGGACAGCTGCTCGAGACCCTTCTGGGTGTCGATCTGTTGCGTGCTGCCCTGGCTGATGACGCTCCAGCCGATGAAGATGCCCGCCAGCGCGATCAGCACGTAGAGGTACGGGCCGCGGAAGATGCGCTTGAAGTTCATGTGATCCGGGCGCGAGTGCCCGACACCTTTCTCTGCCGAAGTTGCGTGCAGGTCAGCATACGGCCGCGATTCTGTGGCGAGAATGGGTGTCCTCTGCGGGCGAACTCACCCCCGGGCCAGAGTCGGCCGAGTGCGACCCGAGCGCGGCGGGCCGCCCGTCAGGAGTAGACGTGCGGAGCGAGGACGCCGACGCCGCGCAGGTTGCGGTAGCGCTCGTCGTAGTCCAGGCCGTAGCCGACCACGAACGCGTCGGGGATGTCGAAGCCCACGTACTTCACGTCGACCTCGACCTTGGCGGCCTCGGGCTTGCGCAGCAGGGCGACGATCTCGACGCTCGCGGCACCACGGGACTGCAGGTTCTGCTTGAGCCACGACAGGGTCAGACCGGAGTCGATGATGTCCTCGACGATCAGGACGTCGCGGCCGTGCAGGTCGGTGTCGAGGTCCTTGAGGATCCGCACCACGCCGGACGACTTCGTGCCGGAGCCGTACGACGACACCGCCATCCAGTCCATCCGCGCCTGCATCTTGAGGTGGCGCGAGAAGTCCGCCATCACCATGACGGCACCCTTGAGCACCCCGACGAGCAGCGGGTCGCGGCCCGCGTAGTCGGCGTCGACGACCGCCGCGAGCTCGGCGAGCTTCTCGTCGATCTGCTCGGGGGTGAAGAGCACTTCGGACAGGTCTGCCTGGACGTCGGAGAGTTCCACCACGCCAGCCTAACCGGCGCTGAACTCGATGCGGTCGCCGGTCCGCGTGGCACGGACGCCCGGCAGGTCGATCGGGCCCTGTCCGCTCCAGTCCGTGACGAGCCGGCAGACCTCGAGCGTCTGCACGCGCGACAGCGTCACCCCGAACTCGCTCTCCACCGCGAGGCGCACGAGTCGCTGCCGGAGCGCCGGTGGGTTCGCCCCGAGCGCCCGCACCGACAGCGAGATGCCCGCCTCGGAGTGCTCGGCGATGTCCTCCGCGATCTCCTCGGCGAAGTGGTCCAGAGCAGCGGAGTCCTCGCGCAGCTGGTCGGCCGTCCGGGCCAGGGCCTCGGGCACCCCGGCACCGAGCTCCCGTTCGAGCACCGGCAGCAGGGTGTTCCGCACCCGCACCCGTGCGTACGCGGGATCGTCGTTCTGCGGGTCGTGCCACGGCGCCAGCCCCGCTGCGGCGCACGCCTGCCGGGTCGCGTTGCGCCGGACCGACAGGAGCGGCCGGCCGTAGGCCGGACCGCCGTCGCGGCGGGCGAGCGGCTGCATGCCGGACAGGCTGTCCGGCCCGCTGCCGCGCAGCAGGCCGAGCAGCACGGTCTCGGCCTGGTCGTCCAGGGTGTGGCCCAGCAGCACCAGGGGTGATCCGGTGGCGGCCGCGACCTCGGCGATCGACGCGTGGCGGGCCTCCCGGGCGGCGCCTTCCGGACCACCGTCGGAGCCGACCGTGACCCTGCGGACCGTCACCGGGTCGAGTCCCAGCTCGGATGCCTGCCGGGAGGCGCGGCTCGCGACCGCCTCGGAGCCCGCCTGGAGCGCGTGGTCGACGACCACCGCCCCGGCCCGCAGACCCTGCTTGCCCGCTTCGAACGCGGTGGCCGCCGCCAGGGCGAGGGAGTCCGGTCCGCCGCTCAGTGCGACGAGGACCAGGTCGCCTGCGGCGACCACGCCGTCGTCGACGGCTGCGGCGAGCAGGTCGCGGACGGCCAGGCGGGTCGCGGCGACGGCGGGGTCGAGCCGGGGACGCGGAGAGTTCACCCGGTAACGTTAGCCGCGCTTTCGCAACACACGACAGTCCCCGAAGCAAACACAGGAGCGCAACATGGCCGCGTACGACGTCGTCGTCGAGATCCCCAAGGGCAGCCGCAACAAGTACGAGGTGGACCACGAGACCGGTCGCGTCTACCTCGACCGCGTGCTGTTCACCTCGTTCGTCTACCCCACCGACTACGGGTTCTTCGAGAAGACCCTGGCCGACGACGGTGACCCCGTGGACGCGCTGCTGCTGCTCGAGTTCCCGACGTTCCCCGGCGTCGGCGTCAAGGTTCGCCCCGTCGGCGTCTTCAAGATGAGCGACGAGGCCGGCAACGACGAGAAGGTCCTCGTCGTCCCCGCCAAGGACCCGCGCTGGGCGCACATCCAGGACATCTCGGACGTGCCGGAGCAGACGAAGGCCGAGATCGCGCACTTCTTCGAGCGCTACAAGGACCTCGAGCCGAACAAGTGGGTCAAGGCCGAGGGCTGGGGCGACGCCGCCGAGGCCGAGCGCATCGTGCAGGCCGGTCAGGCCGCGTACGTGCCCGGCTCGCACTGACGATCCCCTGACGACGAACGGCGCCCGCTCTCCTTCCGGAGGGCGGGCGCCGTTCTGTGTCGTGCGTGGTGGGCTGCTGTCGCGCGGGGCGGGGCGTGCGCGGGCGGAGCGTGGCGTGCGGGGGCGCGGCGTGCGGGCGGCGCGCCTGATGGAAACGGGCGTACCGGGTGGAAACGGGCGTACCTGGTGGGTTGATCCGTGCAGGTACGCCCGATCTCGCTTGCTACCGCAGCCGCTCTGGGAAAGAACGGGCGCTCCGGGAGCGGGCTACAGGGAACCGCTCGGGCGGGCGACGTACGGCATGAGCTGGTTCGGCAGCCAGATCGCGCGCTCGACGACGCCGACGCCGGGGCGCGCGGCCTCGACCATGGTGCCGTAGCTCGTCACGATCGAGTCGTGGTACGCCCCCGAGGCGGTGCCGTTCGACGAGTAGAACAGGATGTCGCCGGGCTGGCGCTGGGACAGCGGGACGAGGCGGCCGATCGACTTGAAGTAGTTGTACTGCCAGACCACGTTGTGTCCGCCGGTCGCGATGCCCTGCGAGTTGTAGGCCATCATCACGAGGCCGGAGCAGTCCCAGGTGTTCGGGCCGGCGCCGGTCAGGACGTACGGCTCGCCGAGCTGGGCACGGGCGAACGCGATGGCGCCGGCGGCCTTCGAGGGGCTGCTCGGGGCCGGAGCGGGCGCCGGTGCAGGAGCAGGAGCAGGAGCAGGGGCGGGGGCCGGAGCAGGTGCGGGTGCCGGCTTGCTCGGGGTGCTCGGCTTCGCGGGGGTGCCGGGGTTCGACGGGGTGCTGGGCTTGGACGGCGTGCTCGGCACGGCCGGGGTGGAGGTCCCGCCGCCGGTGCTGCCGGTGCCGCCCGTGTTGCCGGTGTTGCCGGTGTTGCTGCCGCTCGTGCCGCCGCCGGTGGCGTTCCCGGTGCCGGAGCCGTTCCCGGTGCCGGCGTCGTTTGTCTGCTTCGCGATGGCGGCCGCGGCGGCCTTCGCCTGCTGCGCGCTCCAGTACGAGGTCTCCGTCGCGACGCTCGTGCCCTTCAGGTACGCGAGCTGGCGCAGGACCTCGGCCTGCTGGTCCTGTTCCTTCTGCACCCGCGCCTGGGCGCCTGCGGCCACGTCGTTGGCCGTCGCGAAGGTGGTCTTCGTCGCCTCGGTCGCCTTGCGCAGGGCCTTCTCCGCCGCGGACTGCTGCGCGGCCAGGGACTCGACGGTCTTCTGATCGGCGCGTGCTTCGGCCAGGACGGTCGCGGAGCGCTCCGACAGGTGCGACATCGTGCCGACGCGGTAGAGCAGGTCCTTCGAGTCCGACGAGTCCATGAGCATGGTCGTCGACAGGTCACCGCCGCCCGTGCGGGACAGCTCGACCACGAGCCCGGCGACCTGGCCGGCAGAGTCGTCCGCCCGGGCCTTCGCGCGCTTCGACTGCGCGGACAGGTCGGCGAGGGTGTCCTTCGCCTCCTGCTGCTGCGACGCCGCGAGGGCGTACGCCTGCCCGGCCTGCTGCTCGGCGACACCGGCCTGGTCGGCGGCGTCCTGCAGCGTGCCGAGGCGGTCGCTCAGCTCGTCGACCGTCTGCTGGGCGTCGGCCGCATCGGACTTGGCGGCCTTGACGTCGTCCCAGGACGGACCCGAGGGTGCGGCTTGGGCCGGTCCGGCGATGACGACCGAGAGGCCGATGCCGAGCACGGCGATGGTCGCGATCCCGCAGGAGAACGAGCGAGCGGAGGTGGTCATGACGTGGGTCGACGCCTTCTGGTGGCGCTGATGCTCATACCGAGATCCCCCGCGCTGCCATGAAGGGGACCGGGTCGACGGCAGCGCCGTTGATCCGGGTCTCGAAGTGGAGGTGGCACCCGGTCGACCAGCCGGTCGAGCCGATCTTGGCGATCTGCTGTCCCGCGGTGACGTGCTGTCCGGCGGTGACCATGATCCCGCCGTCGACGACGTGGCCGTACGCGGTGGAGATGCCGCCGCCGTTGTCGAGGATGACCTCGTTGCCGTACCCGCCACCGTTGCCGGCGAAGGTGACGGTGCCGTCGTGCGCCGCGTAGATCGGGGCGTAGCAGGCCGGGGCCAGGTCGACGCCGGCGTGCAGGGCGCTGACGTGCGTGTAGGGGTCGACACGGTAGCCGTAGGGGCTGGTCTGGAACCCGCCGGCGGGTCGGACCCACCCGGCCGGGTTGGCGCTGCCGCCACCGGTGCCGCCCTGGCTGGTCGCCGCGGCCTTGGCTGCTGCCTTCGCGGCGGCTGCTGCGAGGCGGGCCTGGCGGGCCTTCTCGGCGGCGACGCCCTTGCGGTAGTCGGCCTCGACGCCGCGCTGCTTCGAGGTGAGCGCGGTCAGCTGTGCCTCGAGCCGGGACTCGTTGTCGTTCTGGGCGTCCACCGCGGTCTGTGCGGCGTCGGCGGCACCCTGGGCCTGCTGCATCTTCGACTGTGCGGCGTCGGCCAGGTCCCCGAGGGCCTGCTTGGCGCGGTCGGCCTTGTCGGCGAGGCCCTGGGCCACACCGCGGTCCTGCGAAGCCTGCGCGTAGATGCCCTCGGACTGCTCGCTGAGCTTCGACATGGCGCCGAGCTCGTAGAGCAGGTCGCCGGAGTCGGACGGGTGCGTGAGGATGTCCGTCGTCACGTCGTCACCGCTGGTGCGACCGAGCTGAGCGGCGAGCTGACCGGCCTGCTCCTCGGACCGTGCGGCGGTCTGCTTGGCCTCATCGGCCTGCGACTGGAACTTCTTCTGCTTGAGCGTCGCCTCGTCGTACTTGTTCTGCGCAGCCTGGTACGCCTCGCCCGCGGCCTGTGCGGCCTTCTGCTTGGCAGCCGCCTCGCTCTTCAGCGACGAGATGAGCGACTTGATCTCGCTGACCTTGGCCTGCTGGGCGCTGGTCGACGACTTCGCCTGCTGCACCTCGTCCCAGCTGGGGTAGCTCGCAGCGCTGGCGGACGACGTCGGGGCGAGGGCCGCGAGCGTGCCGGCCGTGAGCGCGACGGCGACCGCGGCGGCGATCAGGCGGCTGCGGGTGCGGAGGGAGAAGGGAGTGGAGGTCGACATGTATCTCGATTTCGTAACAGCGCGGCAAGGCTCACGCACGTAACACTGTTAACAGGTGCAACAGTAACAACACGGGTCGCAGGCTCGACAGCCCCTCGGACGAGGGGTGCGGCCGCCGACGATGCTCGCACCGACAGCTTCGGAGATCCGTGCGCTGGCGGCGCGACACGCCGGGGATGCACGGTTGGCGGCGTCGGATTTGTGAAACCCGGGGGGCATCCGTATGCTTGTCCATCGGTAGCGCGATGCACTGCTTGCGGCCCTATCGTTTAGTGGCCTAGGACACCGCCCTTTCACGGCGGCAGCACGGGTTCGAATCCCGTTGGGGTCACTCCTTGAGTGAGCGAGCAAGTAGTACTGAGCAACACCACAGCAAGTCACAACACAACATGGCCCTGTAGCGCAGCTGGTTAGCGTGCCGCCCTGTCACGGCGGAGGTCGCGGGTTCAAGTCCCGTCAGGGTCGCCACGGCTGGATAGCTCAGTTGGTAGAGCGTTCGACTGAAAATCGAAAGGTCCACGGATCGATGCCGTGTCCAGCCACCGGTGAAGGCCCCCTGCTTCGGCAGGGGGCCTTTTCCGTTGTCTGGCCGGTGTGACCTGCTCGCAAAACACCGGTGTTCGCGCATGGAGCCGCGGCATGCGCGTGTTCAACGGGCGAACACCGGTGTTTTGCGGACTGCCTACGCCTCGCGGGTCTTCGGGCTGCTGTCGTTCGTCTTCGCGGGGTCGCGCTCGACCACGGCGCCCAGGGCATCGTCGATCCGCGACATGAGCTCCGCGGGGATCGTGACGCCGGCAGCGCCCGCGTTGTCGTGCACCTGCTCCGGACGCGAAGCGCCAATGATCGCCGAGGCGACGTTCTCGTTCTGCAGGACCCAGGCGACCGCGAGCTGCGCCATCGACAGGTTCAGCTCGTCGGCGACCGGCTGCAGCTCCTGCACCGAGGACAGCACCTCGTCGCGCATGAACCGCTTGATCATGTCCGCGCCGCCCTTGTCGTCGGTCGCGCGGGAGCCCTCGGGCAGCGGCTGACCCGGCTTGTACTTGCCGGTGAGCACACCCTGGGCGATCGGTGACCAGACGATCTGCGAGATGCCGAGTTCCTTCGAGGTGGGGACGACCTCGTCCTCGATGACCCGCCACAGTGCCGAGTACTGCGGCTGGTTCGAGATGAGCTGGAAGCCGAGGTCCTTCGCGAGCGCAGCGCCGGCCCGCAGCTGGTCCGCGGTCCACTCGCTGACGCCGACGTACAGGACCTTGCCCTGGCGCACGATGTCCGCGAAGGCCTGCATCGTCTCTTCGAGCGGGGTCTCGTGGTCGTAGCGGTGCGCCTGGTACAGGTCGACGTAGTCCGTCTGCAGCCGCTGCAGCGAGCCGTCGATCGACTCGAGGATGTGCTTGCGGGACAGCCCGGTGTCGTTGTGGCCCTTCGGACCGGTCGGCCCGAACACCTTCGTGGCGATCTCGAGGGACTGGCGCCGCTCCCCCTTGAGCGCTTCGCCGAGGACCGTCTCCGCGCCGGTGTTGGCGTAGACGTCGGCGGTGTCGAACGTCGAGATGCCGACCTCGAGGGCGGCCTTGACGCAGGCGATCGCCGCGTCGTTCTCGACCTGGGATGCGTGGGTGAGCCAGTTGCCGTAGGTGATCTCGGAGACCTTGAGGCCCGAGTTGCCGAGGTAGCGGTACTCCATGTGCGTGTCACTCCTGTCGTGGGGCGCGTCGGTGCGACCCGAACCGTGACGGTAGTCCCGTCGCCCCCAGGAGCACTCGGCCTGCGAGTGCACGCCTGTACGCTGATGTTTCAGAGACGATCGAAAAAGACGAAACCCCGGCGATGTGGCCTGAGCCAGGGATCGTTCCGGGGTCTTCGTGAACAACGTTAGCAGGCGAGGCGGGATGCAGGAAGACGAGCTCGAGCGGCTCATCACAGCCGATCGGCTCCGTTCGTACGCAGGGCGGACGGGGTCGTCGACTGAAGCACTGCGGCTCTACGAGTGGAACATGCGAGCCGCGGCGGCAGTCATGGAGCTCACCGGCGTCGTCGAGGTGTTCGCTCGAAATGCGCTCGACCGTGAACTCTGCGCGTGGGCATCGAGCCGCACCGGGCCGCCCTGGTTCGACATCGCACCACTCGACAGCCGCGGGCGTGCCGACCTCGCGAAGGCACGGGCACGGGCGGGTCGAGAAGGTCGACGTCCCGAAGTACACGGACGGGTCATCGCGGAGCTCAGCT
This sequence comes from Curtobacterium sp. MCSS17_006, assembly GCF_003234215.1. Taxonomy (NCBI): domain Bacteria; kingdom Bacillati; phylum Actinomycetota; class Actinomycetes; order Micrococcales; family Microbacteriaceae; genus Curtobacterium; species Curtobacterium sp. MCSS17_006. Next base: position 350,173 of record NZ_QKSO01000001.1, on the reverse strand, counting down.
TCGGGTTCTGGCGGTACCTCGTCGAATCGCGGTACCACACCTCGCTCTGGGTGCCTGGCCTGCATCGAGCCTTTCCGCACGGGCCGGACAACCTGCGCATCCGACGGAGCGAGGTGGCGCGACGGCTCCAGCAGCTGCACTTCGTGCGGAACCGCGCCGCGCACCACGAACCCATCCACGCGCGGAACCTGCAGCGGGACCACGACTTCGCACTCGAACTGCTCGGCTGGATCAGTCCACACGCGGCGTCCTGGGCTGAGGGCACCACCTCGATCGAAGCCGTGCTCCGTGCCCGCCCCGACGGGTAGGTGCAGGATCGAAAGGGTTGCGGCACGGAGCGGTGCCGCCGGAAGCGAGGGAGCATCCATGACCGGAGCGAGCGTGTTGTTCATCGGCGGGAGCGGCGTGATCAGCGCCGCCTGCGTCCGGGAAGCCGTCGAGCAGGGTTTCGACGTGACCGTGCTCAACCGGGGGACCACCGGGGGCAGGCCGATCCCGGAGGGTGTGACGCGCCTCCAGGCCGACGTGTCGGACCGCAGCGCACTGGCGGACGCACTCGGCGACCAGCGCTTCGACGTGGTCGTGAACTGGATCGCCTTCACGCCGGACCAGGTGCAGGCCGACGTCGACTTCTTCGCCGGGCGGACGCGGCAGTACGTGTTCATCAGCTCGGCCTCGGCGTACCAGACGCCCGCGACGCACCTGCCGATCACGGAGTCGACGCCGCTGAAGAACCCGTACTGGCAGTACTCGCGCGACAAGATCGCGTGCGAGGAGCTGCTGATGGAGGCGTACCGGGAGCAGGACTTCCCGGTGACGATCGTGCGGCCGTCGCACACCTACGACGAGACGAAGCTGCCGCTGACCGGCGGCTGGACCGCGGTCGCTCGGATGCGTGCCGGCAAGCCGGTCATCATCACCGGCGACGGCACCTCGCTGTGGACCCTGACGCACAGTCGCGACTTCGCGGTCGGGTTCACGGGGCTGCTCGACCGGGCCGAGGCGATCGGTGAGCCCTTCACGATCACGAGCGATGAGGCGCCGACGTGGAACGCCATCGCGCACGAGATCGCGGCGGCGGCCGGGGTCGAGGACCTGCGGATCGTGCACGTGCCGGCGGACGCGATCAACGCCGTCGACCCCGAGTGGGGCGCGGCGCTGCTCGGCGACAAGGCGAACAGCTCGGTGTTCGACAACAGCAAGGTCCGGTCGCTCGTGCCGTGGTACCGGCCGAGCACGACCTACCGGCAGGGTGTGCGCGAGGTCATCGCCTGGTACGAGGCGCACCCCGAGGAGCAGGTCGTCGACGAGCGGCTCGATGCCCTGATGGACGTGCTGGCGGCGCGCTGGGCGGTGTGAGCCGCACTTGGTGACGCGCGCCGGCGCACGCAAGACACCGGTGTTCGCGCTCCGCACCGCGGCATGCGGGGGTTCAACGCGCGAACACCGGTGTTTTGCGGATCAGGTCAGGCACGCGCCGCGAGCACGTCGGCCAGGGTTCCGATCGCGAAACGCAGCTCGTCGTCGGTGACGACCAGGGGCGGCGCGAAGCGGATCGTCGACCCGTGGGTGTCCTTCACCAGGAGCCCGCGGTCGGCGAGGTCCTTCGAGATCGCCTTGCCCGTGCCGAGCGCGGGGTCGATGTCGATCCCCGCCCAGAGTCCGGCGACCCGGTGCGAGACGACACCCTTGCCGAGCAGGTCGTCGAGCAGGCCGCGCAACAGCGGTTCGCCGTCGAGTGCCCGCTGCTGGAACGTGCCCTCACCGAGCATCGCCACGACCTCGGCACCGACGGCTGCGGCGAGCGGGTTGCCGCCGAAGGTGGACCCGTGCTCGCCGGGGCGCAGAACGCCCAGGACATCGCGCGAGCCCACCACCGCGGACACCGGCACGATGCCGCCACCGAGGGCCTTGCCGAGCGTGATCAGGTCGGGACGCACCCCGACGCGCTGCACCGCGAGCGTGTGCCCCGTGCGACCGAGGCCGGACTGGATCTCGTCGGCGATGAACAGCGCACCGAACTCGTCGCAGACCGCGCGGACGTCAGGGAGGTACGACTCCGGCGGGATGACCACGCCGCCCTCGCCCTGGATCGGCTCGAGCAGCACGGCGACGACGGTCTCGTCCATCGCCTCGCGCAGGGCCGCAGCGTCGCCGTACGGCACCGTGCGGAAGCCGGGCGTGAACGGCCCGAAGTCGTCGTGGGCCGAGGGGTCGTCCGAGAACGAGATGATCGTCGTGGTGCGCCCGTGGAAGTTCCCGGACGCGACGATGATCGTCGCCCGCTCGGCCGGCACGCCCTTGACCCGGTAGCCCCAGGCGCGGGACACCTTGATCGCGGACTCGACGGCCTCGGCACCGGTGTTCATCGGCAGGACCATCTCGGTCTCCGTCAACGCCGCCAGTGCTGCCGCGAACGGCCCGAGCTGGTCGTTGACGAACGCGCGGCTGGTCAGCGTCACGCGGTCGAGCTGCGCCCGTGCGGCGTCGAGCAGCCGCGGGTTGCCGTGGCCGAAGTTCACCGCCGAGTACGCGGCGAGGCCGTCCAGGTACTGCTTGCCGTCGACATCGGTGACGGTCGCTCCGGCACCCGACGCGATGACGACGGGCAGCGGGCTGTAGTTGTGCGCGAGGGCGCGGTCCTCGACGGCGAGCGCCGCCGCGGTGTTGACCCCGAGCGGCGCTGCCGCCGACATCAGCTGACCCCGAGCGAACGCGCGACCGAGGTGCCGGTGCCGACCGGGTGCAGGTCGAGCGTGCAGCACTTCACGCCGCCACCGCCGAGCAGCAGCTCGGACAGGTCGACGCCGATCGGGTTGTAGCCCTTCTCGCGCAGCTGCTCGGCGAACCGAACAGCCCGGGCGGCGATCACGACGTTGTACCCGTCGGAGTAGGAGTTCAGGCCGAGGATCGCGGCGTCCTCTTCCGTGGCGATGATCGCGTCCGGGAAGCGCTCGCGCAGGATCGCCAGCGACGGCTCGTCGAAGGCGCTCTCCAGGTACGCGATGTTGCTCGTCCCGTCGACGGCGGGCTCGGGGTCGAGCACGGCGATGGCGGTGTCGAGGTGGTAGAAGCTCGGGTTGATGAGTTTGAGCGTGACGACCTCGCGGCCGTAGATCTTCGCGAGCTCGTCGTGCGAGGTGCTGTCCGACCGGAAGCCGGTGCCGGCGAAGATGGTGTCCCCGATGAGCAGGAAGTCGCCCTCGCCCTCGTTGGTCTGCTCCGGCTCGGCGACGGTCAGACCGGCCTGGCGGAACCAGTCCATGTACGCGGGGCCCTCGGGCTGGCGCTCGGGGTACTGGAACTTCGCGCCGTACGCGATGCCGTCGAGGACGAACCCGCCGTTGGCCGCGTAGACCATGTCCGGCAGGCCGTCGATCGGGTCGATGTACGAGATGTCGAAGCCGAGCTGCTCGTAGACGGCGACGAGCGACTCCCACTGCTCGACGGCCTTCGACGTGTCGGTCGGCTCCTCCGGGTGCATCCACGGGTTGATCCGGTAGCTCACGGTGTAGAAGTCCGGCTTGCACATCAGGATCGTGCGCTTGGTGGCGACACGGGCCGGGGTGGCGACGGACTCGGGGGCGGGTGCGGTGTTCGACATCAGTCCTCCTGGAAGGGACCGGGGCCCGAGCCTGCCAGGAACCGAAACGGAACGAGGAGAAGAGCTCCGGTGAGATGCAGGCTCACTCACCGCAGCGGACCAGGTCGACGCCGAGTCGATCCTTCCACAGACTCACCGCAGCGGAACAGTGACACCCAAGCATCGACGCCGAGTCGGTCCTTCCACAGACTCACCGCAGCGGAACAGTGACACTCAAGCATCGACGCCACTCCGATCCTGACACACACCGTCCGGCAAGTGCAGTACCGGGGCTCTGACGGCTTGACACCCGTTCGGGTGACGCACGTTTCGTGCGCGAGACCCACCAGCCTCGCAACAAGTCCGCGTACGATGGGGACAAATGGATACGCTCGACCACCGCATCCTGGATCAGCTCCGGGACAACGCCCGCGCCGGCTACGGCGACATCGGGTCGGTGGTCGGACTCTCGGCCTCGGCCGTCAAGCGCCGTGTCGACCGGCTGGTCGGTGACGGCGTCATCCAGGGCTTCACGATCAAGGTCGACCCCGCCGTCGAGGACCGCGGGACCGAGGCCTGGGTCGAGCTCTACTGCCGCGGCACCGTCTCGCCCGACGAGCTGCGTGCCCTGCTCGACACCGTCCCCGAGGTCATCGACGCCGGCACGGTCACCGGCAGCGCCGACGCCGTCGTGCACATGCGCTCGAAGGACCTGTCCGCGCTCGAGGAGGCGCTCGACAAGGTCCGCCTCGCACCCCAGGTCGACCACACCCGCTCCGCGATCGTGCTCTCCAAGCTCGTCAGTCGAGAGACCGCGTAACGTCCCACGCATGGGACGGAAGACGGTCTGGAGGCGCGGATCACCGCCCACGGGATCGCGTCCGGCCCGGCAGCTGGCCACCGCTGCGAGCCTCGCCTACGTCGCGAACTGCCTGTGGGGCACCGCGGTCGCCGTGCGGCTGATCCGCACGAAGAAGCTCCGCGTCGTGCACCACGGGCTGTTCGTCGTGACCGCGACCCTGACCGGCGTCGCCGCGACGACCCCCGCGTGGACGCGCGACCGGACCGCACTGTTCCTGCTGCCGGCACTCGTGCCCCTGGCGGTCGCTCCACGCACCGACCCGCGCTCCGGAGCACACTGGAAGGTCGCGGTCGCCGCCGCACCGTCCTACCTGGGGGCCGTGCTCGCTCGCAGGCGATCAGAGAGGTGAGCAGTGGAGCTGTTCGAGGCCATCCGACGACGACGCACGACGAACGGGCCGTTCCTGCCCGATCCGGTGTCGGACGAGCACCAGCGGCTGCTCATGGAGCTCGCCGGCCGGGCACCGTCGCAGCTCAACAGCCAGCCGTGGCGCTTCGTGCTGGTCGAGGAGCGCCAGACGATCGACCGCGTCGCCGAGATCAGCGGCAGCTCGATGACCCGCACCATGGCCGAGGGCACGTTCTTCGAGCGGTACAAGCCGTACTTCCGGTTCTCGAAGGCCGAGATGGACGAGCGGCGCGACGGGATGCTGTTCGACAAGCTCCCCGGGCCGCTTCGGCCGTTCACGAAGCAGGTGTTCACGAAGCGCGGGCAGCTGCTCATGAACACGCTCCGGGTGCCGCAGACCCTGGGTGAGGAGAACCGGAAGCTCGTCGCCGGGTCGCCGCTGCTGCTCGGCGTGCTGCTCGACCGCCACGAGTACCGGAAGGAGGAGCTGTCCGGCTTCTACTCGGTGTTCAGCATGGGCGCGGCGATGGAGAACATCTGGCTCGCGACGACCGAGCTCGGCCTGGGGATCCAGTTCGTGTCCTTCCCGATGGAGACCCCCGGCGCGTGGGAGGAGATCGAGGGACTGCTCCGTGTCCCCGAGTCGCTCGAGCTGATGGCCGTCTACCGGATCGGGTACCTGCCCCCGGAACGACGACGCCCGGCCATCGACTGGACCTCGAGCGAGCGGAAGCGACCCTCGCAGTACGTGTTCCGCGGCACCTGCGACACCCCGCAGAGCGGGTGGGACGACGCACCCGTCGCAGCCCACATCGAACCGGAGGCGACCACATCGTGACCGACACCCGACCCACCCACGTGACCCCGGGCCTCCAGGCCGTCGCCCCCGGCCTGCCGGGCCGCCCCTGGATCTCGCAGGACTGGCTCGACGTCGTCTTCGTGCACTGGCGCGTCGACGTGTCGGCGGTGGCCCCGCTGCTGCCGGCCGGCACCCGGCCCGACACGATGGCGCTCGACGGCACCGACGACGGGGTGACCACCTGGGTGGGCCTCATCGCGTTCCGGTTCGAGGACACGCGGTTCCCGCCGTTCTCGACCGGGAGCATCGGCGACTTCGTCGAGCTGAACGTCCGCGTCTACACGGTCGACGAGCAGGGGCAGCGCGGGGTGGTGTTCCTGTCGCTCGACGCCGGCAAGCTCCTGCCGACCATCGGGGCGCGCGTCGCGACCGGACTGCCGTACCGGTGGGCGGTCGCGGAGTCGCGCAGCGGTGACGGCCGCGTGGGCTACGCGATGCGTCGGCACGGCACCCACCTGCGGTCGATGCTCGACGTCCGGATCGGTGAGGCGCTCGACGAGCCGGGGCCCCTCGAGACGTTCCTGACGGCGCGGTGGGGCATGCACGTGCACCGGGCCGGACGGACACGGTTCTGGCCGAACGAGCACGAGTCGTGGCCGTTGCACCGGGCCTCGGTGGTGTCGCTGCGGGACGACCTGGTCGGAGCAGCCGGACTGCCCTTCGGGCTGACCGAGCTCGAGCCGGACTCGGTGCTCTACTCGCCGGGGGTCACGACGCGGTTCGGTCGGGGGCGCTGAGCGGATCGGTGCCCGGCTCCGGTCCCGGTCGCTGACCCTCGACTGCCTCCGCCCCGTCGAGGTCGGGCTCGGCCGTCCTCGACGCGGCTCGCCAGTTCAGCACCGCGACGACGCCAGCGACCGGGATGACCAGGACGCTCCACCCGATCCACAGCGATGCGTGCGCTTCGTCGACGACCGGGACCGTCAACGCCACGACCGCGAACACGGCCGCCACCACCGCGACGGCCGCCGACGCCACCGCACGACCGCGCCGCTCGAACCGCGTCGGGTCGTCGCGTCGCATCGTGTACAGGCCGGTGGCGGCGACCAGGTACCCGATCAGGAGCGTCCGTGCTCCCACCGCGAAGGCGAACACCGACAACGCGACGCCCACCGCGTTCCACACGAGGACCCGTGTGCGATGCAAGCGCCAAGCCTCCGCCCGACTCGGATACCAGTACGCACGCCGCCCGGCGACCGCGAGCACGAACGCACCGGCCAGAACCACGGCGCCGACCGGGATCACGACGGGCAGGGCGGGACGCTGCAACCAGATGCCGATCGCCACGATCGCCATCACCCCGACTGCCAGAGCCGTCGGCGGACCCCACCACTGCTCGGGGACGATCGGCGTCCGGCGGATCCAGCGCGGCTGCGGCTCCGCGTCCGGCTCGGGTTCCACGGGGTCGTCTCGCGTGTCCACACCACCATCATGCTCGGCCACCGCCCTGAGGCACGGGTCGTCGGGGGACAGCGGCTGAGTGGTGCACGGTCGACCGCAGGTACAAGGGAGCCATGACTCGAGTGGCAGTGGTGACCGGTGGATCCGCAGGACTGGGACGGGCGACCGTCCGGGAGCTCGCCGCGCGGGGGTGGGACGTGGCCGTCCTGGCCCGCGGGCAGGAGGGCGTCGACGCCGCCGTCGCCGAGGTCGAGGCTGCCGGGCGCCGCGGGCTGGCCCTGGTCGCCGACGTCTCCGACCGCGATGCCGTCGAGGCCGCGGCCGACCGGGTCGAGCGTGAACTCGGACCGATCGACCTGTGGGTGAACGGCGTGATGGTCGGGGTGTTCGGGAAGTTCCTCGACACCGCCCCGGAGGACTTCGAGCGGGCGCTGCACGTGACCTACCTCGGCTTCGTGAACGGCACCCGGTCGGCACTGTCGCGGATGGTCCCCCGCGGTCGTGGGCACGTGATCCAGGTCGGCTCGGCGCTCGGGTTCCGCGGGATCCCCCTGCAGGCCGCGTACTGCGGTGCGAAGCACGCGATCGTCGGGTTCACCGAGTCCGTCGTCTCCGAGCTGCGCGAACAGGGCAGCAAGGTCAAGGTGTCCCGCGTGGACATGCCGGCGCTCAACACGATCCAGTTCCAGTGGGTGAAGTCGAAGCTGCCGCACCACCCGCAGCCGGTCGCCCCGATCTACCAGCCCGAGGTCGGCGCCCGCGCCATCGCCGCCGTGGCCGAACGACCGCGCAGCCGCACCTGGGTGGGCGAGTCCACGGTCTACACGATCCTCGGCAACCGGATCAGCGGACGCTTCGCCGACTGGTACGCCGCCAAGACCCTGGTCGACGGGCAGCAGGCACCGGACAAAGACGGCCTCGAGATGCGGGACAACCTGTACGAGCCGGTGCCGGGCGACCACGGTGCGCACGGGGTCTTCGACGAGTCCGCCCACGCCTGGTCGCCGCAGACCTGGTGGGTGGAGCACCGCCGGGTCGGCAACGGCATCATCGGGGCCGTGCTCGGTGCCGCCGGGGCCGTCGCACTCGTCGCGGGACGCCGACGATGAGCCGCCGGTCGTCGACCGTGAGCGGGACAGCCGTCGTCGAGCTGGCCCGGGCCGGGCTCGGCCTGTGGCACCTGAGCCGTGCGGCCCGAGGGTCTGACCAGGCCGTGCTGCACGGCGTGCTCGGGGTCCGGCAACTCGCACAGGCCGTCCTCGTCGCGCGGGTGGGTTCCGGCAACGCGCACACCCTGAGTGCCGTCGTGGACGCCCTGCACGGTGCGACGATGGTGCCGCTCGCCGTCGATCCCCGTCGACGCCGGTTCGCGGTCGACCAGCTCTGGATCGCCGCAGTCCTGGCGATCGCCGAGGCAGCGGTCGTCGGCCGCGGCGGTCGGCGCTGAGCCCTGTCGGGGGTGCTCGGTAGCGTCCCCGGCATGAGCACGATCTACTCCGTCGCGTCCTCGCTGGACGGCTTCGTCGCCGCGCCCGACGACGACCTCGACTGGCTGCTGCAGTTCGGCTTCGAACCGTTCCAGGAGCACCACGACCGGTTCTACGCGGGCGTCGGCGCGATCGCGATGGGGTCGACGACGTACGAGTGGCTGCTCGAGCACGACGACACGTGGGCGTACCCGGACCTGGCCACGTGGGTGTTCACCACGCGAGACCTGCCGGTGCCCGACGGTGCCGACGTGCGCTTCGTCTCGGGCGAGGTCGGCGACCACCAGGCAGACCTCGAGCGCGTGGCCGACGGCCGCGACGTCTGGGTCGTCGGTGGCGGACTGCTCGCGGCGCAGTACCAGCAGGCGGGCATCCTCGACGAGCTGCGGGTCACCGTGATGCCGGTCGCGCTCGGCGCCGGAGCGCCCCTGCTGCCGGTCGCCGCACCGACCCCGGTGTTCGAGCTGGTGGGCACCACGCAGTTCGACGGCGGGGCGGTCGAGCTCCACTACCGTTCCGCAGCAACCGCGGCGTAGCGTCCGGAGCATGAGCGACAACGAGCAGACCGAGCCCGTCATGGACGGTGCCACCGATGCCACGAACCACGAGAAGCTGCAGGGCCTGATCGAGCAGGTCGACCACGACCACGCCGGTGAGGGTGCCGGCGCGATGGCGGACCACCTGCGCGACCGCATGGACGAGACCGGCGTCGAGGACGAAGAAGCGGGTGACGCCGAGGACTGATCCTCGGGGCACTTCGTGAGCAGAAGAGGTCGGGTCCCCACACGGGACCCGACCTCTTCTGCTCACCAAGCGGAACGTACGAAGCGGAAGCGCCTAGACGCGCAGCTCGGAGAAGTCGCTGTCGACGTCGCCGAACCGGTGCGCGGTGATCGACACCGACTGCTCACGCAGGTACGGCAGCATCTCGATCACGCCGGCCTCGACCACGGGGGCGTCGTGGATCGCGACGTCGATGCTCGCACCCAGGGCTTCTTCGAGGGCGAGCGGGTCACCGCCGAGCAACCGGATCCGGGCACCGGGACCACCGAACGCCGTGTGGGCCGGCCGCTCCTGCCCCTGTGAGAGCACGGCCTCGAGCGCGTCGACGGGCTGGTCGTCCTGGTCGGTGGACCAGTCCGCCTGGAACACGGCCCCCGAGGACGCGCGGGCGTGGAACTCCTGGTCGGACTCGACCAGGTGGTCGACGACGTCGAGCGGCGACCGGTTCCCCGCCAGCAGCTGCGTGAGCGGGCCGGGCAGCGGCCGAGCCGTGCTGAGCAGGACGTGCGCACGTGCCGAGGTCGCGGCGACGAGCGTCCGGACGAGGTCCACGGTCGAGGCGTCCTCGGCCTGGCGCACGATGACGGACTGGGGTCGGTGGCGCAGCACGTTCCGCTGCACCACGAGCCCGGACAGGTCCCGCGACCGGAAGAGGGTCTCTCGTGCGTGCACGTCACTCAGGGCTCCGGCGCGGACCCGGTCGAACTCCTCGAACGACAGCCCGCTGCGCGCGGCCTCGATCACCGCGGTGACGCGCGGGGGCAGGCCGTGCAGCTGGATGCTCTTGTGCACGGTGCGGGGCGTGGGCAGCCAGCGGCCGAGGGTCGCGACGTACATGGGCCCGCCGGCCTTGGTGCCGGTGCCGACCGAGGAGCCCTTCCAGCCGCCGAACGGCTGGCGTCCCACGACGGCACCGGTGATGCCGCGGTTGACGGACAGGTTGCCGGCTCGGACCCGGGCCAGCCACTCGGACACCTCGTCGACATCGAGCGAGTGGATGCCCGCCGTCAGCCCGAAGTCGGTGCCGTTCTGGATGGCGATGGCCTGCTCGAGGGTCTCGGCGCGCATGATGCCGAGTACCGGGCCGGCGTACTCGGTCTGGTGGAAGTCGCTGCCGGGCCGGACGCCGTCGCGGATGCCCGGCGACCAGAGCCGGCCGGAGTCGTCGACCGCCTCGGGCTGCACGAGCCAGGACTCCCCCGGCCCGAGCTCGGTCAGTCCCTGGCGGAGCCGGCCCTGCGGTTCGGCGACGAGCGGGCCGACCTGCGCCGTGGGGTCGTCGGGCCACGCGACCCGGAGCGTGCGGGTGGCGTCGACGAGCTGCCGCTGGAAGCGCCCGCTCTCCCCCACCGACCCGACCAGGATCACGAGGGACGCCGCCGAGCACTGCTGTCCGGCGTGCCCGAAGGCGGACTGCACGATGTCCTGCACCGCCAGGTCGAGGTCGGCGCTCGGCGTGACGACGATGGCGTTCTTGCCGCTCGTCCCGGCGGTGAGCGGCAGGCCCGCGCGCCACCAGCGGAACGAGCGGGCGGTGTCGGACGAGCCGGTCAGGATGATGCGGTCGACCGTGGGGTGGCCGATGAGGTCGCGGCCGAGTTCGTCCTCGGCCAGGTCGACGAGCTGCAGCAGCGAGTGCGGCACCCCGGCGTCCCAGAGCACGTCGGCGAGCACGGCACCGGAGCGCTTCGCCTCGGGCGCGGGCTTGAGCACGACACCGCTGCCCGCGGCGAGCGCCGCCAGCACGCCGCCGGCGGGGATCGCGACGGGGGAGCTCCACGGCGGCACGACGACGGTCAGCCGCGGCGGCACGTACTGCGCGCCCTCGACGTCACCGAGGCGGCGGGCGCTCTCGGCGTAGTAGTGGGCGGCGTCGACGGCCTCGGTCACCTCGGCGTCGGCCTCGGCGAAGGTCATGCCGGTCTCGGCGGCCATCACCTCGATCAGGTCGGCGCGGCGGGTGTCGAGTTCGTGCCCGATGAGGTCGAGGAGCTCGGCACGGTCGGACGGGTCCTGCCGCCCCCAGTTCACGCCGGCCTGGGCGGTGCGCGCCATGATCCGCTCGAGCTTGGAGCGGTCGGCGACCTTCGCACCGCGGATCGTCTGCGCGCCGAGCTGCGAGCGCGGCACCCGACGCAGGACGTCGAGCGCCCAGGCCCGGTTCGCGGCGATGGACGGGTCGGTGTCGGGGGCGTTGCGGAACGCGTCGCGCAGGACGGGTTCGCCGAGGGCACGGTGGCGGTCCTGCGTGCGGTGGGTGGCAGGGACGGGCTCGTCGAGTGCGGCGACGGACGCCAGGAACCGGCTGTGCTCCCGCTCGAAGACGCTGGCGTCGTGGTCGATGTCGGACGCGGCGGCGATGAAGTTCTCGGGGCTCGCGCTCTCCTGCAGGCGACGAGCCAGGTACGCGATGGCCGAGTCGAACTCGTCCGGCTGCACGACGGGTGTGTAGAGCAGGATCTGCCCGACGTCGGCCCGGACGGCCTGGGCGTGGGTGGACGCCATGCCGAGCAGCATCTCGACGTCGACGGCGTCGGTGACCCCGCGGCGCTGCGCGAGCACCCACGCGGTGGCGAGGTCGAACAGGTTGTGCCCGGCGACCCCGATCCGCACGGCGTCGGTGCGCTCCGGCGTCAGTGCGGCGTCGAGCAGCCGCAGGTAGGCGGTGTCGGTCTCGCGCTTGCTGCCCCAGGTGGCGAGGGGCCACCCGTGCAGGATCGCGTCGACGTGCTCCATGGCGAGGTTCGCGCCCTTGACGAGCCGCACCGTGATCGGGGCGCCGCCGCGCGCCCGGCGTTCCTGTGCCCACTCGGTCAGCGCGTCGAGTGCTCCCGCGGCGTCGGGCAGGTAGGCCTGCAGCACGATGCCGGCCTGCAGGTCGGCGAACTCGTCACGGTCGAGCAGCGTCCGGAACACGGCGAGGGTGACGTCGAGGTCGCGGTGGTCCTCGATGTCGAGGTTGATGAACTTGGCCGGGCGTCCGGAGGCCGTCGGCGCCGCGGCCAGGCGGTAGAGCGGGACGAGGCGGTCGACGACGCGCTCGACCGTCTGGTCGAAGGCCCACGGCGAGGTCTGCGGCACGACGGCGCTCACCTTGATCGACACGTGGTCGACGTCGTCGCGGGCGAGCAGGTCCATGGTGCCCTGCAGGCGTCGGTCGCTCTCGGCGCTGCCGAGGACGGCTTCGCCGAGCAGGTTCACGTTCAGTCGCGTCCCCGGACCGCGGACCTTGGCGAGGGCCGGGCCGAGCTTGCTCGTGCTCGCGTCGATGACCAGGTGCCCGGTCATCCGGCGCAGGATCCGGCGCGCGGTCGGGATCACGGCCCACGGCGCCATGGTGGCGAACCCGCCGCCGAGCGTCACCGCCCCGCGCAGGTACCAGGCGAGGAAGTCGGGGACGTCGCGGCTCAGCTGCTCGAGGTTCCGTGCCGCCACCCGGGGGTCTTCGGGGCGGATGACCTTGTCCACGAACCCCCGCGTGAAGTCGAGACCCTGCTCGTCGCGCAGGACCTCGGCCAGACGGACCGCACCCGGGTCGGGCTTCACCCCGGCGGACGCCGCCAGCCACCGGCGCACGAGCGCGACGGCGTCATCGGTGGTGTCCTGGAGGCGAGCGCTCGGCATCCCCCGATCGTATGCCGCACGTCCGACGCGACCTCGGAGCACGCCGTACGTCGGCCAGGAGTCATCCGAGCGGATGAAAGGGCTCGCGGCGCGGTCCGATCGTCCGCCCGGTGGATACGCTGGTCGGCATGTCGACGGAGGGCAACGGTGGCCACGACTGGGCCACCTGGGACGCGTACCACGACGCCTGGCGACGACTCGACCGGGCGCTCGACCGGGCCGTCCAGGCGGGCGCCGGCATCTCCGTCCCCGAGTTCGAGATCCTGATCGGCCTGCACCGCGACCCCGACCACCGTCTGCGCGTCCGGGACATCGCCGCGGGGATCGGGTGGGAGAAGTCGCGCGTCAGCCACCAGGTCACGCGGATGGTCTCCCGCGGCCTGGTCGAGCGGGCGGACTGCCCGAGCGACGCCCGCGGCAGCTGGGTGGTGATGACCGCGGACGGCCGTCGCGCGGTGCTCGCCGGCATCCGCGCACACACCGGTGCGCTCGAGGACCTGTTCTGGAGGCCCGTGGGGACCGACGCCGAGACGCTGCGGTCCGTCAGTGCGCGCGTCCAGGACGCCATCGGCCCCGACGACGCCTCGGACGAGGCCGACGTCGGCTAGAGCGTGACGACGGCGAGCGCGCCGCGCTCACCGCGCAGCCGGACCTGCACGCTCTTGATCTCGTCCCGCGGGATGTCCGTCGACGCCGACAGTCCGCGCGCATCGGCACCGGCAGCCGTCCACGAGCCCACGGTCTGCGTCGTGCCGTCGGTCCGGACGACGACGAGGTCGTAGAGGATCGACCCGTCCGGCGACCACTCCTTGCCGCCGTACGAGCAGCCCCAGTCGAAGCGGGTGCCCCACTGCTCGCCGCTGATGGCGAGCTGGACGTCGAGTCCCTGCACGCCGGTCATGTCGTAGCGGTCGGCGGTGGCAGCCGCCGTCGGAGCGGCACCGGCCTGCACCGTGGTGCGCTCCCCCGCGGCGCCGACCGCGAGCCCGCCCAGGACGGCGGCGACCACCGCGAGCCCCGCGGTTGCGGCGACCCAGACCCGGCGACGGCGGCGACGGTGTCGGACGCGGTGTGCAACGGAGGCGAGGTCGCTCTCGGAACGGGTGTCGGGCCTCCCGTCCGGCTCTGCGATCTCGATCGCCTGGTCAGCGGGCAGCTTGCCCAGCAGCCCCGGCAGACCGACCAGCTCCGCGACGGCGGCCGCACAGCGGTCGCACGTCTCGAGGTGCCGTTCGTACTCCAGACGTTCGCCGGCCGGGAGCGACCCCAGGACGTACGCCGCATCCCACTCCGCGTACTTGTCGTCGCTCATCGGGTCACTCCTCGTTCCTGCAGTGCGAGCCGCAGGGCTCGCAGCCCGTAGTGCAGCCGCGACTTGGCGGTGCCCTCCGGGATGTCGTGTCGTCGTGCGATCTCCGGCACCGTGTGCCCGAGCCAGTACGCGTCCACCACCACGCGACGGTGGTCCGGGCTCAGCGACGCGAGTGCGTCGGCGACCACGATCCGGTCCAGCACGGCGTCCGTGCTGTCCGACTCGATCCGTTCGACCTGGTGCTCGGTGCCGTGCTCACGGCGGTTGCGGGCCGACCGTGCGTCGTCGACCACCAGGTTGCGCGCCACCGTGAAGAGCCACGCCCGTGCGCTGTCAGGTGCCCGTTCGAGCACGGCCGGGCGCTGCCAGGCGCGGACCATCGTCTCCTGCACGACGTCCTCGACCGTCGAGCCGTCCCGCGTGAGGTGCCGGACGTACCGCGTGAGCGCGTCACCGTGCTCGCGGTACAGCGTCGCGAGCAGCTCGTCCGCGGAACGACTCGTCACGGTCACTTCCCGAGGTCGAGGGAGAACTCGACGGAGCCCTTCCCGTCCACGGTGACGAAGCCGAGCGACGGGGCCTTCACGCCGTAGTCGGCGAAGGTGATCGGCACGGTGCCGGCGACCTGGACGGTCCCGCCCTTGCCGACCGCGACCTGGGCGTCGGCCGTGACCGGCTTCTCGACGCCGTGCAGGTCCATCGTGCCGGTCAGGGTGACGTCCTGCGTGGAGCCGTCGAGCGCCTTCGTGACGTCGACGGGCTTCGTCAGCTCGAACGTCGCCGTCGGGTACTTGTCGGTCTGCAGCGCGGTGGAGCGGAAGTACTCGTCGCGAGCGGCTTCGGGGGTGCTGATCTTGCCGACCTGGACGGTGACGGTCGCCTTGGTGAGGGAGCCGCCGTCGACGACGGCGGTGCCCTTGACGTCCTTCGTGCGACCGACCACGTTCACATCATTCCCCTGCAGGACCTCGTGCACCCGGTACCCGGCGTACGAGCTGCTCTTGCTGGTCCAGGTGCCGTCGGCGTCCTTCGCGTCGAGGGTGCCGGACGAGGACGCCGACAGCGAGGGTGCTGCGGCGGCCTGGCCGTTGACGGTGTTCGCGTAGATGACCGGGCCGGCGATGACGGCTGCTGCCGCCACGACGACGACGCCGGCGGAGATCCCGATGATGACCTTGGTGCGTTTGCGGAGTGCCATACCCAGACGACGAGGCAGCCGGGCGGATCGTTCAAACGGGTTTTCAGTCGGAGGTGCGGGCGCGGTCCTGGTCGGCGCGGTCCTGGTCGGATCGGTCGTCGTCCGCCGCTGTGTCGTCCGCGGTCACGGCGTCGGCGGGGGTCTCCCCGCGCATCCGGACGAGGCTCGCCAACGTCGACACCGCCATCGCGGCGACGATCACCAGCAGGGACACCCACGTGTTGATCTCCGGCGCCCACTCGATGTGGTGGCCGCCGTTCAGGAACGGCAGCTCGTTGTCGTGCAGCGCGTGCAGGACGAGCTTCACGCCGATGAAGGCCAGGATCACGGCGATGCCGTACTTCAGGTAGACCAGGCGCTCGAGCAGTCCGCCCAACAGGAAGTAGAGCTGGCGCAGACCCATCAGCGCGAAGACGTTCGCGGTGAACACGATGAAGGGGCTCTCGGTGATGCCGAAGATCGCCGGGATCGAGTCGAGCGCGAACAGCAGGTCCGTGGTGCCGATCGCGATGAGCACGATGAGCAGCGGCGTGAAGTGCCGGACACCGTCGTGGTGGGTGCGGAACTTCATGCCGTCGTACGTGTCGGTGAGACGGACCCGGCGGCGGAGCAGCCGGACGATGAAGGTGTCCTTCTGGTCGTCCTCGTCCTCGCCGCGGAGCTGCTGGATCGCCGTCCAGATCAGCCAGGCGCCGAAGATGTAGAAGATCCACGAGAAGTTCTCGATGAGCTGCGCGCCGACCAGGATGAAGATGCCGCGGAGCACGAGCGCGATGATGATGCCGAGCAGCAGCACCTCCTGCTGGATCTTCTTCGGCACCGAGAAGCGCGCCATGATGATGACGAACACGAACAGGTTGTCGATGCTCAGGCTGTACTCGGTGAGCCAGCCCGCCAGGAACTGCCCGGCGGAGTCGCCACCGGCGAAGACCAGCATGAGCACCGCGAAGACCAGTGCCAGCCCGACGTAGATGCCCACCCAGATGCCGGATTCGCGCAGCGTCGGCACGTGCGGGCGGCGCGCGACGATGAGCAGGTCGGCGAGCAGGATCGCGACCAGGGCGATCATCGAGCCGACTTCGAACACGACGGGGAGCTCGGGCATGCGGAGCCTTCCTTGCTGGTGGTGGGGCGGGCAGCTTCGTGAGCGACCCGCACCAGTCTCCGGCATGATCCGGGCGGTGGCGAACCCGGGGGCTGCGTGCGGCGGACAGACCCGTTTCGCTCGGTGCCCGTCGCGCCGTCCGGACGCGCCGTAGCCTGGGCGCGTGGCGACTCCGCGAGCGATCTGCTTCGACCTGGACGGGACGCTGTTCGACCACCACGGGTCCGCTCGGGTGGGCGTGACCCGGTTCCTGCAGGGCTTCGGCGTCGAGGTCACCGAGGCAGCGATCGGCGCCTGGTTCACGGCCGAGGACGAGCAGTTCGAGCGCTGGCGGTCCGGGGCGATCAGCTTCCGGGAACAGCGACGCGCACGACTCCGCACGGTCCTGCCGCAACTGGGCGTCCGGGTGCCCGGCGACGGACCCGGCCTAGACGCGGTGTTCGACGACTACCTGCGTGCGTACCGGGAGGCCTGGCGGCTCTTCCCCCAGAGCCTGCCGCTGCTGCACGAGCTGCGCGCAAACGGACACCGCCTCGGTCTCTTGACGAACGGCACGGAGAGCCAGCAGCTCGACAAGCTCGCTCGGACCGGCCTGGCCGACGCGTTCGACGTCGTCTGCGTCTCGGAACGCATCGGGTTCCAGAAGCCGGACGTCCGCGCGTTCCACACCCTTGCGGGGCAGCTCGGCCTCGACCCGACGGACTGTCTCTTCGTCGGTGACGACCCCGAGCGTGATGTGGCCGGTGCCCGGGCAGCCGGGATGCGGGCGGTGCTGGTCGACCACGCGCAGCCGGAGACCCCTGGTCTCCGCGCACTCGTACTGTCAGCGCGCTGACGTCACCGCGTCCGCGACGGCCCGGGCGACCTCGGTGGCGGGGACCTCGGTCGCGTCGATGACCTCTGCCTCGGCGTGCAGCCAGCCGCGAGCCGCCTCGGCGTAGGCGTCGACGTACGCGAACCGGAACGTGGACGGCCCCACGATCGGGTCGTTCTGGATCCGGTCGCGGAGCGTCGACTCGTCCACGTGCAGCACGAAGTGCCGGACCGGGATCCCGTGGTCCGCGAGCCCCGCGGCGATCTCACGCCAGTACGCCTCGACCAGCACCGTCATCGGCATGATGAGCGGCCCGCCCACGTAATCGTGCACCCGGCGAGCGGTCTCGACCACGAGCGGTCGCCACGGGTCCCAGTGCTGGAAGTTGTCGCTCTCCGGCAGCCCCGGCGTCACGTCCATCAGCACCTCGCCGACCTTCTCGGCATCGAGGATCCGCGAGCCGGGCAGCAGCGGCTGGAGCAGTCGGCTCGTCGTGGTCTTGCCCGCCCCGTGGGTTCCGTTCAACCAGACGATCACACCAGGACCCTAGCCGCCGACCACCCCGAGGGGCGGTCGGCGGCTGGGGTCGGCCGAGTAGTCAACGGACCGGCCGGCCGGTCGGCCGGCCGGCCGGTCGGTCAGCGACCGGTGAGGTCGTACGGCGCCACCGTCGAGTCGACCGTCGTCAGGTACCCACCCCCGGCGAGCGCCGTGGGCAGCGTGATGGTGCGGAGCACGGAGGGCTTCGCACCGGTGGTGTCGATCTGGGTGATCTTCCCCTCGTCGCCCCGCGTCACGAACACGCTGCGGCCGTCGTCGGTCGCTGCGGTGAACCGCACCGACGCCCCGGTGGCCGGCTGTCCGGCGACGGGCCCCTTGCGGAGCGGCGTGAGCGCGACCGAGGTCGTCGGGCCGGAGTAGACACCGTCGGCCTGCTTCCGCACCAGGACGAGCGAGTCCCCGGTGCCCGATGTCAGCGCGACGGCGGCGAACCGGGCGGTGACGGCGACGCGGGTGAAGGACCCGGTGCCGAGGTCGACGCTGCTGATCCTGCTGGACGACGTCGACGAGGTGGTCAGGTACGCGGGGACGGCGTTCCACGGGGTGCCCGCGGCCGTGCTGCCGGCCTGGGTGCCGACCGCGGTCGTGCCGTCCGGTGCCATGCGGGGCCGGTAGCTCTGCACGCTCGGCTTCGGGTACGCAACGGATCGGGAGCCCGTGAAGCCGGTCCGCGTCACCCGCACGGTCTGCACGCCGGCGGCGAGGTCGGAGCCGATCACCGTCCCGGTGGCGTTGACGATCGGGCCGTGCGGGTACGCGCCGAGGGGCGTGGTCGCGACGGGGCGCGGGTGCGTCGCACCGCGCATGATCGCGGAGACGGAGTAGGCGTCGAGGCGTCCGCCCGCGGTGACGACCAGGCGCAGGGGGCTGCCGACCAGGAACGTCTCGACCTCTTCGGTGCCGCGCTTGCCCGTCGTGGCGAGCTGCACCGCCGAGGTGTCGATCCGGGCGGTGCGCTCCGTCTTCCGTCGGAGGTCGATGACGGTGACCCGCTGCCGCTCGGAGCCGTCGAAGTCGGAGCCGACCGCCAGGTGCCGGCGCGCGGTGTCGGTCGACAGCCAGCCGGCACGCTCCCAGCGCTGGTCGGCGTTGGGGATCGCGTAGTGCTGCGCGATCCGAGCCGTGCCGCGGGGGCCGATGGCGAGGACGTCGAGCTGCGGCTTCGACTCGTCCATGAACGCGATCTGCCCGTGGCCGAGCTGCACGGAGCCCGCGTGGGTGCCGAACTCGATCCCGCTCAGGGTGGCGGTGCGCCGACCGGTCACGGCGTCGTTGACGTACACGCGCTTCGCCGTCGGGTCAGCCGTGACGAGCCAGCTGTGGTGGGCGGTCCGCGTCACGGCGGGTGCAGCCGACGCGGGGACGGCGATCGCGGTGGCGACGAGGGGGACGAGCCCCGCGAGGACGAGGGCGGGGAGGAGACGTGGAGGTCGAGCGGACATGGGGCTCCTGGGGTGCAGTGTCGGATGACGGTCGTCTAGACGATAACCGTTCTCATCTAGACGAGACGCTCCAGAACTGTACGAAGACGCTCAGCATCCCGACGAAGGGGATGGCCCCCACGGCCACCGACAGGGCAGCGAAGCAGATCGCCGGTGTCCTGGCCTCGAGTCCGCGGAGCCGCACCGCCGCGACGAGCGCGCCGACCGCGAACGGGAACGTCACGAGGACGGCGTACAGCGGCCACGACAACGGCGCCCACGACTCCGCGCTCTCCCCCTCGGCTCCGACGGAGACGATCGAGCCGGCGACGACGAGCACGATCTCGACGACCGGGGGCAGGGCGATCGCCACGTCACGCACCACCCGTCGCCGCTGCCGCCCCATGCGCCGACCCTAGTGATCCGTGATGTGCGCGCTTCCCCGCCTTCCACCAACCGGGCGTGCCAGGGTCGAGCCGTGCAGAACTCCACGACAGTCGTCATCGCCGGATGCGGCGACCTCGGGACCGAAGCCGGCCTGCGCTTCGCCGACCAGGGCCACCGTGTGATCGGACTCCGCCGCCGTGCCGAGCTGGTCCCCGCACCGATCACCGGCCGCAGCGTCGACCTGCGCCACGAGGTCCCCGAGATCCCCGCCGACACGAGCGTCGTCGTCGTGGCCTTCGCCGCCGGTAGCCGCGACGTCGACGAGTACCGGGCCACCTACGTCGACGGGCTGCGCAACGTGCTCGACGGCATCGACGCTTCGGAGGCCGACCCCCGGGTGCTCGTCGTGTCCTCGACCGCCGTGTACGACGTCTCGGACGGCAGCGAAGTCACCGAGGAGACCCCGGCGCGCGGTGCGACCCCGACCGCCGAGGTCCTGGTCGAGGCGGAGGTCCTGCTGCGCGAGCGCGCTCCCGGCGCCGTGCTGGTCCGGCTGTCGGGCGTTTACGGCCCCGGCCGCGAGCGACTGATCGACCAGGTCCGGTCCGGTGCCGCACGGCTGGCACCGGGGACCTCACCGCACACCAACCGCATCCACCGCGACGACGCCGCCGCCGCACTCGTGCACCTGGCGGCGCCGCCGGACCCGGCACCGCTCTACCTGGGGACGGACGACGAGCCGAGCCGGCTGGACGACGTGCTGCGGTTCCTGGCCGACGAACTCGACGTCGCCGAGCCGTCGACGGGTGACGGTGACGCGCGGCAGGCCGGCGGCGACAAGCGCCTGTCGAACGCGCTCCTCCGGTCGACGGGATGGGCACCCCAGTACCCGACGTTCCGCGAGGGCTACCGCGCCGTGCTGGCCGGCGAGGGCACCCGCCACCCCTGACACCCTGCGGACCACCGCGCTCAGTGGCCGCGGTGGTCCTGGATCGTGATCCGCGGCCCGAACGACGGCTTCCGGAACCCGGAGCCACCGATCAACCGCACGACACGCTCCCGGTGCCCGCGCCAGGGTTCGAGCAGCTCGAGCATCCCGTCGTCGTCGACCGGGGCCCCGGTGAGCGCCCACCCGACGAGCGCCGGCACGTGGAAGTCCCCCACGCTCGGTGAGTCCGGGTCACCGTGGGAGCGCTGGGCGGTCTCGGCGGCGGTCCACTGACCGACCCCGGGGATCGACTGCAGCTTCGTGGAGACGACCTCGCCACCGCGCCCGTGCGCCAGGGTCCGTTCGAGTGCCGGCGCGAGCTTCACGGCGCGCATCACGGTGGCCGAGCGCCCCGGTTCGATGCCCGCCCGGTGCCACTCCCAGCTCGGGATCCGCGCCCACGTCCGAGCGTCCGGCGGCACCATCATGCCCGCGGGTGCCGGACCGGGCGCCGGGGTGCCGTGCCGACGGAGCAGGTACCGCCACGCGCCCCACGCCTGGCGCGAGGTCACCTTCTGCTCCATGATCGCCGGCACGAGCATCGCGACGACGGTGTTCGTGCGGAGCAGCCGGAGCCCGGGCTGCCGGTGTCGTGCCGCGGCGAGGAACTCGTTGCCGGAGACGTCGAACGACGACCAGTCGTCGCCGCGTCCGAGCAGATCGGGGGCGTGCTCGACCGCCCACGACGCACCGCTCCCCCACGCCGACACCGCGATGGTGTCGCCGGCCCGCCGGATCGCCACGGAAGCGGGGCCGGAGGGCGTGCGCAGCGCGAGCCACACGACACCGCCGACCACCTGGAAGGCCGGGTCGCCGGAGCCACGCTGCAGGGGCCGCAGGGTCGACGCGACGTCCACCGCGCCTCCAGGCCGGTACACCGTGTCGACGCGAGACGCGTCACCGGACGCACCAGCGGCGTCGACGGCGGCGGAAGCGAGCAGGGACACACGGGGATGGTAATGCGGAACCACCGTCAGTCATGATGGGCACTGATCCCCACCCCCCGACGACGGAGTTCCCATGCGCATCGGCATCCTCACCTCCGGAGGCGACTGCCCCGGCCTGAACGCGGTCATCCGCGCGATCGTCCTGAAGGGCATCGCCATCTACGGACACGACTTCGTCGGCTTCCGCGACGGGTGGCGCGGGGTGGTCGACGGCGACATCGTCCCGCTCGGCCGCAAGGACATCCAGGGCATCGCGAAGCAGGGCGGCACGATCCTCGGCACCAGCCGCACGAACCCGTTCGAGGGCCCCAACGGCGGGGTCGAGAACATCTCCGCGACCCTGCAGCGGCACGGCATCGACGCGATCGTCGCGATCGGCGGCGAGGGCACCCTGGCCGCCGCGAAGCGCCTGACCGACGCCGGCCTGAAGATCGTCGGCGTGCCGAAGACGGTCGACAACGACCTGGGCGCGACCGACTACACGTTCGGCTTCGACACCGCCGTCGCCATCGCGACCGAGGCGATGGACCGCCTGCGCACCACCGGTGAGTCGCACTCGCGCTGCATGGTCGCCGAGGTGATGGGCCGGCACGTGGGCTGGATCGCGCTGCACTCCGGCATGGCCGCGGGCGCGCACGCGATCCTCATCCCGGAGCAGAAGACGAGCATGGAACAGATCGCGAAGTGGGTGCGTGCCGCCTACGACCGCGGGCGCGCTCCGCTCGTGGTGGTGGCCGAGGGCTTCGTCCCCGACCACGAGGACACGGCGCACACCGAGCGCGGCCTCGACGCCTTCGGGCGCCCGCGGCTCGGTGGCATCGGCGAGCGCCTCGCGCCGCTCATCGAGGAGATGACGGGCATCGAGACGCGGGCCACGACCCTGGGGCACATCCAGCGCGGTGGCACGCCGACCGCGTACGACCGGGTGCTCTCGACCCGGCTCGGGCTGGCGGCGATCGACTCGGTCGTCGAGGAGCGCTGGGGCCGGATGGTGGCGCTGCGGGGCACCGAGATCGAGCACGTCTCGTTCGAGGAGGCGCTCGGGGAGCTCAAGACCGTGCCGCAGGCGCGGTTCGACGAGGCCGCCATCATGTTCGGCTGAGTGGGGCGTGCGGCTGGGCTGTTTCGGGCGTACCTGGTCGAATCGGGCGTACCTGGTCGGTTCTTCTGGCCAGGTACGCCCGAATCCACCAGGCATCGCGCGCGTTCTGGGAAAGAACGGACACGCCGCCGAGCCCGCCGAGTCTGCGCCGGGTCGAATCGGGCGTACCCGGTCAGATCGGGCGTACCTGGTCGGTTGTTCTGCCCCGGTACGCCCGAATCCACCAGGCATCGCAACGCGTTCTGGGAAAGAACGGGCACGCCGACGAGCCCGCCGAGTCTGCGCCGGGTCAGATCGGGCGTACCTGGTCGAATCGGGCATACCTCGACGGTTCTTCGGACCCGGTACGCCCGAATCCACCAGGCATCGCGCACGTTCTGGGAAAGAACGGACCGACGGCCGGGAGGCCCGGGGTAGCGTCCGGCGCATGACCCGCGCCGTCCTCGTGTCCAGTACAGCCCCGCCCACCGTCACCGACATCGACCTGCCGGATCCGGCCGAGGGCGAGGCCCTCGTCGACGTCACGTACTCGAGCGTCAACTACAAGGACGGCCTGGCCCTCGCGCGGAACCCCGGTGTCGCCCGGCTCGACCCACTGGTGCCGGGGATCGACGTCGTCGGCACGGTGTCGGGGCTCGGACCGGGCGTGCACGAGGTCGCGATCGGTGACCGGGTGGTGTTGAACGGCGCCGGCCTGGGTGAGAGCCGGCACGGGGGCTGGGCAACGCATGCGGTGGTGCCGTCCGGGTCGCTCGTCGTGCTGCCCGAGGCGATCGACGACTCGTTCGCGGCGGCCATCGGTACAGCGGGGTTCACGGCGATGCTCAGTGTGCTGGCGCTCGAGCGCTTCGTCGCGCCGGACGACGGGCCGGTGCTGGTGACCGGTGCGTCCGGCGGGGTCGGCACCGTGGCGATTGCGCTCCTCGCGGCCCGCGGGTACCGGGTGACGGCGTCGACCGGTCGCGCGGCCAACACGGACTCGCTCCGCCGACTCGGGGCGACCGAGGTGGTCGACCGCAGCACCCTGTCCGAGCCGGGCAAGCCGATGCAGCGTGCCACCTGGGCCGGTGCGGTGGACAGCGTCGGCGGGCCCACGCTGGCGAACGTCCTGGCCTCGACCCGGTGGGGTGGTGCCGTCACGGCGTGTGGGCTGGCGCAGGACTCCGCACTGCCGACGACCGTGCTGCCGTTCATCCTTCGGTCGGTGTCGCTGCTCGGGATCAACTCCGTCGACGCCCCGCTCGAGCTCCGACGTCGGGCGTGGAACCGCCTGGCGACCGACCTCGACGCGGCGCTCCTGGCCGACGTCACCCGCACGGTGACGCCCGAGCAGGCCATCGCGGTGGGCGCCGAGGTCGTCGAGGGACGGGTGCACGGACGAACGGTCGTCGCCGTCACGGGCTGATCCGGCGTGCTTTCCGGGCGATTCTTTTAGCAAACGTTTGCATATTGACACGCTAGGATTTCGAGTGTCGATTTCGTCCTCGAGGAGATGACATGCCGGTCCCCAAGTCCACCGTGGAGAGCTCTCCCCGGAAGCTCCTGCGCGACGTCGTGTACGACAAGATGCTCGCGGCCCTCCGCGACGGCACACTGCAGCACGGCGAGCGCCTGAACGACGACGAGCTGGTCCAGTGGCTGGGTGTGAGTCGCACCCCGATCCGCGAGGCGATCGCGAAGCTCGTCGACATCGGCCTGGTCGAGATGGAGGCGAACCGGTACACCCGCGTCGCCACCCCGACCTTCGAGGACTGGGTCACCGCGACCCGCGCGACCGCCGGGTTCTTCGAGCTCAGCCTGCGCTGGGGTGTCCCCGAGTACAGCGACGAGGACGTCGAAGCCCTCACTGCGCTGCTCGACAAGGCCGACCGCATGCGCAAGGTGCGGGACTACGGCTTCAGCGGCGCCCTCAACGAGATCATCGAGTTCGCCGTCGAGCACTCCGGCAACCCGCTGGTGCAGAACGCCGCGGTCGGTGCCATGGAGCGGGTCCGCTTCACGCTCAACCCCACGCCGGCGTTCGAGCAGTACGGGTCCGAGGCGTTCTTCTCGATCCTGCGCGAAGCGCTCACCGAGCGCGACGGCGAAGGCGCCGCCGAGGCCGGACGCGCGCTCACCCGCAACTTCGAACAGCACATCGAGGCGGTCCGCGCCGACCGCGGCTGACCCATGAGCGTCGGCGAGTGGGGTGACGCCGACCCGTGGGCGGCCGTGCACGACGACGCCTACGCGTCCCTGCTCGCCCACGTCCGCGCCGGCCCCCGCGGACCGGTGTCCGTCGACCTCGACGCACTGAGCTGGGAGTGGGGCGCCGCTCGTGGTGACGTCCGCGCAGCGGCGGCCCGGCTCGAGGACCTCGGCATCCTCGTCCGCCGGCCGGACGGCACGTGGCAGTACGAGGAGCTCTCCGACGCCGACCTGTCCGACGCGCTCGACTTCTGGGTCGCGCTCGTCGGCCCGGCCATCCGGGCCACCATCCCGGCCCTCTCCCCGGGGCTGCGCGCCGAGCTCGACCGCCGGACCGCGCGGGCCCGCACCGCCGCCGCGCTGCGCCTGACGGAGTACCCGACGGCGTTCTCGGCCACCTGCCAGTTCTGGTTCGAGCACTCCCCGAACACCCTCGTGCGCGACCTGGGGTTGCGGGCGTTCGAACGGATGCGGTGGTCGCGCGTCCCGACGAGACCGTGGTCGGTCCACGAGGTCCGACCTTGGTTCGCCGCGATCACCCGAGCGGTGGACACCGGCGACCCGGCCGTGGCGACCGACGCGACCGAGATCATCGACGGCCTGTTCGAGGCCCACCGGCAGAACATCGGGATCCGCCGCACGGACCGGCCGGCCACCGACGCCTCCGATCGACGTGCGGGTGCGGTGCACCGTGCGCTGCTCCGCGACCTCCGCTCTGGGGCGTTGCCCATCGGGTCGACGCACTCGCTCGAGGGCCTGGTGGTCCGGACCGGAGCCCCGATCCAGGCGGTCCTCGAGGCTGTCCGATGGCTGCACGACCTGGGCCTGGTCGAGAGCGACGGAGATCGGTACCGCGTCGTCGAACCGTCGCTCGCGACCTGGCGGGACACGATGGAACTGCTCACCGGGGTCTTCGCCCACGCGTCCGTCCACGTGCTGCCCGGGCTCCACGGACCCGAGCTCGACGAGTTCCGGCGACTGGTGGAACGAGCACGCGCGGACGGCCAGGTCCGCGACCACCGCTACACCGAGAGCGCGTTCGCCGTCACGCGGTTCCTGTCCGAACAGTCGGGCAACCGGTGGACCCGGGAGGCCCTGCGCCTCGCGATGGCCCGGCTCGCCTACGCGCTGCCCGAGGCCCCGGCGTTCCGGCAGTGGGACGCCGAGGCACTCTGGCTCACGCTCGACACGGCGGCCGGCAGCGGCGACGTCGGTGCCGCCCGGGCCGCTGCCCGCCGGTTCGTCGACGTCGCACGGGCGCACGTGGACGACGTCACGGCCCGGTGGGGCACGATGGGGTCATGACCGACGCGCGCGACGACGTCCTGATCCACGCCACCGGGGTCCGCGTCACGCGCTCCGGCCGCGACCTGCTGCACGGCATCGACCTGACCGTCCGCCGCGGCGAGCACTGGGCGCTGCTCGGACCGAACGGTGCCGGCAAGTCCACGCTGCTGGCCGTCCTCGGCGCGACCGGCCACCCCACCGCGGGCACGGTCGAGGTCCTCGGCCGCCGACTCGGACGCGTCGACGTCCGCGAACTCCGGGAGCACATCGGCCACGTCGACCCCCGGCACCGGATGCTCTCGCCCCTCACGGTGCTCGAGACGGTGCTCACCGGGCTGACCGGCACGACGGACCTCATGATGCGGTGGGACCCCTCGGCCGAGCAGGTCGCGCTCGCCGAGCAGCACATCGCCGACGTCGGGCTCTCGGCACGACGGGACGCCCGCTGGCCGGTGCTGTCGCAGGGTGAGCGGGGCCGCGCCCTCATCGCCCGGGCCCTGATGTCCGAACCCCAGCTGCTGCTGCTCGACGAGCCGGCGACCGGGCTCGACGTCGCCGCACGGGAACACCTGCTCGAGACCGTCGACACGCTGCGGCACCGGCACCCCGAGCTGGGCAGCGTCATGGTCACCCACCACCTGGAGGACCTGCCGGCCTCGACGTCGCACGCGATGCTGCTCCGCGACGGTGCCGTCGTGGCCCAGGGCACCTCGGACGAGGTCATCACGT
This sequence comes from Curtobacterium sp. MCSS17_006, assembly GCF_003234215.1. Lineage (NCBI taxonomy): Bacteria > Bacillati > Actinomycetota > Actinomycetes > Micrococcales > Microbacteriaceae > Curtobacterium > Curtobacterium sp. MCSS17_006. The sequence continues at coordinate 323,188 of NZ_QKSO01000001.1, read as the reverse complement.
CGTCGGCGGTGTCGCACGCGTTCGACTTCCCGCTCGCGATCCTGCGGTCGGAAGGGCGCTGGGCGGCACGCCGATCCGCCTGACGCGTGCTTGAATGGCCGTCCAGTGTCCGCGGCCCGTGTCGGGGAGGGACCCGGCACCGCACCACGGTGTCACGCCGCGGACCGTCACCAGGGGGAACCATGACGAACACGCCGCCGCCCTACCCGGGGTCCGAGCCGCAGCCGAACGACGGGCAGCCGAACGCCGGCCAGCCGAACGGCCAGCAGTACCCGCAGCAGCCCGCAGGCCAGCCCCAGCAGCAGCCCGCAAGCCAGCCGTACGCGCAGCAGCAGCCCGTCGGCCAGCCCTACACGCAGCAGCAGCAGCCCGCCGGCCAGCCGTACGCCCAGGCCGCCCCCGCCGGCGCCGCGCCCTACGCACCCCCGCCCACGTCGTCGGCCTCCCGGGGCAAGCGCGTCCTGATCTCGGTGCTCGGCGTCGTCGTGGCCGTGGTGGTGGCGTTCCTCGTCCGCCAGGGCCTCAACGCGGCCTTCAGCGACTCCACGGAAGAGAAGGTCTCGAAGGCCGTCGAGCAGATCCGCGAGCAGAGCGACCTGCCCAAGCAGGTCGACTCCGTCACGACGTGGACCGGGATCGAGGCCGAGGGCGCCGCGATCCACTACGACTACACGGTGTCGTCGAACGTCGATCCGGCCTCGATCACCGAGGGGGCCATCCGCGACGCCGTCGGGCCGAACCTCTGCTCGAACAGCGAGACGAAGAAGCTCCTCGACGAGGACGTCGACATGCGCTACACGTACAAGTTCGAGGGCTCGTCGAAGACCGTCGACACGACCTTCACGAAGGCCGACTGCTCCTGAGCCCCGACGCCCGTCACGCGGGCGCGGCGGCAGCAGCCTCCGCGCCCGTCACACGGTCGCGGCGGCAGCAGCCTTCGCAGCCGCGGGCAGGGCGTCGAGGATCCGTCCGACGGCGCGGTCGTCGTGTGCGGCCGTGACGAACCACGCCTCGAAGACGCTCGGCGGCAGGGTCACCCCGGCGTCGAGCATCGCGTGGAAGAACGGCGCGTAGCGGAACACGTCCTGCGCCCGCACGTCGTCGTAGTTCCGCGGTGCCTGCTCGGTGAACGCGAACGAGAACAGGTTGCCGGCGCGCTGCACGGTGTGGGCGACGCCCTCGGCCGACAGGGCCTCGGACGTGGCCGCGGAGATGACCGACGCGGTGCCGTTCAGCGACTCGTACACCGACGGCGTCGCGGCCCGCAGCGTCGCGATGCCGGCGGCGACGGCCAACGGGTTCCCCGACAGGGTGCCCGCCTGGTACACCGGCCCGAGCGGGGCGAGGAAGTCCATGACCTCCCGCCGACCGCCGAGTGCGGCGAGCGGCATACCGCCACCGATGACCTTGCCGAACGTGATGAGGTCAGGCTTCCACCCGGCACCGTCCGGCACGACCTTGGACGCCTCGAGGCCCCACCAGCCGGCAGCGCCGACGCGGAACCCGGTCAGGACCTCGTCGACGATGAGCAGCGCGCCGTGCGACCGGGTGATCTGCGCCAGTGCACGGTTGAAGCCGCGCTCCGGTGCCAGGACGCCCATGTTCGCGGCGGCCGACTCGACGATGACGGCGGCGATGCGCTCGGAGTGCTCGTCGAAGGCCCGGCGGACGGCGTCGAGGTCGTTGTACGGCAGCACGAGGGTCTGCGCGGCGGTCTCGGCGGTGATGCCCGCGCTGCCCGGCATGGCCAGGGTCGCGACGCCCGAGCCGGCCTCGGCCAGCAGGGAGTCCGAGTGCCCGTGGTAGTGCCCGGCGAACTTCACGAGCAGGTCGCGACCGGTGTAGCCGCGGGCCAGCCGGATCGCGGTCATCGTGGCCTCGGTGCCGGTCGACACCATGCGGAGCTTCTCGATGGGGCCGTCGCCGTCCACCGACACCCGCTGCTTCACGAGTTCGGCCAGCTCGGTCTCCCCCGGGGTCGACGCCCCGAACGACAGTCCGCGCGCGGCGGCCTGCTGCACGGCCTCGACCGTGCCGGGGTGGGCGTGCCCGAGGATCGCGGGGCCCCACGACGCGACGAGGTCGACGTACTCGCGACCCTCGGCGTCGGTGACGTAGGCGCCCTTCGCGGACACCAGGAACCGCGGGGTGCCGCCGACCGACCCGTAGGCGCGGACCGGGGAGTTCACGCCGCCCGGGATCGCGTTCTTGGCACGGCCGAAGAGCTGGTCGTTCGTGGTCATTCGGGGGCCTTCCCGGTCGAGGCGATGCCGGCGACGTCCGCGGTGCTGCCCGAGGTGCGGAGGCCCGCTTCCTCGTTGAGCTTCCGCGCGATGTCGACGGCGAAGTAGGTCAGGATCGCGTCGGCACCGGCGCGCTTGATGCCGACGAGCGACTCCATCGCGGCGGCGTCGCGGTCGATCCACCCGTTCTGCGCTGCTGCGGTGATCATCGCGTACTCGCCCGAGATCTGGTACGCCCAGACCGGGACCGGCGAGGTCGCAGCGGTCTCGGCGAGCACGTCGAGGTAGCTCATCGCGGGCTTCACCATCACGATGTCGGCGCCCTCGTCGACGTCGAGCGCGACCTCGCGGAGCCCCTGCCGACCGTTCGCGGCGTCGATCTGGTACGTCCGGCGGTCACCGACGAGTGACGACGACACGGCCTCGCGGAAGGGACCGTAGAACGCCGAGGCGTACTTGGCGGCGTAGGCGAGCAGCGCGGTCCCGCTGTGTCCGGCACCGTCGAGGGCGTCACGCGCGGCGGCGATCTGGCCGTCCATCATGCCGCTCATGCAGACGAGCTCGGCACCGGCCTCGGCCTGCGCCACCGCCATGTCGCGGTAGCGCAACAGGGTGGCGTCGTTGTCGACGGAGCCGTCGGCGGCCAGCACACCGCAGTGTCCGTGGTCGGTGAACTCGTCGAGGCACAGGTCGGACTGCACCACGAGGGCATCCCCCACCTCTTCGCGAGCGACGCGGATCGCCACGTTGAGGATGCCGTCCGGGTCGGTCGCGCCGGAGCCCTCCGCGTCCTTCGTGGTCGGGACGCCGAACAGGTTCACGCCACCCACACCGACCGACGCGGCGTCGACGAGCGCGCGGCGGAACGAGTCGAGGGAGTGCTGCTGCACACCCGGCATGCTCGAGATGTCCACGGCGTCGGTCGCGCCTTCGCGGATGAACATCGGCAGCACGAGCTCGGCGGGGTGGAGCCGGGTCTCGGCCACGAGTCGTCGCATCGCGGGGGTGGCGCGGAGCCGACGGGGGCGGACCTGGGGGAAGCGTCCAGTCACGGGTGACCTTCCTGGTGGGGGGTGGTTGGGTTCAGTGCCTCGACGACGGCGTCGAGCAGGGCTTCTGCGGACCGGGTGCGTCCGACGGCGTGCACGGGCAGTCCGGCCGCACGGGCGTCGGTCGCGGTCCCGGGGCCGATGCAGGCCACGATGGTGCGGGGGTCGAGCGGGGTCATCCGGCGGGCGATCTCGCGGGCGACGCTGCCGCTCGTCACGAGCACCGCAGCGGGCGCCGTCTCGAGGGTGATCGGCTCGTCGCCGGTCCCCACGGTACGGTACGCGACCACGTCGTCCACGTCGATGCCGCGGGCGCGGAGGCCGTCGACGAGCGTCGGTGCTGCGATCTCGGAGCGGGGGAACAGCACGGTGCCGTCGGTGTCCGGCAACTCCTGCACCAGGCCGGCTGCGGACGTCTGGTCCGGCACCAGGTCGACGACCCAGCCCGCAGCGCGCGCGGCACGGGCGGTCGGCTCGCCGACCGCGGCGACGCGTACCCCGGCCGGGAGGCCCGCCACGCGTTCCGACAGGACCGTCACGGCCGTCGCACTGGTCACCACCACCCATGCGTAACCAGCCACAGGGGTCCGGTCACCGACGGTATCCGGTGATCCGGGCCTCCCAGCCGCTCCGGAGGCGACCAGGCGGCGGACCGCAGCGTCGAGCGCGGCGGGGTCGGACGGCGGAGCGTCCGTAATGAGGGGGACGACGACGGGCGCGAGCCCTCGGGCCCTGGCCTCGGCGGCGACCCGGTCCCCCCACGCACCGCCACGCGGGACGAGGACGACCGGGGGTCGCGCCTCGTCCGTCGCGGTGGTGGAGGGTTCCGTGGTGACCGCCTACTCGGCCGGCGTCGCGAGGCCGGGGCCCGCGGTGTACGGCCCGTCCGTGGTGTCCTCGGCGACGGTGGTCGCCAGGTCGGCGAGGTCAGCGGCGCCGTTCTCGAGCAGCTCGGTCGCCACACGGCCACCGACCGCGAGTGCTTCGTCGAGACGCTCCTGCGCCGAGCCGTCGAGCACGGCCGCGTGCGACGCGGTGCGGTACTCGGTGCCGTCGGGGCGGTAGACGGTCGCGGACACGAGCAGCAGCTCGGCGTCCACGACGGCCGTCGCACCGATCGGAGCGGAGCAGCCGGCCTCGAGCTTGGCGAGCACCTCGCGCTCGGCCGTCACCGTCAGGCGGGTGGGGGCGTGCTCGATCTTGCGGAGTGCGGCGAGCAGCCCACGATCGGTCTCGTCCGAGCGGATCTCCACCGCGAGCGCGCCCTGTCCGGGAGCACTCGGCCAGAAGCCGAGGTCGAGCAGTTCCGTGGCGGCCGACAGGCGGTCGATGCGCCCGAGGCCGGCGGCGGCGAGCACCACGGCGTCGAGGTCGTCGTCCACCCGGCCGAGGCGGGTGTCGATGTTGCCGCGGATGTCGATCACGTCGAGGTCGGGGCGCTGCGCACGGAGCTGCGCGGCACGGCGGGGCGAACCGGTGCCGACCTTCGCGCCCTCGGGCAGGGTGTCGACGGTGGCGCCGTTCCGGGCGACGAGGACGTCACGAGCGTCCGCACGCTTCGGCACGGCACCGATCGTCAGGCCCGGGTACGGCGCGGTCGGCAGGTCCTTGAGCGAGTGCACGAGGACGTCGACCTCGCCCGCGACGAGCGCTTCACGCAGGGCACTGGCGAAGACACCGGTGCCGCCGAGCGACGCCAGGGAGGCACGGTTCGTGTCGCCCTCGCTCGTGACGGTGACGAGTTCGACGGGCCGACCGGCCGCCTTCGCGAGGCGGTCGGCGACGTCCTGCGACTGCGCGACCGCGAGCCGGCTGGCACGGGTGCCGAGCCGGATCGGGGTCGGGCCGTCGGGCGCTGTGGCGCTGGGGTCGTTCACGGTCGTGTCGGTCACGGAGCGACGCCCGCGGCGGCGGGCTTGAACCCCGCTCGCACGTTCTCGCAGCACCCCGGACGGCACACGTCGTACCAGGGGCCGATGTCGGTCATGTGCGGACGCTCGGCCTTGGGCGTGCCGTTGACGCGCTCGAGCACCAGGTCGACCAGACCGGAGACGTAGGCCGGGTCGATGCCGGGGGTCTGCGTGCGGAGCGACCAGAAGCCGAGCTCACCGGCGGTCTCGGTGGCTTCCTCGTCGAGGTCCCACATGACCTCCATGTGGTCGCTGACGAAGCCGAGCGGGACGATCAGCACGGCACGGGTCGGGCCGCCCTTGAGGTCCTCGTTCATGTAGTCGTTGATGTCGGGCTCGAGCCACGGCTGCGTCGGTGGGCCGGAGCGCGACTGGTAGACGAGCTTCCAGGCGGGCTTCGACGTGCCCTGCAGGTGGGCGTGCTCGGGCTGCTCGAGGAGCTCGGCCCAGGCCTGGTCGAGGACGACCTCGCCGACGGCCAGGTGCTGCGCCTCGTACGCGCCGTGCTCGTCGAACCCGCGGTAGTCGGGGCCCGAGCGGGCGGCGTCGGTCGAGGGGATCGAGTGCGTCGAGAAGAGCACCTGCAGCTCGGTCGCGACGTCCAGGCCCTCGTTCTCGGCGATCGCGCGGGCCATGCCGTCGCGGACGCCGTCGATGAACGGGCGGACGAAGCCCGGGTGGTCGAAGAACTGGCGGACCTTGTCGATCTGGATGGTGTCGATCAGACCGGTCTCGTTGAGCACGCGGGCGTAGTCCTCGCGGTACTGCCGGCAGCTCGAGAACGACGAGTACGCGCTCGTGGCGATGGCGACGAGCTTCGTGTAGCCCTTGTCCGCCGCCTCGGTGAACGCCTGCTCCAGGTAGGGCTCCCAGTTGCGGTTGCCCCACAGGACCGGCATGTCGATGCCGCGCGACGCCAGCTCGGCCTCGAGCGCGGCCTTGAGCGCACGGTTCTGCGCGTTGATCGGGCTCACGCCGCCGAAGTGGCGGTAGTGGTGCGCCACTTCCTCAAGGCGCTCGTCCGGGATCCCGCGGCCACGGGTGACGTTCCGGAGGAAGGGGATGACGTCGTCCTGGCCCTCGGGGCCGCCGAAGCCGGCCAGCAGGATCGCGTCGTAGGCGGTCGGGGTCTCGACGTGCTCGGGACCGGACGCCGCCGCGGGGGTGGCGGCGAGGACCTGGCCGTTCGTGATCATGCTGGTGTCGGTCATGACAGCACCTCCGGGAGTTCGGCGGTCGTCACACGACGACCCGTGAAGAAGGGGACCTCTTCGCGCACGTGCATGCGCGCTTCGGTGTAGCGGAGATCGCGCATCAGGTCGACGAGGTCGACGAGGTCCGGGCTCTCGAGCGGCAGGATCCACTCGTAGTCGCTCAGGGCGAAGGTCGCGATGGTGTTCGTGAGCACGCGACGGTACTTCGCGCCGGCGATGCCGTGGTCGCGGAGCATCTTCGAGCGCTCCTCTTCCGGCAGCAGGTACCACTCGTAGGAGCGGACGAACGGGTACACCGTGATCCACGCCTCGGGGTCCTTGCCGCGCAGGAACGCGGGGGTGTGCCGCTTGTTGAACTCGGCCTCGCGGTGCATGGCCATGACGTGCCAGACCGGCTCGGCGTCCTGGAACAGGCCGGTGCGACGGATCTCGCGCAGCACGGCCTGGATCGCCTGTGCGTCGTCGCCGTGCAGCCAGACCATGACGTCGGCGTCGGCACGGAAGGCCGAGACGTCGTAGAAGCCACGGATCGTGACCCCGCGCTCGGCGGCGCTGGCGATCACGGTGTCGAGTTCGGCCACGGCGTCGTCGCCGACGCGGTGGACCGGACCGAGGGGCCGGCGGAACACTGCCCAGAGGGCGTAGGCCGTCAGCAGGTTCGGGTCGATCCCGGAGTCCGGCTGACCGGTCTCGGCGGGTTCCGTGTGGGGGTGGTCGTGCGCGGGCACGGGCCCGGTGTTCGTGGGCGCGTCGGAGCTCATGGATCCATTGTCCTATCGGTTGCCAGGGTGTTGGCCGCCCCGCATCCGGTGGACCGCGCTCGGGCGGTCTACCGCCGTCGGAGCACCATCACGACGATACCCCCGACCACCGCTACGCCGGCTGCGAGACCGGCCAGGTAGGGCACCGGCTTCTCGTCGAGGCCGCGCTTGAACTTCGACGCCGCGATCCCGATCTGCTTCGGGACGTTGAGCTTGTCCTCGATCGCGTCGAGGGTGTCGAACAGCTGGGCGCGGGTCGCGGCGACGCGAGCAGCGAGATCGTCGTGCGGGTCGGTCACGGTTCCTCCGTCGGTGGTGCGGCTGTCGAGGCTGTCGGCGCTCAGGAGCGGCCGTCGACGTCCGGCTTGCGGCTGCCGTACTGCGTCGGCGGGGTCGGCTTCTTGCCGAGGCCCTTGACCGCGTTGATGTCGTCCTTGACGCTGGCGATCGTGCGCTTCGGCGTGATCGGCAGGCCCTTCTTCAGGCGCTTCCAGCCGATCAGGCCGAGGATCGCGGCGATGACCAGCATCACCACGGCCACCACCAGTGCGGCCAGCCACGCCGGCATCACGGTCGCGAGGCCCATCACGGCTGCGGTCAGCAGGACGCCGATCGCGTAGAGCACGACGACGAGCGCCCCGACCAGCAGGCCGGCTGCGAGACCGAAGATCTTCGCCTTCGCGAGCATCTCGGCCTTGAGCAGGTCGATCTCGCCCTTGACCAGGCCCTTGACGAGCTTCGGGACGTCGCCGACCAGGCCGAACAGCGAACGCGACTTGCGATCGCGGGTGTCGGTCATGAGGTGGTGGTGTCCTTCTTCTGGCCGACCTTGCGGACGGCCTTCTTGGTCGTCTCACCGATGAACTCGGCGACGTCCGGGGTCTTGTCGGCGATGAAGTCCTCGGCGACGTGCACGCCCTTCTGGACGCCGTTGCTGTTCCAGACCTTGCCGCTGACGGTCTTGATCTGCTCGTACCGCGCCCGTCCGGCTCGCGATCCCAGGACGTACCCGAGTGCGGCGCCGGCGACGAACAGGAGCTTTCCGCGCATGTGCGATTCCTCCGTGCATTGGTTGTGCGGTGGTCATGCACCGAACGGAATACGTCCGGCGGTCTCACCAACAGTAGCCCTCAGGGGCTGCGCGGTCCGCTCAGGAACCGAGGATCTGGCCGGCTGCCTTCCGAGCGGCGGCGATGATGCCCGCCAGGCCGCGTCCGGTCGAGGCCTCGCCGATCCCGACGACGCCCTCGGCCAGCCCGGACGCGGTGAGGTCCGGTCCGTACCAGCCGACGCGTGCGGCGCCGCTGACGCGGTCGGCCGTGATCGGCACACCGAGCAGCGTGGACGCGTCCTGCAGGGCACGGCTGCCGACGGGGTCGGTCGGGTCGACCGGGAGGCTCGTGGCCACGCCCGCAGGGTCCGTCGCGGTGGTCGCGTAGCTGAGCCGCAGGACGTGGCGTCCGTCCGCCACGTCGGCCAGCCACGGCCACTTCACCGTCGCGTGCGTGAGGGCCTTCGCCGACACGGCCTGCGCGTCCGGGTGCACGAGCATCCCGGTGCCACGCGGGGCGGCGTCGAGCTCGGGCTGGTCGACGACGAGTGTGACGAGCTGGATGCCCGTCCGGTCGGGCGCAGCGGTGCGCTCCGGGTCGGCGACGGAGGACAGGGTGTGCTGGGCCGGCAGCCGTTCGGTCGTGCCGTCGGCGCCGACGATCTCGACCGCGTGCGCCTCGATGCGGGTCGCCCGGGTGTGCAGCCGGACGTCGACCCCGTAGGTCGCCATGTCGGCGACGAGCTCGTCCACCAGGCGCACCGTCCCCCCGCGGATCCCCTGCACCGGGGTGCCGGCGGCCGCGCGTGCCCGCAGCGACAGGACGGCCCGGGCGAGCGACCCCTCGCGCAGTAGTGCGGCGCGCAGGCCCGGGGCCACCCGGTCGGGGTCGAGCTGGTCGGGGTGGGTGGAGTGCACGCCACCGGCGATCGGCACCACGAGGTCGTCGAGCACCCGCTCCCCCATGCGCCGGCGGACGAGTTCGCCGAGCGAGGAGGCCTTGGCGCCCACCGGTGCCGGCAGCAGCGAGTCCATCTGGGCGCGCAGGCCGCCCTTCTGCCCGACCACGGCCAGCACGTCGGCGGCCATCGGGGTGCTCGGGATGCCGAGGAGTCCGGTCGCCGGGATCGGGGAGGTCCGGCCGTCGCGGGTCATCAGCCAGGCGCCGCGCGGGTCGGGGGCGACGACGTCGTTGCCGAGCCCGAGCTCGATCGCCAGGCGGCCGACGGCGTCCGTGCGGGTGGCGAAGGAGTCCGCCGCCATGTCGAGGTCGATCCCGCCGACGGTGTGCCGACGGATCATGCCGCCGAGCTCACCCGAGGACTCGACGAGCACCACGTGGGCGCCGCCCTTGGCGAGGTCACGGGCGGTGACGAGCCCGGCGATCCCGCCGCCGACCACGACGACGTCGGTCACGCGCCGGCTCCGTCCTGCGCTGCACCGTCGTCCGCGCGGCCGTCGCCGAGCGAGTGGACCAGCTCGACCACGCGGGTCAGGACGTCCGGGTCGGTCTCGGGCGGGACCCCGTGGCCGAGGTTCACGACGTGGGCCCGTGCGGCGCCGCCCCGACGGACGACGTCGCGGACGTGCGCTTCGAGGACATCCCACGGCGCCGAGAGCATCGCCGGGTCGATGTTGCCCTGCACGCTGACCCCGGTGCCGACGCGCTGGACCGCCTGGTCGAGCGGCAGGCGCCAGTCGACCCCGACCGCGTCGACGCCGACGGTGTCCGTGCCGAAGGTCGTCATGTCGGCCAGGACCTCGCCGCTGCCGACGCCGAAGTGGATGCGCGGCACCCCGAGCTCGGCGACGTGCGACATCGCCTGCGCGGAGTGCGGCGCGACGGACCGGACGTAGTCGGCCCGGGAGAGCGACCCGACCCACGAGTCGAAGAGCTGCGCGGCCGAGGCCCCGGCGAGCACCTGTGCCCGGAGGAACATCCCGGACACCTCGGCGGCCCACGCGAGCAGCCGCGACCAGGTCTCGGGGTCGGCGTGCATGAGCGTGCGGGCGCGGATGTGGTCCTTGGACGGGCCACCCTCGACCAGGTAGGCGGCGAGGGTGAACGGCGCCCCCGCGAAGCCGATCAGCGGGGTGTCGCCGAGCTGCTCGACCGTGCGGCGGACGGCCTGCTCGATCGGGGCGAGGGCCGCGGGGTCGAGCTGCTCCAGGGCGTCGACGTCGGCGGGAGTCCGGATCGGCGACGAGAGCACCGGGCCACGACCGGGGACGATCTCGACGTCCACACCGGCGAGCTTGATCGGCACGACGATGTCGCTGAAGAAGATGCCCGCGTCGACCCCGTGCCGGCGGACCGGCTGCAGGGTGATCTCCGACGCCATCTCCGGGTCGAGACACGCGTCGAGCATGGCTGTGCCGATCCGAAGCTCGCGGTACTCCGGCAGGGACCGTCCGGCCTGCCGCATGAACCACACCGGGAGCGTCTCCGGACGGTCACCCCGCAGGGCCCGTACCAGGCGGGAACCACTCGTCCGCCCTGATGCCAGGGGGTGGGAGTCGGGGAGGGATGTGGTCGTCGCTTCGGTCACCGGATGATTCTCCCATCGAGCGCGTTACCATTGACTACGTGCTCATCTGTCTCACGGCGTCGCATCGCAACGCCAGCTTCGATCTCCTGGAGCGACTGAGCATCGGTGCACCCGCGGCAGCCAGCCGACTCGTCACGGATGCCGGCGTCCTGGACGGTGCAGTGGTCCTCGCGACCTGCAACCGCTTCGAGGCGTACCTCGACATCGCGGGCGACGAGAGCGACTCCGCCGTCTCCGCCACCGTGCAGGCCGTGGCCGCCGCGAGCGACCTGGACGCCACCGAGGTCCTGGACTCCGTCAACGTGCTGGACGGCAAGGACGTCGTGCAGCACCTGTTCGCCGTGTCGAGCGGTCTCGAGTCCGTCGTCGTCGGCGAGACCGAGATCTCCGGCCAGGTCCGTCGCTCGCTCGAGGACGCCCGGTCGAACGGCACCACCACCTCGGACCTCGAGCGCCTGTTCCAAGAGGCTGCGCACACCTCGCGCGGCGTCAAGACCCGCACCCGCATCGGTGCCGCCGGCCGGTCCCTCGTGCGCCTCGGCCTCGAACTCGCCTCGTCGCGGGTCACCGACTGGGCCCGCACCCGCGTGCTGCTCGTCGGCACCGGCAGCTACGCGGCCACCACCATCGCCGCCCTGCGTGACCGCGGCGCCACGAACATCCAGGTGTTCTCGCCCTCGGGCCGGGCGCCCTGGTTCGCCGCCAAGCACGACCTCGTCGCCGCCCGTGACCTGCGCCAGGCCATCGGCGAGAGCGACGTCCTGATCACCTGCACCTCGAGCGAGGTCCCGGTCGTCGCACCGGCCGACCTCGACGACGGGGTCCGCCGCATCGTCATCGACCTCGGGCTCCCCCGCAACGTCGACCCCGCGGCCGCCGGCGTCGACGGCGTCGAACTGCTCGACCTCGAGACGATCAGCATCCACGCCCCGATCTCCGAACTGAACGCCGAGTCCGAGGCCCGCGCGATGGTCGACGACGCCGTGTCCCGGTTCCGCGCGCAGGCGATGGAGCAGTCGACGACCCCGGCGCTCGTGGCGTTCCGCAAGCACGTGTTCGACATCCTCGACGACGAGATCGAGCGGGCCAAGCGCCGCGCGGACGCCGACGGCGAGTCCGTCGAGCACACCGAGCGGGCGCTCCGGCACCTGGTCGGGGTCCTGCTGCACCGTCCCTCGGTCCGCGCTCGTGAGCTCGGACGCGCCGGTCGCGGCGAGGAGTTCGTCGGGGCGATCGACTCCCTGTACGGCGTCCGGCCGGAGGCCGAGCCGGAGCTGCCGTCGCCCGTCGTCCCGCTGGCCGACCGCACGGCACTGGACCCGACCGCCTCGGATCGCGACGACCAGGCGGACGCGAGCTGAGCCTCCAGACAGGCTCGCAACCACCCACGCTGCGCGTGAGTGCGCTGCTGCTGGTGCGTGACCGACGTGTCCTGATGGTGCGCGCCCGGGCGCGCGACGTGCTCTACCTGCCCGGCGGCAAGGCGGAGCCGCACGAGACCGACGTCGAGGCCGCCGTGCGCGAGGCCTACGAGGAGACCGGCCTGCGGCTCACCGCCGACGACGTCGACCCGTTCGGCGTCGTGCTCGAGCCCGCCCACGGGCAGGCTCCGGGGACCATGGTCGCGATGACGCTGTTCCTGGTCCGGCCGGGAGGCCCGCTGGACTCCGCCACGCCCGTCGCCTCCGCCGAGGTGGACGAGGTCGAGTGGGTCACCTCCGCCGACGCGGACCGCTGCCCGCCTGCTGGCGTGGAGACGCTCCGCCGCCTGGTGGCGGCGGAGCTCATCGACTGACCGTCAGGCTCGCGGCGGAGCTGCCGGCACGTGCCTGGTCGGCGGCACGACGCCGGTGTCACCAGCCGGAGAGGCGAGACGGCGTTCCAGCAGTGCCAGCGCGCCGATCACGGCGTCTGCCTCGAAGACGCGGTTCCGCCGTCCCGCCGATCGTTGTGTCAGGACGCCACGATCAACGAGGACCCCCAAGGCCGTGTTCGCGGCTTGCTCGCTCCGGCCCGTCGCGGCGGCGAACGTCTGCGCGGTGAGCACCGGCATGCGGGGCGCGAGTTCGAGCGCCGACCACGCAGAGGAGTCAGAGCGGACTCCGGCGAGCGCAGATCGCCAGGACTCCTTGATCCGGACTAGCTCGTGCTCGAACTGCGTCATCCGGTCCACGACCTCGGCCATCGCCTCGGCGAAGAGCCGGACGAACTGCCCGACGGCTCGCTGCGCTGGCTCCGATGCCGGCGGATCGGTGGACCGGAACCGCTGGAGCCCCGCTTCGTAGTCGACAGCACGGGTCGCCAGGACCAGGGACACCGGTGGAGACGACTCCACGGTCAGACCCCGTGACCGCAGGACAGCGTGGATCAGTGCGCGTCCGATGCGACCGTTGCCGTCGGCGAACGGGTGGATCGTCTCGAACTGTGCGTGTGCAATGGCGGCGATGGCGATCGTCGGCAGCGTGCTCGAGTTCACGAACGCCAGCAGGTCGTCGAGGAGTCCTGGCACCCGCTCCGGCACGGGAGGGACGAACGCCGCTGCGGCAGGCGTCGGTCCACCGATCCAGTTCTGGACCGCTCGGACCGTGCCCCCGACCTCGGGGGTCGCCGAGGCCTCCATCAGGCGCCGGTGCGCCTCGAGGAGCAGGTCGAGGGTCACCGGGGAACCCGGACCGACCGACTCGGTGAGGAAGGTCATGGCGTCGATGTTGCCGAGGACCTCGGTTGCGGTGCTCCACTGCCCGAGCGGGCTCCGTCCGCGCGCCTCTTCTTCGAGCAGCTTCCGCGGGGAGACCTCGAGGCCCTCGATCATCGACGACCCGACCGCTTCGGCTCGGAGGAGCATCCGGCCCAGAGCGTCTCCGCTGCCGAGCAGGGTGGATCTCGTCTCGGCTTCCGTCACCGCAGCGGTGGCCTCGAGTACGGCCGCTTGTTCGGCCGGTCCGAGTTCGACCGTTCGGCCCTGCAGCGGATCCGGCACGTAGGCGCCGAAGACCATCGGCATCCGGAAGGCGCGTGTCGCGGCTGCCGGATCGCCAGTGCGTCGGATCGTCTCGTACGAAGCCATACATGGATCATCCCATGATCAAGGATGACTGCCTATCCTTGATCATGGGATGCGTTCCACTCGGGTTCGTCAGGCCTTGTCGGTGTCGGTGTACTCCCCGACCTCGCCGTTCTGGGCCGGCTCGGCCTCGCCGGGGATGTCCGAGTCGACGTACTCGCCGTCGGGTCCGGTTCCGGTCGGACGCGTCTCGCCGGGGATGTCGCTCGAGACGAACTCGCCGACGGGCTCCGTCGACTCGACGTGCTCGTCGCCCGGGATCTCGCTGTCCGTGAAGGCTCCGGCCCGGGGCTCGACCCCGTCCGCGCGACCCTCGTCGCCTCGTGCCTGTTCGTGCTTGCCCGTCATGTCCGACCTCCGCTGCTCGGGTTGCTTGCCTCGGAGTGTGCTCGGGGTCCCTGGACGCCGACCGAACCGGATGCGGCGTTCGGTGGTTGCCTGTGCACCATGCAACGCAGCAGCCGATCGAAGTTCCTGCTCGTCGTGACCGGGCTCGTCGCCGTCGGGACACTGGCGGGGTGCGCCTCGGACGGGCAGCCCGCAGCCACCGAGACCGTCACGGCGCCCGCGCCGTCGCCGTCCGCGTCGACGTCCACGCCGCAGTCGTCCGAGGAGTCCGCCTCGGCGGCACCGTCGGCCGGGTCCGGTTCTGGGCCGTCCACGGGATCCGGTGCCACCGGTTCGTCTGCCGGCGACCGGTGCGCGGCATCGTCGCTCGCCGGACGCATCGAGGCCGGCAGCGGTGGTGCCGCCGGCAGCGTCATCGTGCACCTGGTGCTCGAGAACACCGGGTCGACGACCTGCACCGTGCAGGGGTGGCCCGGAGTCTCGTTCGTCGGGGGTGGCACCGGCAAGCAGATCGGAGCGGCGGCCGTCGCGGAGAAGAGTTCCCCGCACCCGACCGTCACACTCGCTCCCGGCAAGACCGCCGTCGCACCGCTGAAGATCGTCCGGGCCGAGAACTACTCGGCGGGCGACTGCTCGCCCAAGACCCCGGACGGCTTCCGCGTGTACCCGCCCGGGTCGAAGCAGTCCCTATTCGTGAAGGACACCGACTTCCAGGCGTGTGCGTCGGCCGATGCCTCACTGTTGTCCGTCCAGGCGTTCGTGCCGGAGGGGCAGGCGACCTCCTAGGAGTCGGCCACGATGAGCACCGTGACCACCACGATCAGCGACGAACGACCGGGCACCGACGAACTGGTGGCGCTGTACGACGCCGTCGGGTGGACCGCGTACACGCAGGACCCCGCAGCCCTGACCGCGGCGATCGCCGGCTCCCACACCGTGCTGACGGCCCGCGACGACGACGGGCACCTGCTCGGCCTGGTCCGCACGGTCTCCGACGGGGTGACGATCGTGTACGTGCAGGACGTGCTCGTGCTGCCGTCCGCGCACCGGTCCGGCATCGGCGGTGCACTGCTCGACGCGGTCCTGCAGCGGTACGCCGGCGTTCGCCAGACGGTCCTGCTCACCGACGACGAGCCGGGGCAGCGAGCGTTCTACGAGTCACGAGGCTTCGTGGAGGCCCACGACGTCGAACCGCACCCGCTGCGTTCCTTCGTGCTCCTGCGCTGAGCACGGATGGGTCTCGCGACCGATTCCACGCGCCAGCAGGGCGTTCCTAGACTCGGACGCATGGGGGCTCGCGCACGGACACGTTCAGCGGCAGCCCTCGCAACCGCGCTCGGCGTCGTGCTCGCCCTCGCCGCGTGCACGTTGTCACTACCACCGCCGACCGGGTCGGAATCGGCGCTCGCGAAGCTCATCACCCGGATCGAACGACTGCCCGGCGTCGACACGGCCGACGGCGAGGTCCGTCCGGTCGACGTGAAGGACGACCCGACGCACTGGATCGCGTCGCTCGAGGTCACGACCGACACCACCGACCTCGCCGTCGCCGAACGGATCCGCCACACGGCAGCGCGGGGTGTCACCGGGACGACGCTGACGGTGAGCGTGGACGTGCCGCGCGGGCGAGCGTCGGCTCCGGTCATCATCGACCCGATGGACGCCGACGTCGTCGACCTGGCCGGTCGGTTGCGTACGGAGCCCTTCGTGCGTCGGCTGTGGCTGACGCCGTCCAAGGCGACGATCCGGCTCGTGCAGGGCATCAGCTTCAGCGACGCCGTCGAGCGGGCCCGGCCGATCGTCGATGATCACCCGGCCTCCCTGATCCGTGGTGACGTGTCCGTGGGCATCACGGCGACGCAGCCCGGCCGAGCACTCCTGCGCACGATCGACGGATTCGTCGGCGACGGTGACCACGGCGTCGAGCAGTTGTACTACTCACCGGGCACGACCTACGCTGACGCGGCGCAGGCCCCGGCTGACGCGGCGCAAGCCCCCACCGACACAACCGCCGATGCCGAACGCCCGTACCTGTCGATCTCCGGCGAACGACTCGGTGCCGTCGCCGACGTCCTCGTGCGGACGAAGGACGAAGCCGCCGATGCACACCGCGCTCCGCGCACCGCGTTCTCCGTCGGCCTCGACGGGACGAGCGGCTGGCTCGGACTCCCCCTCGACGCCGAGGAGCCGCAGGACGCCACTGCCCCGGGCACCCCGACGACGGGCCCCACGCCGGCCCCGTGGGTGCCCGCTGACGTCAGCGACCACGCTGCGACGCTCCGGGCGTTCCTCGAGCGCTCGGCCGAGGCCGCCGGAGTCCCGGCGACCGTGACCACGGGCACCGAACAGTGCGCGCCGCCCGGATCGACCTGGTCACCCGATGCGACCGGCACCCGCGCGACGGCGTTCAGCATCGTGCCCGTGTTCCAGATCGTCGACGACGCGCAGGGGCCGTTCGACGCCGTGACCGCGCTGTGGACGTCAGAGGGCCTCGAGGTCAGCGGCCGGGCGATGGGGCGGGACTACTGGTCGTCGTCAACGGATGCGGATCCTGCCACGGCGAGCATCCGGGGCACGGTCGACGGCCTGAGCCTGCGCGCGGAGTCGGTCTGCGTCCCGCGCCCCTGACCCGGCGACACGGCACCCGCGACGAACAGCACCAAGCGCCGTCAGCGACGAGCCGGCGCGTGCACCGCCTCGAGCACCTCGGTCCCCATGGTCCGCAGCGCCTCGACCACGGCCAACCGCCGCTGCAACGAAGCGTCGTCGAACGTGACGGTCACGGCGTAGCTGACCGACGACCCTGGCCCCCGCAAGATCCCCGCCTCCGCCCGCACGCCCGTGCTCGACCCGGTGACCGCGACGACCTGCAGCCCGTGGTCGAGCGCACGGTGCGCCAGGGGGTCGAGCCCGAAGGAACCGGCGACCAGGTTCAGGTCACTCGCCAAGGACAACCAGCCCAGCACCCGGTTCGACACCGCCTCGTCGACGACCTCGCCGAGCGCCAGTCCGCGCATCACCCACGACAGCTCCCCGGTCGGTGCGACGGAGGCGTCGGGGGCATCATCCGGGCCGCGGCGGTCCCGCACCCGGTCGATCAACGCGGTGCGCTCGATGCCCAGGGACTCCGCACGCTCCCGGACGGCGTCGATGCCGACGGTCGACAGCAGAGCGTTCATGGCCCAGGCGTCGGCGGTCGCCCCGACCAGGGTCGCCAGGTCGGGCACCTGCATGGTCGGCTCCTGCAGGAACTGCCACAGGCCGGCACCGGTCGCGGTGTCGCGCGCCATGCGCTGCAGGCGGTCGCCGTGCAGGCGGCCGTCCTCGAGCTGGGCGGCGACCTCGATGAGCAGCAGGACGCGGCCCAGGCTCGCGACCGGCTGCACCAGGGTGTCGTCGATCGCGAGCAGGGCCTTGCCGCTCGAGGTGTCGATCACCGAGGCGCTGACCCCGGCGCCCTCGAGCGCGAGGGCGCCGATGGCCTCGGTGGTGGCGGTGAAGCGGTCGTCGGTCCGGCCGCTGTGCCGCCCACGACCGCGGCCGCCACCTGCTGGGCGGTCGTCCGGTCGCCGGCGGCGCGACGACCGGGCCGCGTCCGGCTCCGTCATCACCAGATCGCGACGCGCTCGGCGGGGTCGAGGTACATCGCGTCCTGCTCGGTCACGCCGAAGGTGTCGTACCAGACGTCGATGTTCCGCACGACCTGGTTGCAGCGGAACTCGTTGGGCGAGTGCGGGTCGATGCTCAGCAGACGAGCCGCCTCTTCCGGGCGGATCGCCATGCGCCAGGCCTGGGCCCAGCTCAGGAAGAAGCGCTCGGCACCGGTGAGTCCGTCGACGACCGGGGGCTCCTGGCCGTCGAGCGACAGCAGGTACGCCTTCCACGCGATCGACAGGCCACCGAGGTCACCGATGTTCTCGCCGATCGTCAGGGCACCGTTCACGTGGCTGTCGGGCACCTCGGTCGGTACCAGGGCGTCGTACTGGGCGATGAGGGCCTTCGTACGCTCCTCGAACGCCGCGCGGTCGGCCTCGGTCCACCAGTTCTCGAGCTTGCCGTCGCCGTCGTACTGCGACCCCTGGTCGTCGAAGCCGTGGCCGATCTCGTGCCCGATGACGGCACCGATCGCGCCGTAGTTCGCGGCGGCGTCGCGGTCTGCGTCGAAGAACGGGAACTGCAGGATCGCCGCCGGGAACACGATCTCGTTGAAGCCGGGGTTGTAGTACGCGTTGATCGTCTGCGGGGTCATGAACCACTCGTCGCGGTCGATCGGCTTGCCGATCTTGCCGAGCTCGCGGTCGACCTGGAACGAGGCGACGGCGCGGACGTTCGCGACCAGGTCGTCGGAGAGGACGGGCAGCGCCGAGTAGTCGCGCCACTTCACCGGGTAGCCGATCTTCGGCGTGAACTTGTCGAGCTTGTCGAGCGCACGGGCACGGGTCTCGTCGGTCATCCAGTCGAGCGCGGTGATGCTCTGCCGGTACGCCTCGACCAGGTTGGCGACGAGGTCGTCCATCTTGGCCTTCGAGGTCTCGTCGAAGTGCTCCTGCACGTAGATGCGGCCGACGGCCTCGCCCATCGCGCCCTCGACCAGCGAGACGCCACGCTTCCAGCGCTCGCGCTGCTTGGGCGCACCGGTCAGTGCGGTGCCGTAGAACGAGAAGTTCGTGGCCGAGAACGCGCTCGTCAGGTACGCCGCGGAACCACGGATGACCTGCCAGCGCAGCCAGTCCTTCCAGACCTCGAGCGGCTGGTCGTTCAGCAGGTCGGCCAGGCCGGTGATGAACGAGGGCTCGCGCACCACGACGGTCTCGAACGCACCGGCGGGGGCGTCGATGGCCTGCCACCAGGTCTGCAGGTCGACGCCCTTCGCGAGCGCGGCGACCTCGGCCCAGGGCAGCTTGTTGTAGGTCTTCTGGCTGTCGCGGGTCGTGACGTTGTCCCAGTGCTGGGCGGCGAGCGCCGTCTCGAGCGCGATGACGTGCTCGGTGCGGGCGCCGCCGTCGTCGAACCCGGCGAGCGGGAACATCGCCGCGACGAACTCGCGGTACTTCTCGCGGATGTCGGCGAAGCGCTCTTCGCGGTAGTACGACTCGTCGGGCAGCCCGAGGCCGGACTGCTCCAGGAACACGACGTAGGACTCGGGGTCGCCCGGGTCGTTGTCGACGAAGAGCTGCAGGAAGCTCGGCAGGCCGATGCGCTCGAAGCGGCCGACGGCGGCGATGACCTCGGGCACGGACTCGATGGCGGTGATCTCGGCGAGCAGGTGCTCGATCGGTGCGGTGCCGAGCTCCTCGAGCCGGGCTTCGTCGGTGAACGAGGTGAAGAGGTCGCCGACCTTGCGCTCCTGGGTGCCGGGGGCGGCCTGCTGCGAGCGCTCGATGATGTCGCGCACGGCGATCTCGGCGGCTTCGGCCAGCACCGTGAAGGAGCCGTACCGGGCCTTGTCGTCGGGGATCGGCGTCGCCTCGATCCAGGTCCCGTTCACGTGGCGGTACAGGTCGTCCTGGGGGCGCACCGCGGGGTCGAGTTCGTCAGTGTGGATGCCGGAGGCACGTGCGACGTCGGTCATGCGGTCCACGATAGCCACCGACCCCATGGGGCAGGTCGATCCGGGTCGTCACCGGCACACGGCTGCCGGTACGGTCATCGCATGGGACTTCCGTGGAAGCTGCACGGCGACGGCAAGACCGTCTCCGCGACGACGATCGTGGCACCCGACGAACGGCTCACCTGGCCCCGGACCATCGGCCTCGGCGTGCAGCACGTCGTCGCGATGTTCGGCGCCACGTTCCTGGTGCCCCTGATCACCGGGTTCCCGCCGTCGACGACGCTGCTGTTCAGCGGCATCGGCACGATCCTGTTCCTGCTCATCACGGGCAACCGCCTGCCGAGCTACCTCGGTTCGTCGTTCGCCTTCATCGCCCCGATCGGTGCGGCGACCAAGATCGGTGGCATCCCGCTCGCCCTGTCCGGCATCGTCGTCGTCGGCGCGCTGCTCGCGATCGTCGGGCTCGTCGTGCACCTGGCCGGCGCCGGGTGGATCGACCGACTGATGCCCCCGGTGGTCTCCGGCGCGATCGTCGCCCTGATCGGCTTCAACCTGGCTCCGTCGGCCCGGGACAACTTCACGGAAGCCCCGGTCATCGCGGTCATCACCCTCGCGACGATCATCCTGGTCACCGTCCTGTTCAGGGGCCTGATCGGCCGCCTGTCGATCGTCATCGGCGTGCTCGTCGGGTACGTCGCCGCGCTCATCGGCGGTCAGGTCGACTTCTCGAAGGTCGGCGACAAGCCGTGGATCGGTCTGCCGGACTTCACCGCTCCCGCCTTCGACCCGTCCCAGCTCCCGATCTACCTGGCGTTCGTACCGGTCGTGCTGGCGCTGGTCGCCGAGAACGTCGGCCACGTCAAGGGCGTCGGGCAGCTGACCGGCCGTGACCTCACCCCGCTCACCGGTCGCGCGCTCTTCGCCGACGGCATCTCGACCGTGCTGGCCGGCATCGGTGGCGGCTCCGCCACCACCACCTACGGCGAGAACATCGGCGTCATGGCCGCCACCCGCGTCTTCTCGACCGCCGCCTACTGGGTCGCCGCGATCGCGGCCGTCCTGCTCGGACTGTCGCCGAGGATCGGCGCCGTCATCTCCTCGGTGCCCGCCGGCGTGCTCGGTGGCGCCACCACTGCGCTCTACGGCCTGATCGGCATCATCGGCATCCGGATCTGGGTCGAGAACCGCGTCGACTTCTCGAAGCCGAAGAACCAGCTGACGGCTGGCATCGCCCTGATCATCGGCATCGCGAACTTCACGTTCACGTTCGGCCAGGCGAGCTTCGGCGGCATCATCGTGGGCACCATCGCCGCGATCGTCGTCTACCACGTGATGGACGTCATCGGCCGGGCTCGCGGCACCGACGAGCCCTCGACCGAGGCCGCCGACCCCGCACACGCCGCCACCGGCGCCGTCCCCGCGGAACCGCGCGCCGACTGACGCGAGTGGTCGGCCGGAACGCGCGTCCGGCCTGACGACGTGGGACCACCGGACTGGAGGCCCGTGGCAGCGCCGCCACGGGCCTCCAGTCCGTCACGGGGTCAGCCGCGGACGGAGACCGTGTCCTGCGCGTCCGGACCGGAAACCCGCTCGATCCAATGCCCCCGAGCTCGCCGGAGCTCGGCCTACGCGACGGCGACGATCTCGAGGAACGTCTGCTCCGTGACGATCTCGATGATCTGCCCCGTGGCGGCGAGGTCCTTTGCTCGTTGGACCTTCCCACTGAGGGTCGTTCCGGGGCGAAGCGTGGCGGGGTCGAAGCCACCCATCACGACCAGCGTGGTCTTCTTGGTCACGTTGCCCGAGACGACCGCTCCGAACGAAGCGACGAGCGTCTGCGCCTCGGCGCGGGTGTAACTGTCGAGGTCGCCAGAGAAGCACACGACCTCTCCGAACAGGGGATGAGCCGGATCCGCCTCAGTGGCCGGTTGAGGAAGGTCGGCCTTGCGCTGGTACACACGGCCAGCTCGGTTGGTGCCCTTCGACCGGGTTGGTACGGCAGCCCAGAGTTCGTCGACGCTGTCGATTTGCTGCTCCTCGGCGATGCGCAGGATGATCAGCGCGCAGGCGAGCGAGTCAGCGCCGGCTTCGTGGTGATGGAAGTCCGGCAACGCAAAGTGTTCGACGACCAGCGGAAGACGGTGGCTGGGCAGTTTGCAGTGGTGCCGGACCACGGCAAGAGCGTCGAGGAAGTCCAGTTGCGGGTCGGGCGCTCCTGTGAGCGCGTTGGCCGCGTTGTAGACGCCCTTGTCGAAGGGACTGTAGGCGACGACCGGAAGTCCGTTCGTGACGGTGCGCAGCTGCTGGAGGGTCTCAGGCCAGGTCGGGGCGCCCTCGACGTCGTCCGGCCCGATGCCGTGGAGGTACGTGTTGGTGAAGTCCAGCCCGGTGGGCGGTTCGACGTACCAGGACGTCGTGGACTGGACAGCCCCGTCGATGACCGTGGTGAGGCCAACGGCACAAACCGATGCACGATCGAAGTTGGCCGTCTCGAAGTCGAGGGCGACGAAGCTCAGCGTCATGCTGGCAGTTTACGTGAGGACGGCTCGTTCTTCGCTCCATCTGCCCCTCGACTGGAGTGTCCGGTCATCGCTCGAGGGTCACCGACAGTTGGGTGAGTGCAGAGTGATCAGCGTCGGCTGCGCAACGGGATGTGGCCCCACCAGCCCAGGCCAGCGGCGTCGAAATCGAGGATGTCGAGGTAAGCGCCAAGGGGTTCACCGATGTTGAAGTCCGCGACCTCCTGTCCGAACTCCTCTGGAGTCGGCTGGTCGCCGGTTGTGTAGGCGTCCGTGCGGTCGATCGTCGTCCACCGGTCGCGGATGATCCCGACGCGAGGACCTTGCCACGGGGAGTCGTAGACGACGCGGAACTCGTCAGCCGTGGCCCAGGCGTCGTGCACGACGACGCTTGCCGCCTCGGTCGGGCCGCCGTCGCGGAGCTTTCGGAGACATGCGAGCAGAGCGCGCGGACCCCATTCCTCGGCACGAGACACCTCGAGCTCTGCGATCAGCTCAGCATGTCGAACGCTCTCCATGTGGCGAACGTATCAAGCGAATCGTCCGACGACGGACCTGGCCTCGATCGGTGCGGCGATGCTTCCGAAAGGTGCGCCGACGGAATCAGGCGTCCGCCCAAACTGGACGGTTCAAGAGCCAAGGGTGCCCCTCTGGGAGTCCGACGCGATCGCCGAAGGCGAGGTCTTCGAACCGCGCGGGCAACATGACCGGCACAGCAGCAGTCGGCTGGGCGAGCAGGTCCCACCGGGCCTCGTACCCGCTCCACACGCTGATGTGCACGCGAGACTTGTCGACACCCGCGTTCCGGGTTCCCGGAACCGCGTCGGGGTCCGTTCGCCAATCTTCGTGCGCGATGAAGGCTGCAGCCGCAACGTGGTCTCGGGGAACGATGAACGAACGGGGCGCCGAGACGTAGTCGGACTGTTCCGGCAGGCTCACGAAGACGAACCACTCTCGATCCGAGCGCGCCGTCTGCTGCGAGTTCAAGCCGAGTGGGTAGTTCACATTGGAGGCTGCTCGAGCCGCTTTGACCTGCACCTCGATCGCGGGGCGCGAGAGGTCCTCGGTGTGCACGGCGAGGATGTCCGTCCGCGCGAGCCCATCGCGCGTCAGCGCGGCACCCCAACCCTGCCGAGCGAGCATCGAACACACCCAGTGTTCCCCAGCGGACTTCGTCATCTTGTTGTCGGCCATCAGTGCTTCCCTTCGATGTGGACGGGCCTATCGACAACACACGGCGGCATGTTAGGGATTCTCACTTTCCAAGAGCCTCGGGATCCGAGCTGGGCTACGAAACGCGCGCACTCGGCATCGCCGACAGAATGGGTCGGTGCACCGACCGACGCGACCCGCTGTGACCGCTGAGCGGCGCGCGGTCGACCGCGACATCGTGCGGCTGGCGGTGCCGGCGCTCGGAGCGCTCGTGGTCGAGCCGCTGTTCCTGCTGACCGACACCGCGCTCGTCGGGCACCTCGGGGCGACGCCGCTGGCGGCCGTCGGGCTCGCGAGTGCCGTGCTGTCGACGGTGACCGGGCTGCTGGTGTTCCTGGCGTACTCGACGACCCCGGCCGTGGCACGGGCGCTCGGTGGTGGCGACCGTCGCGGAGCCGTGCACGCGGGCATCGACGGGATGTGGCTCGCGCTCGTGCTGGGGGTGGTGCTGGCGCTGGTCGGGTGGCCGCTCGCCGGGCCGCTCGTCGACCTGTTCGGCGCCTCGGCCGAAGTGTCGGCCGCCGCGACCGCGTACCTGACCATCTCGCTGATCGGGCTGCCCGGCATCCTGGTCGTCACCGCTTCGACCGGACTGCTGCGTGGGCTGCAGGACACGAAGACCCCGCTCGTCGTCGCGACCATCGGGTTCGTCGCGAACGGGCTGCTCAACGCCGTCCTGATCTACGGCGCGGGCTGGGGCGTCGAGGGATCCGCCGCCGGCACCGTCATCGTGCAGTGGGCGATGGCCGTCGTCTACGTGCGCATCGCGGTGCGGGCCGCTCGGTCGTCGGGGGCGCCGCTGCGACCCGGCGCCTCCGGCGTCGCCCGGGCCCTCCGGTCGGGGGCCTGGCTGTTCCTGCGGACCGCGTCGCTGCGGATCGCGATGCTCGCGACCGTCGGGGCCGCTGCCGGGCTGGGGACCACCGGGCTGGCGACGACGCAGGTCGGGCTCACTGTCTTCTCGACGCTGGCGTTCGCACTCGACGCCCTGGCGATCGCCGGGCAGGCGCTGGTCGGACACGGACTCGGCGGACGTGACCCGGAGCGGGTGCGACTGGTGACGCGACGGCTCGTGCTGCTCGGGATCGCCGGTGGTGTGCTGCTCGGGGTGCTGACCCTGGCGGTGAGCGGCGTGCTCGGGCCGGTGTTCTCGGACTCGCAGGCGGTGCGGGACGCCCTGCCCGTCGTGCTGGTGCTCATCGCCGTCGGGATGCCCGTCGCCGGGTACGTCTTCGTGCTCGACGGAGTGCTGATCGGTGCCGGTGATGCGCGGTACCTGGCCATCGCCGGCGGTGTGAACCTCGTCGTGTACCTGCCGCTGCTCTGGTGGGCCGGCGGGACGCTCGCGGGGCTGTGGGCGGCCTTCGCCCTCGGGTACATCGGGGTCCGGGCGGTGACGCTCGGGGTGCGGGCGCACCGGCGCGGCTGGGTGGAACAGGCGTTGGCGCGGTGAGCGGGTCTTCTTCGACTGGGCCTGCTTCGTCCGCCTCGTCTGCTGAGCCTGCGGCCCCGTCGTCTTCCGTGGCGTCGTCGGCCGTGCTCGCCACGGTCGGCATCGGGGTGCAGGGCGTCGCGAAGCTGCTCGTGACCGTCGTCGTCGGTCGGGTGTTCGGCACCGAGACCCTCGGGCAGACCACGGCGCTGCTGTCGCTCTCGGTGTTCGTCGCCCTGCTCTGGCCGAACGCCGCGGGCAACACCGCGTCGCGGTTCCTGGCGATCGCACTGCGGGGTCGACGGTCGGACGCCGCGGTGAACCGGCTGCTCGGGGTGTCGATGCTGGTGTCGAGCGTGGTGCTCGCGGCGGTCACCGTGCCGATCATGCTGGCCTGGGGCAACGGCCCCGGCATGGTGCTCGGTGGTGCCGCGGTCGTCGTCGTCTACGGCCTCTACTGCTACGCCCGAGGCGCGCAGCTCGGCTACGACCGGGCACCACGGGTCGCGCTGTGGGACTCCGTGACGAGCGTCCTGGCGCTCGGGTTGCTCGTGATGGCGTGCGTCGCCCGCCTCGAGCCCTTCGTGCTGCTGCCCCTGGCCATCGGGTACACGGTGTTCGCGATCGCGTGCTGGCCGCGGGGGAACGGCTTCGCGCCGGCTTCGCGCGAGCCCGCTGCCGGGGTGCTCGGGTTCGCAGCGTGGAACGTGCTGGCGGTGGTGACCTCGAACGGGTTGCTGCAGCTGACGATGATCTCGGCGCAGGTCACGTCCTCGGCACACGACGCCGGTGTCTACGCGGCCGGCTTCACCCTGGCGACGCCGGCGTCGATGCTGGGGCAGGCGTTGGGGCAGGTCCTCGTGCCGGCGTTCGCGCACCGGACCGATGGTGGATCGCTGCGCTCTCGCGGGGCGCTGCTGCTCGTCGTCGGGTTCGCTGCTGCCTCCGCCGTCGTCTTCGGCCTGGTCGCACTGCTCGCCGGGTGGTTCCTGCCGATCGTCTACCCCGCCGAGGGCGCAGCTGCCGTCGCGGACCTGCGGTACCTGATGGTCGCGGTGTGGGTGTTCACCGTCGGTCTCGTGCCGGCAGCGTTGCTGCTCGCCGCTGGACGCTCACGCCAGGTCGCCCTGGCCTCGGTCGCGGGGTTCGTCGTCGGCGCTGGGCTCATGGCCGTGCTCGGGCCCGTCGCAGGAGTCGCGGGTGGGACCACGGGCTTCTTGGTGGGAAGTGCGGTGAACCTAGTTGCGGTGGTGGGGATCGGCATAGCGCGGCGGCCAGAGAACATCATCACTCGTTCCAAGGCGCTCCCTCACTGAACCCCGTCGACGCGTACTTCCGCTGGTTACGACCGTTGTAAGCCGACACGACGGCGCTTCACCGAGCGACCAAAGAGACAAATCTACTTCTCGCGCAGCAGCAACATCGGACCAGAATGCTAGAGCGAGTCCGTCACCGGACGTCCGGCACGATGGGAGCGACCGGTTGCGACACCGCCGAAGAAGGGGCAATATTACGCCGAGGCGCAACCCGCCGTAACCGCATGAGGCGGTCCTCATCCCCGAAGGAGTGGCTGCGCTTGGCGAACATTGACGTCGTCCTCGAAAGAGGCGCCACCCGCCAGAAGGTCCGCGATGCCCTGGCAGCTCTTGAAGGCGTCGGACCCGCTGACCAAGCACGCCTACACCTGCCTCCGTCATCCGGCGGGAAAAGTCCGCTCGACGACGGCCGTTTGATGCAGGCCATCATCTCCTGGGGCCGCTCCAACGGGACGCCAGTTCTCGTGGCCGGAGAAGTAGCCGAACGGGCTCACTTTTCAGCGAGACTAGCGAAAGACGACGCGTTTCTGCTCGCCGCCGGACTGTCCTCCGAAATATTAGACGAAGCGGGTGTAAGCCATCCGGACCTGACGGCCTTCGTTCTTTCAGAACTAGGGCGGCGCAATTCCTTCTCAGCTGAGACAGATTTACCCGGCGCGGTCCTCCTTGCTCGACACATCCCTCGTCTGAATCGCAGCATAAATCTGCATACCCCCGAGCACGGCGAATGGGCAGTCGGCGAAAACGCTCGAACGCTTTATCATCGGATTTGGGCAGACCCAATGCGTCCAGCTTCCCTGCGTCGGCCTCACGTCCCTCTCGGAGAAACGATCTTCCGGTCTGCGGACGGTTCGTATTTGAGTCGTGTCACGCCTGACGGTGAAGCCATTCGCACGCTCGGCGAACGCTTGTACTCGCCGTCGAAAGCGGCGCTTGACCTCGTCCGCCGTTCGAAGATTTCGAATCGACGCGTGGAAGATGAGGTCGGAGAAGTTCTCTACGAGCTGGTACAAAACACCGAGTGGCACGCGAAGCAGCTTGCTCCAGGTAAAACCGGCAAGGGCTTTCGAGTGCTCAGCGGGGGGATACACGTCATTCGCTCCAGCCGCATCGAAGCCGCGACCAACGACGACCCACCCCTCGGACGATACGTACGAAACGTGTTCGACCTCGCGGGGGCGAGCCAAGCAGGAGGCAGCGAGGCAAAATTCGCGTCCATCACTCTCCTAGATAGCGGTATCGGCCTCGCTCGGTCCGCAGCGATCGCTCTCGGACAGGAACACCTCTACGGGCCGCTCACACAGGTCAATTACCTCGCAAGCGCCCTCGAAAAGACAGTGCGGGTAAGCCACCGCCAAATGGGAAATATAGGACTACCCCGCGTTCAGACGTTGATGTCCAATCTGGGGGGATTCATTTCCATTCGAACAGGCAGCCTAGAGATACATCGAGACTTCATAGCCCATCCATTGGTCCCGTCAACCGTCGACCGAACGAGCGCTCCGCGTTTCATCGACTGGGTCCCGGAAAATTTCGATGAGTTCGAAGTGGGCCTACATGCAGGCACGGCAGTGACGATCGTCCTCCCGGTTGACTTGAAGGTGAGTTAGGTTTGCGCACCTACACTGACCAGAAGAAGTTTCTTTTTTCCACCGATATTCGGACGGATCGGCGATCCGTAGTCGTCGTTCTTTGGACTGCGTTCCCGATGGATTCCCTCTCCGACTATCTCCCCGATCTAGGATCCTTTCTCGAGGTTCGACCGGAGGCGACGGAAGTCTGGTTCCTCGGACCGCGTGATGCTATTGACAAAATGCTCGACCTTCGCTCTGAGGAGTACCGATCACGCACCTCGGAGCTCGCGGGCCTTGCGTTTCGTTATATCGCCGTCGACGGCGACGGATCGTGGCTTGAGGACGAAGATGCCCTGCAACCTGGCGACGGCGAGCTCGTCGAGATCAGCGCGGCGGTCTCCAAGTCCGTCCACGAAGATGGGATGCGACAAGCCTTCCGCGACACGAATTCGCTTGTTGCAGCAAGTGCGGGGTACCATTTCGAACGCCCGGGTCGAGGACATTCGGAGTACTTCATCCGGTCGTCTCAGGCCCTCGCTCGCGCTCAACATGCTTTTTTCGTAGCTGCTGCGCTTCTACCGATGTTCTCGTTAGAAAGCGGAGCACGGCTGTTCGCTGACACCGCCGGTATATTGCCAGTCCTTCACGCCTTCAAAGAACTAAAAGCGAGATTACGAGGTTGGGTCGCCGATGTCGTGGTCGACACCTTCGGCGGCTACGACGGCATCGCGCAGAACCTAGATGACGTCCAGGCACAGGACTTAATCGTCATCTCCGGATCAACGTCTGGATCGTTGGCCCGAGCAATCAGGCAACTAGGTGTCTCGGAGGATGCGATCTTCACGCTCTATTACTTGAGCGCAACATCTCCAGAACCAGAAAACGGCCGCGTGCTCTGCGATCTGAGCAATCGAGACCAGGTCGTAGTCGAATCGGTCCGCGACGCCCGGCGCGTCCCGTACCCGTCCTACCCCTCAAACGAGACAGCTATCTGCGAGTTATGCGCGGAGGGCAGCCGACCAATTGTTCTGTCCGGTGACGAATTCTTTCCGGAGCCAGCCGGACTGAGTCTTCGCATGCTTTCTTTGGCCGATCGTCCCTTGCATGGGAAACGCGGTCGGAGCAACGGGGAATCAGGCAGGAACTTCGACGGCGAGGATTACTTCGAGAGCTTCTTCGGCACGGGGGTGATCACTACTCGAGCGAACGCGTTCGCTCGGGCCACGGGCGGTCCTGGTTTGCACCGTCAGGGAATCAGCACTCGGGTAGACCGAATTTTTGAAGGCGAAGCGTCGGCGAGGGGACTGGTTAGCAAGGTTGACGCTGCGTTTTCCCGCCTGAACGTCGACGACGTCGATTTTGGCGCTGTCGTGGCGCTACCAGATAAAGACTCTCGAGCCGCCGGTGCCCATATCGCCGCGCAACTGTGGCCGGATGCCAACGTTGAGTTCGACAGCACCTGGGCGCCGATCAGCGAGAAATCCTTCAATAGTAAGTCAGATATCCTTGCCAACCTCAGCAAGGAATCGACAGTTCTCGTCTGCGCCGGCGTCCTCGCCTCAGGGCGAGCACTTCTCGGGCTGAGCAGGGAGTTGCGAAAGCTTCCTTCCGGCGTTGGCGTCAGCTACCTGGTGATAGTGATGCACCCTGAATCAGCAACCGCCCGTGAAGTGTTCGAACGGACTCTCGGAGTGCGCGGCACCCAAGACCGCTCGTCCTACGAGGTTGTCTGGACTTTGCCGCGTGAACCGGGGACGCCTGGCGTCGGCAATCCCTGGGATCGCGAACGTTCCATTCTCGGCGATGTAGAAGATTGGCTCGGCCAAGCGCATCCCGACTCCGACGCCCACCAAGCCGTACTAGCGCGGATGGAGGTCCTGGGTGCGCTGACTGACGAGCACCTTTTTGTGGATCCACATTTTTCCTCCCAGGACAGGAAAATTATGACGCCCATCAACGCTAAGTTTGCGCTTTGGCCATTTGAGTGGAGCGAGCATAGTCGAGCAGTTTCCGATGGTGTGAAGCCTACCCAGACAGAGGTGTTTTCGACCGTAGCGCATTTGATGTACTCATCTCGAAGAACAGCAATCGCTCTCGATAAGCACATGTTCGCGGTAAGGCGTCACGGATACGTGATCAATCCAGCGGTCTTCGACCGGTTCAACGATCCGCAGATTCAATCTGCAATCTTGAGAGCGTCTGAGGCAGGAGAATTTGATTACCATCCCGACCCCGACGCGAGCAGAGCGGCGCTCGATGTCTTAAAATTCTCTTTAGTGAATGTTGACTCTGAAGCGGGTGCCGCGTCATACGAGATGCTTCTGGCCTTGTGCGCTGGGGGGTTGCTCAAGGGCGGTCATGGCATGCGGCTTACGGACCCCGATCTCGCCCTGTTGATGCAACTGTGTGAGCAGCTCGAGTTGCCGCCTCTTCTGGAAGCTTTGGCTCGCTTCCTCCGGCGGCCGGGTGCTTTGTCTGAGGATGGACTCGGGCTGCCTATGGCGGCGGCGGCCCCGTCGTGTCCCCCACCCGCAACTCCGACGTGAACGACGCCGGTTGGGGTTCCGCACCCTCGAGCATGGCCAGGGCGGCACGGGCGGCGGCTTGGCCCTTCTGCACGAAGGGCTGCACCAGGGTGGTCAGGTGCCGGATCGGGGTGCGGTGGAGCAGGCTGTCGTCCACCGTGATGCCGTCGAAGCCGACGACGCTGACGTCCTCTGGGACACGGAGACCGGCGTCGAGTGCGGCCGAGATCAC
Source organism: Curtobacterium sp. MCSS17_006 (assembly GCF_003234215.1). Taxonomy (NCBI): domain Bacteria; kingdom Bacillati; phylum Actinomycetota; class Actinomycetes; order Micrococcales; family Microbacteriaceae; genus Curtobacterium; species Curtobacterium sp. MCSS17_006. The sequence continues at coordinate 292,638 of NZ_QKSO01000001.1, read as the reverse complement.
CCCGACGGCGATCAGGTCGCTCTGGGCGATGACGGCGGTGGGGCGGGGGCCGTCCGGCGCGAAGAGCTCGGTGCCGGCGAGACGCCCCTCTTCCACCGAGCTGCCGGCGGTCTCGATCGCGACGGCGTCCGGGTAGACCTGGCGCACACCACGCAGGCGTTCGAGCGTGGTGAAGGCGATGCCCTCGGCCTGCCGGGCTGCGTCGATCGGGCCACGGCGGCGTGCGGCATCGAGGGGCAGGGTCACGACGGTCACGTCCTGGTGGCCGAGCTCCTGCAGGTACTCCGCAGCACGACGTGAGGCATCGCGGTTGTCGAGCTGGACGGGGACAGCGCCCTCGATCTCGTCCGCCTCGATCGCGACGACGGGGATCTGCCGACGGCGCAGCACGGCGACGGCGGGGTCGATCCGGACGTTGCACCCGACGAGCACGACCGCGTCCATCGGGGCATCGACCAGCGGGCCGGCGCCCTGCCCGTCGTCGAGCGGACTCCGCACGAGCAACAGCGAGGCACCGGCGGCACCCGCCACCTCGGCGATGCCGTCGAGCGTCAGGACGTTGACCGGGTCACGGAAGGCATCGCTCAGGCGCTCGTCCATCACGACACCGATGACGCCGGAACGACCGCGGCGCAGCGAACGGGCACGGGGATCGGGGCCGCCGTAACCGAGGTCGGCGGCGGCGGCGAGCACGCGGGCCTTGGCGTCCTCGGACACCGGGCCGAGACCGCTGAAGGCGAGCGAGGCCGTCGACGGCGCGACACCGGCAACACGGGCGACCGCGGCCAGCGTCGGGCGCGACGAACGGGTGACGCCGCCGCGGGAAGGCGACGCGCCGGGTCCTGTTGCCGGTTCGTCCATCGCCCGTTAGCGTAGCCGGAACGAGCAGTCGAATCGATTCGACAGCTGTAAGACCAGCACCGACACGCACCAGAACGCGCATCACCCCGCGCGCCGCAGCACGATGGGAACCACCATGACGACGCCGTCCACCCGCACCGTCCCGACCACCAAGGCCTGGATCATCGCGGTGTTCGTGGTGTTCACCCTGTCCGGGCTCGACATCGCGACGTGGCTGGGGCGGATCCCGAGCGTCCGCGACTCACTCGGGGCGAGCACGTTCGAGATGGGCCTGCTCGTGCTCGGCATGGCTGTGGGTTCCATCGGCGGTCTGACCTTCGCCGGCCACATCGTCGCGAAGCTCGGTGCCCGGCGGGGCGTGCAGGTGGCTGCGGCGTGCCTGGCGGTCGGGATGATCTTCGCGGGGGTCGCGGTCACGCTCGGGTGGGGCTTCGCCGCCATCTGGATCGCGCTCATCGCGTTCGGCTTCGGCAACGGCCTGTGCGACGTGTCGATGAACGTCTCCGGCGCCGCCGCCGAGAAGGCCGGCGGACGCACGATCATGCCGCTGTTCCACGCCGCGTTCAGCCTCGGCACGCTCGCGGGTGCAGGCCTCGGTGCGCTGGCCGAGAAGCTCGAGATCCCGGTGTCGTGGCACTTCATCGTGCTCGTCGTCATCACGAGCGCCGCCATGCTCGTCGCCGTCACGAAGTTCCAGGACGAGCACCGCTTCGAGCAGCCGGTGTCGACCGACACCAGCCCGGTCGCGACCCCGCTCACCCGCTGGCAGGTCTGGGCGCAGCCCTCCACGCTGCTCATCGGCGTGATCGTGCTCGGCATGGCGCTGGCCGAGGGGTCCGCGAACGACTGGCTGCCCCTCGCGATGATCGACGGCCACGGGCTCGACAACGCCGGCGGTGCTGCCGTGCTGACGGTCTTCCTGGCCGCGATGACCGCCGGCCGCGTCGCCGGCAGCCCGCTGATCGACAAGTTCGGCCGCGTGCCGATCCTGCGCATCAGCGCCGCCGTCGCGGTGGCCGGCCTGGGCATGCTCATCTTCATCGACAACGTGCCGCTCGCGATCGTCGGCGTCGTGCTCTGGGGCCTCGGTGCCAGCCTCGGCTTCCCGATGGGCATGTCCGCCGCGGCCGACGACCCCCGCACCGCGGCCGCCAAGGTCAGCGCCGTCGCGACGATCGGCTACGTGGCGTTCCTGGCCGGGCCGCCGCTGATCGGGTTCCTCGGCGAGGAGATCGGCTTGCTCGGTGCACTGCTGATCGTCTTCGTGTTCATCATCGCGGCCGGCCTGGCCTCGGGTGCAGCGCGCGAGACCGGTGCCGCCGCCCGGCCCGCCCGCGGGACCGACAAGAGCACGACCGAGCACGAGCACGACACCGCGACCAGCGAGACCGAGCGAGCCAGCGACCGCAGCTGACGCAGCGCGCCCTCAGCCGCCGTCGCCCGCCCGCGCCCGCGTCGCCAGGTGCAGGGCGAGCCGGGTCTCCGGGTCGGACAGGTCCACCCCGAGCAGCCGCTCCACCCGCGCGATGCGGTCGGACACGGTGTTCCGGTGGACCCCGAGCACCGCGGCGGTCTCGGCGATCGACGACTCCGCGTCCAGGTAGGCGGCGAGCGTCGTCAGGAGCGCGCCGCCACCGCGCTCGAGCGGTGCGAGCAGCTGCCGCGAGGCCGGCAGGAACGTGTCCGTCTGCGTCCACGCGAGCAGCAGCTGCGCGAGCCCGAGCCGGTCGACGTGCACGAAGTGCCCCGACTCCGGACGGCTGGCGGCCAGACGGGCGGCGTCGCCGGCCTCGCCGAGCGTCCGGACCAGCCCGGCAGGGCCCGCCTGCAGACTGCCGACGCCCACGTTGGTCTCCACGGTGGTGCGGAGCGTGTTCTGCGCGCGCCGCAGCCGACCCGCGATGTCGGCCACTGCCTCCCGGCCGGGTTCGTCGGGTTCCGACAGCCACAGCACCCAGCCGTCCGCCTGTTCGACGACGACCGCGTCGAGTCCCTCGACGCGCACCGCGGCGTCGACCTGCTGGCGGAGCGCGACCAGGTCGACACCCTGCCGCGCGACCACGCGCGCACCGACGTGCCAGGCGTCCAGCCGCCACCCGGCGGCGATGGTCCGCTGCACGAGCTGCGGGGCGGGCGCCCCGTCGGCCGCACGAAGCTCGTCGAGCATCGCCATCCGGTAGCGGGCGTCGCGCTCGTCGTCGAGCCGGGTGAGCAGCAGCCGGTGCCCGACGGCGACGGCGGCGACCCGGAGTGCACTCGCGACCACCTGCTGTTCGGCGGCGATCGGGACGGGCAGGCCGACGGCCAGCCAGGCGCGCGGTCCGATGCCGGTGCCGACCGGGATCGCCACGAGCGTCTCGTCGACGCCCTCGGCGGTCAGCACGTCGCTCGTGCCGGCGCGGCGGACGAGCACGGTGCGGGCCGCGTCGTCGATCGCGGCTCCGCGGAGTGCCAGGCCCGAGGCGTCGAGGAAGCGCACCGGGTGGCCGAGCGACCGGTCGAGCCGGGTGAACAGGTCGTCGAGTTCGGGGCCGGCGTCGAGGGCGACGCGGGAGGCGTCGAGGGCGGCCCGGGCCGCCGGGCCCATCCCGGTGCCGATGAGTTCGTGCAGGCGGACCGAGGTCGCCCACGGGTCCGGGGTGGCGAGCACGGCGACGCCGAGCCGGTCGGCGAGCGTCGCGGTGCCGGGGCCGAGTTCCAGTGCCCCGTCGACGACGAGCAGGGTGGTGCCGGCCGCGGACGCCCGGCGCAGCAGCACGTCGAAGCGTGCGTCGGCACGTTCGACGGGGGTGAGCAGCACGACGACGTCGTCGCCCTGCGACAGGGACCGGCCGACCTGGTCGGGGGTCCCCACCACCCCGCGGACGCTGCGGACCGCGGTGCTGCCGGGGCCGACGAGCAGGCGGGTGCCGGGCGGCAGGAGCGGGAGCAGGTCGCCGACGGCGTTCACGCGAGCACCTGGCCCACGGCCTCGGGCACGACGTCGGCGTCGATGCCGAACGCCCGCGGCCCCATGCGCGCGGTCCGGTCGGGGTCCGCCCACCACCACGGCGCCGACGGCAGCACGAGCACCGCGAGCTCGTTGCCGACCCGCGTGCGGTCGGTCGCCACCGGCGCGAGCGACCGCGCGTCGACGACGGTGATGACGCTCGGGGTGCTGGCGACCGGCAGGCCGTCGACCAGGCAGTGCACGTACTCGCTGCCCGCCTCGACCCGGGCGACCGCACCGGTGCCGGCGTCGCGGATGGCCAGGCTGCTGCGCACGAACGCGAGCGCGTCCCCCTCGCGCTGCACGTCGATGACCCGGCCCTGCGCGACGACCCGACCACCGGTGAGTGCGGCGAGTTCCGCCGCGTCGCGCGCACCGCCAGCGGCGCGTCCGATCCGGAGCGCGCGCTGCACGCTGCCGACGACGGCCCGTTCGCGCAGCAGCGCCACCGGGACCGGGCCGATCGCGAAGGCCGCCCAGCCGCCGCTGTGCGAGACGGCTTCGCGCCACACCGTCTCGACGTCGTGGGGGTGCCGGGCGTCGACGACGATCCGCAGACCGCTCGTGGTGGCCGCGGCGGCCGTGACCGTCGTGGTCGGGCCGACGAAGACCGACAGCTGGTCGATGCGCGGGACCGCGCGGCCGACCAGGTCCGCGTCGACGAGCGGCAGTCCGGCGGCGTGTGCGGTGAGGGCCGCGGCCGGTCCGGTCACGCCGCCGATCTGCGCGGCGACGACGGCGTCGGCACGGGTGCCCGTCCAGCGCTCGACCGCCGCGAGCGCGGCCGGCAGCTCCTCGCCGCTCGGCATCTTCTCCTCGAGCACGGTCGTCGACCCGATCAGCCCGACGGCCACCACCGAGCCGAGTGCGGGGTCGTCGAGGTCGACGACCGGCACGCTGCGGTCGCCGAGCGCGAAGCGGAGCGCGCTGACCATGTGGTCGACGCGGCCGCCACCACCGCAGCCGAGCAGGGCGGTGCCGCGTCCGAAGACGGTCGCGTCGTCGGCCTGGAGGCCCGCCACACCGCCGCCCCGCCGCTCACCCTGGTCCATGGGTCCATTCTGCTGCCGTGGTCGGGTTCCGGGGCTGGAGCCCGGGACCGGGGGGTCGGGTGCACGGGCCGGGCGCCGGGGTCGGCGCGCGGCCGTTCGTCAGCCGACCGCCGGGGCGGCCGGGCGGACGTGCTCGTGCAGGTCCTCGACCGGGACGAACGGTTCGTCGAGCCCGAAGCACGACGGCCCGAACACGGCGAGCGCCTCCGAGGTTCGCATCAGGTCGGGGGTCGAGATGCCGATCACCCGGACGCGCTGCCCGAACCGCAAGCGTTCGGTGGTGATCGGCTCGGCGGTCTCGGCGTCGAGGACGCAGATCAGGTCGGGCACGACGGCGACGAGGCGGCCGTCACGCCGGGCGACGAGGTTCTCGTTCTGGAACCGGAGTTCGAGCTCGGAGCCGTCGGTCCCCTGCACGGTGGCGCGACCGCGGGCGAACCCGTCGACCGTGCGGCGCTCGACGTCGACGACCTTGCCGTCGAACAGCTCACGCAGGTGCGTGTAGATCGTCGTGCCGAGGGACTCGGCGAGCGCGTCGATGGGGTCGCGGTGGGCTTCGCGGGCGACCCGGATGGCCCGACCGACGGCGAGCGCGAGGGAGAGCGTGCGCGGGACGGCGGTCTCGCGCACCTGGCGGCCGGACATGGCGTACTCGGCGATGTAGGCGACGCCGCCGAGCCGGATGGTGACCCCGCGGGCGAGCCACTCCATCTTCTTGTTGTCCGTGCCGGTCTCGATGATGACGCCGTGGCCGTTCTCGTCGCTGATCGCGAGCGGGCTGCCGGGGACCCCGTAGACCGAGAACGTCTCCATCTGCAGCTCGGGGAACGCGCGGCCCATGCCGTCCGCGTCGACCACGGGCAGGCCGCCGGTGGCGCCGACGAGCAGCGGGATCATCGAGTTGATGCCGCCGCACTCGATGGGCATCGTCGCGGTCGCCGTCCGGCCCAGGTGGGCTTCGAGCCGACGGAGGGCGCCGAGGGGTTCCGGTCCGGCGGGGATGCGTTCGAGCACCACGGTCGGTGCGCCCATCTGCGCGGTGGGGATGACGAGGGCGTCGTCGGGCACCTCGGACGGGTCGAGGATCGTGACCGGGCCGTGCTGTTCGATCGCGGCACGGACCAGGAGCATCCCGATGGTGGGGTCGCCCCCGCCGCCGGTGCCGAGCAGCGCGGCGCCGCGGGCCAGGTCGGGCAGGTCGTCGACGTCGAGGATCCAGCTCATCGGTTCTCTCCCGTGCTCAGTTCCCCCGCGCTCGTGGTGCCGTCGTGGCGGACCGCGGGGGTGTCGTAGCCGAAGTACCGCGGGCCGGCCAGGCGCAGACCGTCCGGGGAGTGCCAGCGCTCGTCGGCCGGTGCCGTGACGATCCGGATGCGGGCGCCGAAGCGCAGGGCCTCGGTGGTGATCGGCTCGCCGGTCTCGGCGTCCAACGTGATGATGAGGTCGGGAGCCGTGGTGCGGACCTGGCCGGCCACCTCGACCAGCAGGTGCTCGTTCTGGAACCGGAGCACCGCCTCCAGGCCGGTGTCGCTGCCGGAACCGGCGATGCGGGCCGTGCCACGGGCGAACCCGGTGACGGTCTTGCGCTCGATGTCGGCGACCTTGCCCTCGAACACGACCGTGCCGCCGAGCACCTCGGTGACCGCCGCGACGGGGTCCGCGTTCTCGCTGCGTGCGCGGACCAGCGTCTCGCCGAGCCGGACGCTCAGCGACAGGCTGCCCCGGACGAACGACTCCTTCACCTGCGCGCCGGACATGGCGTACTGCGCCGTGATCGCGGAGCAGCCCATCTCGACCGTCGCCGTGCGGGCGAGCCGTTCCGCCCACCGGTTGTCCACCGTGTCGAAGACGACGGTGTTGCCCTTCTCGTCGGCCAGGGCCATCGGTGTCGCGCTGACCCCGGACAGCGTCGGCAGCACCATCTGCACCTCGGGGAACGCGCGGCCCATGCCGTCGCCGTCGACCAGGGGCAGGCCGAGCTCGGCAGCGGCGACGATCGGGGTCGTCGAGTTCACGCCGCCGACCTCGATGCAGGCCAGGTGGGTCGGGGTCACGTTGAGGAACGCCGACAGGCTGCGGATGGCCTCGGCGAACTGGCCGGCGGACGGCAGCTTCTCGACCATCACCGTGGGGGCGCCGATCATCGCGACCGAGAGCACCACGGCGTCGTCGGGCAGGTCCTCGACCTGGACGATCTCGACCGGGCCGTGGGCGCGGACGGCGGCCTCGGCGAGCAGGCGGCCGATGTAGGGGTCACCGCCGCCGCCGGTGCCGAGGATCGCGGCGCCGCGGGCGAGGGCGGAGCAGTCGGCGCCGATGGCGGTGAGGTGGGGTGCTGTGGGGGCGGCTTGCGTGGCTGCGGCTTGCGCGGCTTCGGCGCGCGGCGCGGCTTGCGTGGCGCTCATCGGATCAGCGCCCCGAGTGCCAGGTCACCGACGGCCTTCGCGCGGATCCGCGTCGCGTTGCCCGGCAGGTACGGGATCGGGACCTCGTCGAAATCGACGATGTCCACCGAGCCGGGGTCGGCGCCGGCCGCGATGGCACGGTCGACGGCCTCTTGCCGGGCCTCGTCGACCACGGCGGACCGGCGGCCGTCGCTGATCGCGTAGACCTTGTCGACCTCGCCGCTGACCTGCGCGATCGCCGCACCGATGGCGTTGGCGACCGAGTAGTGCTCCGGGCGGTGCACGGTGCCGAGTCCGGGCAGGGAGTCCGGCAGCAGCACCGAGCCGCCGCCGACCGCCACGACGGGCAGCGGGTCGGACGAGGTGCGCATCCGCTCGACGATGTCGGCGACGCGCTCCGCGATGACGTCGAGCGCGCGGGCGGCGACCTCGGCCGGCACCCCGGCGACGAGCGACGGGTCCCCGATCGCACCACGGCCGCCACGGACGGCCACGTCGGTGGCGGTCAGGGTTGTGCCGCCGAAGACCAGGCCCTCCTCGGTCAGGCGGTACCCGACGGAGTCCGGGCCGACGACACTGCCGTCCTCACGGATGCGGGAGCCGCCGCCGATGCCGACGGACAGGACGTCGGGCATCCGGAAGTTCGTGCGGATGCCGGCGACGGCGACCTCGCCCGTGGCCTCACGCGGGAAGCCCGCGGTCAGGACGCCGACGTCGCTCGTCGTGCCGCCGACGTCGACGACCGCGCAGGTGTCGAAGCCGGACAGCACCGCCGCGCCACGCATCGAGTTCGTCGGGCCCGAGGCGAACGTCGCGACCGGGTAGCGCCGGGCGTACTCGACGTCCATCAGCGTGCCGTCGTTCTGGCTCAGGAAGAGCGGTGCGTCGATGCCGCTGCCCGTGACCGACCCGGACAGGCCGTCGACGATGCGGTCGGCGAGCTCACGGAGCGCCGCGTTGATGATCGTCGCGTTCTCGCGCTCGAGCAGGCCGATGCGACCGATCTCGGACGACAGCGAGAACGCCACGTCCGGCCCGAGCTCGGCGGCCATGATCTCCTGCGCGCGCTGCTCGAACTCGTCGTTGATCGGGGAGAACACCGACGAGATCGCGACGGAGCGGATGCCCGCGGCCGCGATGGCCCCGGCGTGCCGCTTGAGCTCCTCGGGGTCGAGCTCCGAGATGACGCGGCCGTCGAACTCGTGGCCGCCGTGGGCCAGGAACGGCTGGGCGTGCACGGCCGACACCAGGTGCGCGGGCCAGTCCGTGAACGGCGGCAGCGACGCCGTCGCCGGCAGGCCCAGGCGGACCGCGGCCGTCGGGGCGAGGCCGCGTGCCTCCACCAGGGCGTTGATGAAGTGGGTGGTGCCGATCATCACGCCGTCGATGTCCGTGGGGCCGAAGGCGTGCTGTTCACGCAGGCCGTCGAGCGCGGCGACGATGCCCGAGGTGACGTCGGGGGTGGTGGACCGCTTGACCGCCGCACGGACGGCGCTGCCGTCCATCAGGACGGCGTCCGTGTTGGTGCCGCCGACGTCGATGCCGATGCGCATGGGGGTTCCCTTCGGTGGTGCGGGTGCGGGTGCGGGTGCGGTGGTGCGGGTGCGGGGTGTTCGCGGGGTTTTCGCGGGAGGGGTGCTGGTTCGTGGAGTGGGGACCGGCCGCGCCGTCGCGCGGATCAGGGGTGCGGCGACGCGACCGGCCGTTCGGGGAGCGCCCGGGTCAGGCGGCGGGGGTGGCCGGTGCGGCGGGTGCTTCGGCGACCGGGGCCTCGGTGGCAGCCGGCGCGGCCTCGGTCCGACTGACACCGACGCCGCGGATCAGCCCGACCTTGCCGGCGACCACGTAGAGCACGAAGGCGATGACCACGGAGTTGATCGACGGGATGCCGACGGCGACGAAGTACCCGATGAGCGAGGCGATCGCCCAGATGACCAGGGTGGCCGGCACCCAGGTGGGCGAGGTCGCCGGGATGTTCTCGGCGTCGCTCAACTCGCGGCGCCAGCGCTTCACGACGAAGTACTCCGCCACCATGATCCCGGCGATCGGCGGGAAGACGACCCCGAGCACGGACAGGAACGGTGTCAGGGCCCCGAGGAACCCGACCGCGGCGAGCACCGAGCCGACGACGCCCATCACGAGCGTCACGAGCCCGCGGTTCACCTGCTTGCCGAACACCGCGTCGATGAAGTTCGTGACGCCGAGGCTCGAGCTGTAGATGTTCCAGTCGTTGATCTTGAACGTGCCGAGCAGGATCACGAGGATGCCGACCCAGCCGACGCTCGACGTGATCACGCGGGTGATGTCCGCGGAGCCGACGGCGTGGGCGAGCAGGACACCGGCCAGGCCGATGACGTACTCGCCGAGGGTCACACCGAGCAGCGTCTGCTTGACGACGTCGCCGACCGACCGGTTGAAGCGCGTCATGTCCGGCGTGATCACCGCACCGACGATGAACCCGCCGGCCACCAGGGTGGTGCCGGCCACGAAGCTCAGCTCCGGGCCGGCCGGGGCACGCGCGGCGAGCTCGGCGATCGAGTGCCGGCTCAGCTCGACGATGACCGCCCAGCCGACGAGCACCAGGAACAGCGGCACGGTCACGTTCGCCAGCCACTGCATCGAGTGGAACCCGCGCAGGACGATCGCGGTGACGAGCAGCCCGAACACGAGCGACCACGCCCAGGCGGGCAGGATCGGCAGGATCGAGACGAGGCCGGCCGCCGAGACGCCCGACTGGATGCCGAACCAGCCGATCAGGCTCAGCCCGATCGCCAGTCCGACCAGCGCCGAGCCGGCCTTGCCGAACCCGGTCCAGCGGGCGATGACCGAGGTGTTCAGGCCCTCCTTGACGCCGATGACGCCGACGAGGACCGAGACGATCTCCAGGATCACGGCGCCCAGGGTGATCGCCCAGAAGGCGTCCCAGAAGCTCATGCCGAAGCCGAGCGTCGCACCGAGCAGGAACTGGGACAGGGCCGAGATCTGCCCGAAGCGCTGCACGGCGACCTGGAACCAGCCGTAGCGCGCGGACATCGGGACTCGGCTGAGCGAGTAGTCGTCGACGGCGACCGACTCGGAACGGGGGGTTCGTGGTGCTGACACTGCGGTCTCGCTGGCCATCGTGGCTCCTCGGGGAGGGGTGTCGGCGTGGGCCGATCGGGGTGTCAGCCACGGTAGGACGGCATCGGATTGCGGTACATGTGCAGAACGTCGTTACGGGCATGTGAATCCGTGCGTGCTGCACAGGCCGCGCGCCCGGTCCGGCTCATCACACCACGCCGGTTAGGCTTCCGGGGTGCGTCTCGTCATCGCCCGGTGCTCCGTCGACTACGCGGGCCGGCTCTCAGCCCACCTGCCGCTCGCGACCCGCCTGCTCATGCTCAAGGCGGACGGTTCCCTGCTCGTGCACTCCGACGGCGGCAGCTACAAGCCGCTGAACTGGATGAGTCCGCCCTGCTCGATCGAGATCACCGAGCCGGACGAGGAGCAGTCGGTCGCCGGCATCACGCAGGTGTGGACGGTGACGCAGAAGAAGACGCAGGACAAGCTCATCGTCTCCCTGTACGAGGTCGTGTCCGACGAGACCCACGACCTGGGCGTCGACCCGGGCCTGGTGAAGGACGGGGTCGAGGCGCACCTGCAGCAGCTCCTGGCCGAGCAGATCGAGCTCCTCGGTGACGGCCACACCCTGGTCCGCCGCGAGTACATGACGGCGATCGGGCCGGTCGACATCCTTGCTCGTGACGACGCAGGGGCGAGCGTCGCCGTCGAGATGAAGCGCAACGCCAACATCGACGCGGTCGAGCAGCTCACCCGCTACCTCGAGCTCATGAACCGCGACCCGCACCTGCGCCCGGTGCAGGGCGTGCTGGCGGCACAGACGGTGGCACCGCAGGCACGCACCCTCGCCGAGGACCGCGGCATCCGCGTCCTCGTGCTCGACTACGACGCGATGCGCGGCATCGAGGGCGGGCACACCCGCCTGTTCTGAGCCGCGTCGGGCCGTCCAGCCGTCCGGCCGTCGGGCCTGGAGGCGCGGCTCGCCCCGCCCCGCCGCCGACGGATCCCGGATGGTCGCCGCCACGTCCCGGCTAGGGTGGACAGGACATGACCAGCCCGTTCTCCGCCATCCTGTTCGACCTCGACGGCACCATCAGCGACTCCGCGCCGGGCATCCTCGAGAGCCTGACGCACACCTTCCGCACCGTCGGCGTCCCGGTGCCGGACCACGACGCCCTGATGTCGTTCGTGGGTCCGCCGATCATGGACACGTTCCGGATCGCGATGGGCATGGACGACGAACTGGCCGACCGCACCCTCGCCGTCTACCGCGAGCACTACTTCTCGCACGGGGCGCTCGACTCCGCGATGTTCCCGGACATCGACGTCGTGCTGCGCACCCTGCACCAGGCGGGGCTGCCGATCTCGACGGCGACGAGCAAGCCGGAGACCCCGGCGACCTACATCCTCGAGCACTACGGGCTCACCGGGGACATCGACATCATCACGGGTGCGAGCGACGACGAGGTGCGGTCGAGCAAGGCCGACGTCGTCGAAGAGGCACTGCGACGCCTCGAGGCCCACGGCTTCGACACCAGCCGCCCGGTGCTGATCGGCGACCGGAAGCACGACGTCGAGGGCGCGACCGTGCACGGCGTCCCGGTCGTCTTCGCCGAGTGGGGCTACGGCTCCCCCGACGAGGCCGAGGGCACCATCGCCCGCGCCGCCACCCCGCTCGACCTGCTGCCGATCCTGCTGCCGTCCGCGACGCCGTCCGCATGAGCGGCGACGTCGTCCGGCGGGGGCTCCGTGGTGCCGCATGGCTGCTGCCGGCGGCCATCGTCCTGATCGCCCTGAACTTCCGCGGCCCGATCGTCGCGACGGCCCCGGTCATCGGGGACGTCCGCGCCGACCTCGGCCTGACCGCGACGATCGCCGGGCTGCTGACGACGATCCCGGTGCTGTGCTTCGCCCTCGCGACGCCGTTCGCCAGCTGGGTCATCGCGAAGGCCGACCCCGAGCGCGCCGTGTCCCTGTCGCTCGTCATCGTGCTCGCCGGCACCGTCGTGCGCTCGATGCCCTCGTCGGCGGCGCTGCTGATCGGCACCGCGGTCATCGGCATCGGCATCACGATCGGCAACGTGGTGATCCCGGTGGTCATCCGGCGGGACACCTCACCGGAGCGTGTCGGCCTGGTCACCGGCGTGTACACGTCGGCGCTCAACGTCGGGTCGATGATCACGTCGCTCGGCACCGCTCCCCTGGCCGCACTGTGGGGGTGGCCGGTCGCCATCGCGATCTGGGCGGTCTTCGCACTCATCGCCGCCGCGGCCTGGACCTACACGGTCGGTGCTCGTGCCGCCTGGCGACGTCCGCTGCCGTCCGAGCGGGACGAACCGCTGCCCGTCACCGGCCCGATCGACCAGGTGCTCGACACCGGGGCGATCCGGACCGCCCGCGCCGCCGAGGCCGCACGGGTCGCCGCCGCCGAGCCCATCCGACCGGCACGACGGCTCATCACCTGGGGCCTGACACTCGCCTTCGGTGGTCAGGCGTTCTCGTACTACGCCCTCACCGCGTGGATCCCGACGCTGCTGCACGACGAGATCGGGTTCTCGAAGGCGTCGTCGGGCGCGAGCTCGTCGGTGTTCCAGATCCTGGCCGTCGTCGGGGCGCTCGGTGTCCCGCTGCTCGCGACCCGGTGGCGTCCGGCGGCGATCATCGCCCTGGTCGGCACCCTGTGGCTGGCGATGCCGCTCGGGCTGCTGTTCGCCCCGCAGCTCTGGTTGCTGTGGTCGGTGCTCGGCGGTGCGGCCCAGGGCGGTGGCATCACCGTGATCTTCATCGTCATCGTGCGGATCGTCTCGAGCGACGCCGACGCCCGCCGGATGTCCGCGTTCGTGCAGGGCGGCGGGTACCTGCTCGGGTCGGCCGGGCCGCTCGTCGCCGGTGCCCTGCACGGTGCGACGGGGAACTGGACGGCACCGCTGCTCGTCGTGCTCGTCGCGGTGCTCACCCTCGGCGTCGTCGGGACGTTCGCCGCGCGACGGGTGTCCTGACCCCGAACCCGAACGCCGGCTGAGACCCCGCTCCGGCTCGACCCCCGAGGCGCTGACCGACGGGGGCCGCACCCGCACGACCCCTCAGCGCGCGGACCGGCTTCGCGGCCAGCTGGCGGCACGGTCCCGGCCGGTCGTCATCCCGGACGGCCAAGGTCCGGAGAGTGGACATCCGACGACCCGCCCGCTGGCGGGACCAGCCGCTCGCGGCACGGCTCACCCTGCTCGTGATCGCGGGCGGTACGACCGTGCTGCTCGCCTGGAACCTGGGCCGTGGCGGGGACTTCAGCTTCTACCAGGCGTCGGCGCAGTCGATGTCCGAGTCGTGGCCGGCGCTGTTCTCGGGCGCGTTCGACCCCTCGGCGACGGTGACGCTCGACAAGCTCAGCGGCTTCGCCGTCCCGCAGGCGCTGAGCCTCCGGCTGTTCGGGCACTCCACCGCCGCGCTCGCGTTCCCCCAGGTCGTCGAGGGCCTCGTCACCCTGTGGGCCTGCTCCCTGGTCGGACTCCGCTGGGCCGGCGTCGGGACGGGCCTCGTCGCCGCCGCAGCAGCCGGGTCGACGCCGGTCTTCGTGTCGATGTTCGCGCACCCGATGGAGGACGGCATGGTCACCGCCGCGCTGGCCGTCGCCCTGCTGTGCTGGCAGCACGCGGCACTGACCGGGCGCTGGTGGCCGCTCGTCACCGCGGGCCTGGCGGTCGGCGTCGGGTTCCAGGCGAAGATGGTGCAGGCCTGGTTCGTGCTGCCGGCACTGCTGCTCGGCACCCTGCTGGCCTCGGCCCGGCACGACGACGGCTCCTTCCGCTTCGGCACCCGGGTGATCCGCGCCGGGGTGCTCGGGATCGTCGCAGTCCTGGCGTCGGTGTCGTGGGTCACCGCGCTGGCACTCACCCCGTCGGGTTCGCGGCCGTGGGCGGACGGCTCCACCGACGACAGTCCGCTCGCGATGGTGTTCGGGTACAACGGCATCGACCGGTTCCTGCCCGGCGCGGTGCCCGGGTCCGTCCGGTCGTTCACGGTGCCGTTCGGCCCGCACACCTGGCGCGGTGGTCCGGCCGGGTTCGGCAAGCTGCTCGGACCGCACCTGGCGTCACAGGTGGCCTGGCTCCTGCCCGCGGCGGTGTTCGGCGTGGTGGTCGCGGCCGTGGTGCTCGTCCGCCGCCGTGCGGAGCGGCCCGGTGCCCTCGGCTCCCCGTTCGGGCACGCGTTCGACACCCGCGCCGGATCAGCCACCCTGGCCGTCCTGGTGGTCTGGTTCGGCACCGCGGCGGCCGTGCTCTCGGTGGCCGCCGTGCCGCACACCGCCTACGTCGCCGCGATCGGCGTGCAGCTCGCCCTGCTCGCAGCCCTCGGGTGGCGCGGTGCGGTCGGGCTCGTCCGGGCGCAGTCTCGAGGGCTCCGGGCGCTCCCGGTCGTCCTCGCCGCGGCACAGCTCGGCTGGGTGGTGTTCCTCGCCCGGGGAACGGCGATGCCGAGCGTGCTCGCCGTGCCCGCGATCGCCGTCTCGACGGTCGCCGTCGTCGCGACGCTGGTGGCGGTGTGGCGGCGACCCCGCTGGGAGGCGACGCGCGGACCGGACCGGCACCGGGCCTCCCGGACGGTCATCGCGCTGGCAGCCGGGCTCGCGCTCGTCGCCGGACCCGCCGCGTTCTCACTGCAGGCCCTCGACGCGACCCGCGACGGCAGCGGCGTCGACGCGTCGGTCGGGCCGTGGCCCGCGCGCTGGCCGATCCCGGTCGGCAGTCCGGACGTCTTCCACGTGTCGCGCCCGGACCCGTGGGGCGGGTCGACGCCCTACCCGCGTGCCCTCAGCCGACTCGTCGCGACCGCGCGACGCCTGGAGGGGTACCGGCACGACGAACCGCTCTTCATGACGGACACGTGGCACATCTCCGCACCCGTGATCGACGCGACCGGACTCCCCGTGCTGACGGACGGCGGGTTCTCGGGCACCGTGCCCGTCTTCACGACGCACCAGATCCGCCGGAGGATCGCCGACGGCCTGCGCGTCCTCGTCGTCGAGGCCCACGCGCCCCGCACCGACCCGGTCCTGCGCGCCGCACTGGCCGGAGGCTGCCGAGCACTCACCAGCGGCACCCGGCACGCACGCCTGCCGATGCAGCCGCGCCGGGCGGACGGCATCGCCTGGACCGTCTGGCACTGCGGGCTGCCCGGGCCGTCCGTCGGACCCGGAGCGCGTCGCCACCACGGGTCAGCTCGCGGCGAGCACCTCGCGCAGGGACATCGGCGGACGCCCGGTGATGCGTTCGACGTCGCCGGACACGTGCGCGAGCGCCCCCTCGGCGATGGCCGTGTAGGTGCTCACCCAGGCGTCCGCCTGCCACGGCTCCGGGTTCCACTGCGCACGTGATGCGTACGCCTCGTCGAGGGTCTCCGGGTGGTAGCTGACCGTGCGGCCGCGGACCTCGGACACGATCGCCGCCGCCTGGGCCAGGGTGATCGCCTCGGGGCCGGTCAGCTCGTAGGTCTGGTCGCGGTGCGCGTCCGGGTCGTGCAGCACCGCGGTCGCGACGCGGGCGACGTCGGCACGGGCCACCGCGGCCATGGCGCCGTCGCCGGCCGGTCCGCGGATCACGCCGTCCTCGCCGACCAGGTCCTCGACGAAGTCCAGGTAGAAGCTGTCGCGCAGGAACGTGAACGCCATCCCGCTCTCGCGGATCGCCTGCTCCGTTGCCCAGTGGTCGCGTCCGAGCGTGAAGGTCGCATCGGGAGCCGCGCCGAGGAACGACGTGTAGACGACGTGCCGCACGCCCGCGTCGGCAGCCGCGGCGACGAACGCCCGGTGCTGGTCGAGGCGGTCCTGGGCCTCGGCCGCCGAGACCATGAGCAGCACCTCGACGCCCTGCAGCGCCGCTCGGCTCGCGTCGGCGTCGGCGAAGGTCGCGACGGCGACCTCGGTGCCGGGCAGCTCCGGCGCACGCGAGGCGTCGCGCACGAGCATCCGGAACGGCACGGCGTCCGCGGCGAGCGCCGCGCTCACGGCGCCCCCGATGTTGCCGGTCGCTCCGGTGATGGCGATGGTCATGGTCGCTCCTCGTGTCGGTGTCGCGTGGTCGTCATCGGGGGTCACGTCGTTGTCGGGGTCGCCTGGTGGTCGTCGACGGTCGCGTCGGTCGGTGGTCACGTCCACACCGTCCTGGAGGCCCGGATCACCGTGGGCGCGACCCTCGCGGCGTTCACGCCGTCCACCTCCACCGCCCACGCGCGGGCGGCGTCGTGGTCGCGGCCGTGCCGCATGTGCCGGCCGACCAGGCGGTCGAGCCGCACGTCGTCGGCGACGGCGCAGAACCAGGTCTCGGTGAAGAGCGCCGGCAGCGCGGTCCACGGTGCGGTGTCGTCGAGCAGGTAGTTGCCCTCGGACACCACGAGTCGGGCTGCGCGAGGCACCGCGATGCTGCCGGCCACGGGTTCGTCGACGCGACGGTCGAAGTCCGGCGCCCACACCACGTCCTCGTCGGCGGCGACGAGTCGGCGGACGAGCGCGACGTACCCGTCGGCGTCGAAGGTGTCCGCCGCGCCCTTGCGGTCGTGCCGGCCGAGGGCGTCGAGCGCCGCGTTCGACAGGTGGAAGCCGTCCATCGGGACCTGCACCGCCGTGCCGGCACCCAGGCGGTCGTCGACGGCGGTGACGATGCGACGGGCGAGCGTGGACTTGCCGGCACCCGGTGCTCCGGCGATCCCGAGCACCGTGCGCTCGCTCGAACGGGCCAGTTCGACGGCGCGCTCGACGGCCTGGTCGACGGTCGTGCCGGAGTCGCTCACGGCTTCATCCTCGCAGAGCGCACCGACGCCGGGCCGCGGTGGTTCACTTGCCGCATGGTCGATGCGACGAAGGCGTTCAGCGGGTTCTCGGTGCGCGACGTGCCCGAGGCGAAGGCGTTCTACCAGGACGTCCTGGGGGTCGAGGTCACCGAGGACCACGGCATGCTCTTCCTGCAGCTCGGCGCTGGACACCAGGTGCTCGTCTACCCGAAGGGCCCGGGTCACGAACCGGCGGCCTTCACGGTGCTGAACTTCCCGGTGCCGGACATCGACGCCGCGGTCGACGAGCTCACCACGAAGGGCGTCGTGTTCCTGCAGTACGAGGGGATGACCGACGACCGGGGTGTGAACCGGAAGGGCGGGCCGCTCATCGCCTGGTTCACCGACCCGTCGGGCAACGTCCTCAGCGTCATCGAGGAGTGAAAATGTTGTATTCCGAAAGCTCGCGTCGGCGCTGCTGATCGTCCTACCGTCCTCTCACCGACGAGAGGACGGCCATGACGAAGGTGCTGGGACGGCAATGGACCCGCGGGGAACTCCTCGCCGAGCGCGAACGAGTCCGCGCAGAGTGGAACCTGGACGAGCGGGAGTTCGCGCCGACCGAGCAGTGGCGCGACCTGTTCACCGACGAGTACCTCACGCAGAACTGGCTCGACAGCATCTCCGCCCTGCTGGGTGAGCGATGAACGAGCAGGCCGCGTCGGCGGCGCGGCACCAGGCGACGATCGCGCAAGCGCTCCTGGACGGAGCCCTGCCCGAGCACGGTGCGTCGATCGACTACGCCCTCGACGAGCGCAGTGGAACCTTCATCATGCAGTCAGTCGCCGCGACCGGAAGGGGTACCCCGGTCCGTTTGACCGTGGGCGATGTCCACACCGCGGACCTTGCCCCGTGGATGCGGTTCCGATGGGTTGATCACCTCGATGCTCTCGTGGTCAGCGAGAGCAGGTACGCCGTTCTGCTCGCGGACGAACGGCAACCACTCGTCCGCTTCGAGTTCCAGGAGGCGTTGACGGCCACGCCCCAGTCGCACTGGCACTTGCACGCCGAGCGCGGAGCGTTCAGTTCACTGCTCGCCCGAGCGCGCGATCATGGCTCGGGCCGACGGGATGCGGCACGGTTGTCCTCGTTGCACTTCCCGCTCGGCGGCCCGCACTTCCGGCCGAGCCTCGCCGACCTGGTCGAGTTCGTCATCGTCGAGTGCGGCGTGGACGCACTGCCGACGTGGCGGGACGCGGTGCAGGGGTTCCGCAGTCGTTGGCGCCGCGCAGAAGCCGAGGCAACCGCTCGGCAGTTCCCGGCAGAGACCGCGCAGTCGCTCCGCAACCTCGGGTGGGGTGTCCAGCCCCCGGAACCCACCGCGGTCCCACCGCAGTTCGCGGTGCTGCGCGTGGGATGACGCCAGCCGTCAGCGGGACAGGGCGCCCGCCCAGCCGAGGGCGATCGGCACGAGCAGGCCGTGGCGGTGGTGCGGGAGCTCCGTGACGGGGATCCACCGCGACTCGTCGGTCGAGCCGTCGAGCTCGTGCCGCAGGGCTCCCCCGGTGATCGTCGCCCGGAACACCACCTGCACGGCCTTCATCGGGCGACCGTTGGCGTGGATGCGGCGTTCGGCGGGGACGATGTGGTGCCGGACCCCGAGCAGGGCACCGGCCTGGGCCTCGTACCCGGTCTCCTCGCGGATCTCCCGCACGACGGCCTGTTCGACGGTCTCGTCGAACTCGACCCCGCCGCCCGGCAACGTCCACGTGCCCGCGTCGGGGTGGCGCAGCTTCGCCAGGAGCACGCGGTCACCGTCCGTGATCACGCCGTAGGCGGCGAGCCGGGTGTCGTAGTCCGTGTACTCCATGGGCCGACCATGCCAGGTGGGTGCACCGACGTCTGCCAGCCGCGCCGGGCCTCCAGGCCGTGGACCGGGGTGGTGCGGACGCTCCACCAGCCCGCCACCGGTCACGACCCCCCGCGGCCCGCACTCCGAGCGGTCACAGACCGTCGGCCCCGCCGCCCGCAAACGACGGAACGTGACCACGCGACGCAGCACGTGCGGTGTGTCGCGACCGCTCGCCGCGCAAGGCCCCGGACCCGACGTGGTCGCCCGACCCGGATCAGGCGTCGACGCGTGCCGCTGCCCAGCCGACCCGCATCCGGGCGACCGCCCGGTCGAAGGCGCTGAGCGGTTCCCCGTCGTCGCGGATCACGGACTGCAGCTGGAGCCCCTCGTACAGCGCCATGAGCTGCTCGGCGGCGTGCCGGGGCGAGGCGCCACGGGATTCCCGGCCGGCGACGACGTCGCGGACCAGGGCGAGGGTGACGTCCTCGAACGCCCGCGTGTACTGCGTGCGGAACCACCCGGCGGCGGGGTGGTCGGGGTTCGAAGCGGCGCTGAGCACGGCGACCCGGAGGCGCACGAGGGCCGGATCCTCCACGCCCGCGGCGAGCCGGGCACGCAGGTAGGCGACCGTGCCGTCCCGCTCCGCGATCGGCCAGAGCTCGCGCCGGCTGCCGTTGTTCCACTTGTCCATGACCGCGACCACCAGCAGTTCCCACATCGGGTACGCCCGGTGGAACTCGTCGGCGGTGACCCCGGCGTGCTCGGCGACCTCGTCGGGCCCGACGCGGTGGAAGTCCCCGGCTCGGTAGGCACTGATCGCCCCGGCGACGATGCGTGCACGGAGGTCGACGTCGGTCGTGGGCATGCTGACGATTGTGCGGGGCCGGTCAGCGGCCCGCGACCGCCAGTTCAGGGGGCGCGGCCACCGTCGCCGGCTCCCGGTCAGCCGCGGTCGAACGTCAGTGTCTCGTCGTCGGGCGCCCGGACCTCGCCGGTGCGGGCGAAGTCGGCCCAGATCGCCCGGAAGGCCCGACCGCGGCGCTCGACCTCGGGCCAGTCGCGTTCGGGGACGAACCGGGTGCCGGCCCAGGCCTCGCGGCCTCCCAACAGCAGCGGCAGGTCGCTCATGTGCACGGCTCCGGTCGGGGCGCTCGTGACACCGCGGTGCAGTCGGTACGAGGTCGCCCGGCCGCCGGCGCGTCGGTGCCGTTCGGTGAACCGTCGGGCATCGCGGCCGTAGATGACGTCGGACAGCGGACGCACGACCCACCACCGCAGGGCCGACCGCAGCACCCGTGACCGGGTGACCCGACGCAGCCCGGGCACGAGCGGCACGTACATGCCGGCCTCGTCCGAACCGGCCCCGATCAGCACGTCCACGTCGAGGGCGACCCGGCTCCACGCGGTGTCGAGGTCACGCTCGGCGGGCAGCGGCGCGAAGCCGTACTGGGTGCCGAACGGCATGCCGGCGGCGAGCCCGTACGGCGCGGCGGCCCGGGTTCCGAGTGCCTGCCGGTCGAGCAGGTCCTCGAGCGGGGTATCGGCGTGCACGGCGCCGACCGCCCGGACCATCGCGCGGTTCATCCGTGCCCGACGGCGGGACAGCCCGAGCGGAGCGCTCTGGATGATCGCGCGGCGGAACAGCCCTTCGGCGCCGGCGCTGATCATCAGGTGCGCGGCCGCGTCCCCGCCGGCCGACTGCCCGAAGACGGTGACCAGGTCGGGGTCGCCGCCGAACGAAGCGATGTTCGCGCGCACCCAGCGCAGCGACTCGACCAGGTCGAGGAGCCCGAGGTTCGCCGGGATCGTCTCGCCGTCACCGAGGAACCCGAGCACGCCGAGCCGGAACGTGACCGACACCACGATCACGCGCTGCTCGGTCACCAGGTCGCGGGCGTCGTAGATCGGCAGGTCGCCGCCGCCGATGACGTACGAGCCACCGTGGATCCAGACCATCACGGGCAGCTGCTCGTCCGGCCGCACGTCGGCGGGCAGCGTGATCGAGAGCCGCTGGCAGTGCTCGTCGACCTCGATGCCCTGGATCGGGTTGAGCAGCAGGTCGACGAACTCCTCGTGCGGCTGCGGTGCGACCGGCGACGGGGTGGACGCGTGCAGCTCGCCACCGAACGGTGGCATCGGCTGCGGCGGGGCGAACCGTTCGGCCTGCGCGTACGGGATCCCGAGCACCCGCACCACGTCGCCGTCGAGCGTCCCGACGATGCGGCCGGCGGGGGTGTCGAACGGGGCAGGGGCGGCGGCGAGCATGTGGATCACGCTATCGGGGCCGGCTGACGCGACCAGGCAGACGGACGGGAGGCCCGTGGCGGCGTCGCCACGGGCCTCCAGACCGTCTGTTTGTCGCGTTGCGCGACGGGCGCTACCGCACCCGCTTGATGGGGATCACGACGAGTGCGCCGATGAGGGCGATCGCCCCGGCGGCCCAGCACATGAGCTCGTAGTTGTCGGCGGCTCCGTCGGACCCGACCTTCAGGAAGAACAGGGCGATCGCCGGCGCGAGTGACTGCGGCAGCGCGTTCGCGATGTTGATGACACCGAGGTCCTTGCCGGGCCGGTCGGCGTTCGGCAGCACGTCGACGACGAGCGCCGTGTCGATGGCCGAGTAGATGCCGTAGGCGAAGCCCATGATGACCTCGGCGACGTAGAAGCCGGTGACCGTGTCGGCGTGCGCGAGCGCGACGAGCCCGACCGCGAACATCGCCGTCGACCCGCCGACGAACACCTTGCGGCGACCGAGCTTGTCCGACGCCCAGCCGGACAGGGCCGCGCTGACCAGCAGCGCGATCGTGTAGAGCAGGACGCCGAAGGCGACGGCGGCCGTGGCGTCCTTCGGCTTCTCGATGCCGATGTGCTCCTGCATGTAGAGCAGGCGGTACGTCGTGAACATGAACGTCGCGAGGATGATGAGGAAGCGCGACCACCAGGCGAACGCGAAGTCCGGGTTCTTGACCGGGTTCGTCCAGAACGACGCGACGAGGTTCAGGAACGTGAACTTCTTGAGCGTGTAGGTCGGCAGGTCGTCCCGCGCGACGACGGCGTACACGGCGACCAGGATGATCGCCAGGATGCCGGGCGCGATGAAGAGCACGGGCAGGTTCGCGACGAAGAAGACCGACAGGTAGGTGCCGGCGAGCACGGCGATGTTCTGCGCGAGCGCGATGATGCTCGAGGACCGGCCGCGCTGCAGCTGCGGCACGTTGTCGGCGAAGCTCGCGAGCAGGGTGGCGAGCGTGGCGTTCGCGGCGAGCTGGGCGAGCAGCCAGGCCAGCGTCAGGTTGAGGACGTCGGGCGAGTAGGCGATCCAGGCGAGGGCGATCGCGAAGACCACGACACCGCTGAGCAGCCAGGGGCGACGACGGCCCCAGCGCGTGCGGGTGCGGTCGGACAGGGCGCCCGCGAGGGGGTTCATGATGAGCGCACCGAACGCGCCGATCGGCAGCACCGAGCCGATGACGTTCGCAGCGTCGTCGCCGACCAGGGCCTGCGCCTTGAGCTGCATGCTCACGTAGACGGGCGCCATGAGCGCGACGAAGAGGCCGAACTGCCCGAGGAACAGGGCGATCTGGTAGCCGATGCCCACCTTCACCGTGCTGACGGGCTGGGTGATGCCCTCTTCCGGGTTGAGCAGTGCCGGGCTGCCGGGTTCGGGTGTGCTCATGACGCCTCCTTGAGTCGATGAAAACCTTGCCTGACAAGGTTTTTCCGACGCGAGCATACATCGACACGTGTTGTCCGCAACACCGGGGTCGTCACACGGGGCAGCAAAAACTACACACCGGGTGGTTTTTGGGGTAGCGTCATCATCGATCTCGCCGCGGAGCATCGCTCCTCGACGGGCCGCGACACCCAGACAGGATCGAAGGAGCCTCTGCAATGCCCACCACTTCTGTGCAGCTGTACTCGCTGCGCGACGCCATCGCCGAAGACCTCGACAAGGCCATCGCCCGTGTCGCCGAGATCGGGTACGAGAACGTCGAGCCCTACGCGTTCGTCGAGCGCGCCACCGACCTCGAGCGTGCGTTCGCGGCCACCGGCCTCAAGGCTCCGTCCGGCCACGTCGCCGTGATCGACGCCGAGGACACCGCGCCGATCTGGGACGCCGCCGAGCGCCTCGGCATCCGCACCGTCATCGACCCGTTCATCCCGACCGACCGCTGGCAGACCGCCGACGACGTCGCGAAGATCGCCGAGCGCGTCAACGAGCTGACCGCCGAGGCCGCCGGCCGTGGCCTGCAGTTCGGGTACCACAACCACCAGTGGGAGTTCACGAACAAGGTCGACGGCCGCACCGTCTACGACCTGTTCGTGTCGCAGCTGTCGCCGGAGACCGTCCTCGAGGTCGACACCTTCTGGGCGACCGTCGGCGGCGCCGACGCTCCCGCCGTGCTCAAGGGCCTGGGCGACCGCGTCGTCGCCATCCACGTCAAGGACGGCAAGGTCGACGGTGACATCCGCACCGCGCTGCCCTCGTCCGAGAGCGCCCTCATCGTGCCCGAGGCACTGCAGCGCGCCTTCGAGAACCAGACGCCGGCCGGTCAGGGCGACGTCGACGTGACCGCGATCCTCGCCGCCGCACCGCAGGCGATCCGCGTGGTCGAGTTCGACGCGTACAAGGGTGACGTCTTCGAGGGCATCACCGAGTCCCTCACCTGGCTCAAGGACAACGACAAGTGAGCCGTGTCGGGATCGGCATCATCGGTGCCGGCAACATCTCCACCCAGTACCTCGAGAACCTGACCAAGTTCGCCGACGTCGAGGTCCGCTTCGTCGCCGACGTGCTGCTCGAGCGGGCCGCTGAGCAGGCGGCCACGTACGGGGTCGCCTCGTCGGGATCGGTCGAGGAACTCCTCGCCCGCGACGACATCTCGATCGTGATCAACCTGACGATCCCGGCCGCGCACGCCGAGGTCGACCAGCAGATCATCGACGCCGGCAAGCACGTGTGGAGCGAGAAGCCGATCGCGACCGACCACGCGTCGGCCGCCGCGGTGCTCGAGTCGGCGAAGGCCAAGGGCCTGCGCGTCGCGACCGCTCCGGACACCGTGCTCGGTGCGGGCATCCAGACGGCGCTCCGGGCGATCGCCCGCGGTGACATCGGCGAGCCGCTCTCCGCGACGACGCTGTTCCACGTCCCCGGGCCCGAGGCGTGGCACCCGAACCCGGACTTCCTGTTCGCCACCGGTGCCGGCCCCCTGTTCGACATGGGCCCGTACTACGTGACGACCCTGGTGCACGCGTTCGGCACCGCCTCGCGCGTGCAGGCCGTCTCGTCGAAGTCGCTCGACCGTCGCACGATCGCGTCCGGCCCCCGCGCCGGCGAGACGTTCCCGGTCGAGGTCCCGACGCACCACGCGGCCCTGATCGAGTTCGCCGGCGGGCAGTCCGCCCAGTCGACGTTCTCGTTCCAGCACGCCCTGCCGCGCATGGGCTTCGTCGAGATCAACGGCACGCTCGGCACGATCTCGCTGCCGGACCCGAACACGTTCGAGGGCTCGTCGCAGCTCTGGCGCTACGGGCAGGACGAGCCTGAGACGCTCGAGGCGGTCGGCTCCACCTGGGGTCGTGGCACCGGTGTCGTCGAGCTCGCCCGCGCCATCGCCGAGGACCGCCCCGAGCGTGCCTCCGGCGCCGTCGCGCTGCACGTGCTCGACGTGCTGCTCGGCATCCGTGACGCCGCCGAGTCGGGTTCCGCCGTCGACATCACGTCGACCGTGGACGCTGTCCCGCCGCTGCCCGAGGACTTCGACCCCGCGGCAGCCGTGCTGACCGCGGGCGCGAACGCCTAGGAGCGCCGCGAGCACCACGCGCACCACTTCGTGAGCAGCAATGGTCGGGTCCCGAACGGGGACCCGACCATTGCTGCTCACCACGGTGTGTGAGCGCCCGACCCTGCGCTCCGTGGACCGGACCGCGCGGTTCGGCCAACGGATCCGCGCTCGTCGACCATCTGGAACGGCCCGAAGTCGCACCCTCCTTCACTCGGGTGATGAGAACCATGGGTGTGGAAGAGGAGCTGCTCCTCATCGACCGGTCGACGGGTGTGCCCGTACCGGTCGCCGACGGTGTGCTGGCCGGCGCGAAGGCGACCCGGGTGCCCGATCCTGGCGGGGTCGTGGGTGAGATGCAGCGCGAGATGATCGAGGTCACCACCCGCCCGCACACCTCCCTGGCGGCGCTCGGCGGGCAGGTGCTCGACAACCGGGCACTCGTCGAACAGGTCGCGAACGGCTTCGGTGCACACGCCGCCCCGCTGGCGACGTCGCCGACTCCGGTGACCCCGCACGTGAGCGACGGCGACCGGTACCGCCGGATGATGCAGCGCTACGGGTCCATCCCCCGGCAGGGGCTGACCTGCGGCCTGCACGTCCACGTCGCGATCGACTCCCCCGCCGAGGGTGTCGCCGTGCTCGACCGGATCCGCACGTGGACACCGGTGCTCATCGCCCTGAGCGCGAACTCCCCCTTCCACGCCGGGGTCGACACGGGTCATGCGAGTTACCGTTCGATCGCGTGGAGCCAGTGGCCGTCGGCCGGCCCGATGGAGCGGTTCGGGTCGGAGGAGCGCTACCGCGCCGTCACCGAGGGCATGCTCCGCACCGGCGCCCTGCTCGACGCGGGGATGCTCTACCTCGACGCGCGGCTGTCCCGAGCGCACCCGACCGTCGAGGTGCGCGTGGCCGACGTCCCGCTCGACCCCGGTGTGACCGTGACCATCGCAGGACTCGTCCGGGCGATGGTCGACACCGCCGCGGAGGAGCGGCGCTCGGGATCGCTCGAGCGGGACACCCCCGCCTGCAGCGTCCGGCTCGCGAACTGGCGCGCTGCGCTCGAAGGCCTGGACGGCGACCTGGTCGACCCGTTGACGGGCCGCGCCGCACCCGCGCGCGAGGTCGTCACGCTCCTGCTCGCCCACGTGCTGCCGGCGCTCGTCGCGAACGGCGACGACCAGCTCGTCGAACGCGGCCTGGCCGACCTGTTCGCGCGGGGCACCGGCGCGTCGAGGCAACGTGCGGCCTACGCGGCGACCGGGGATCTCGGGCAGGTCGCGCTCGCCGCCGCGATGACGAACATGCGAGCCCGCACCGGTCGAGTCGCCGCAGGCCTGCGCTCCGCAGACACCGGGTCGGTCATCGGGGGGCACCTCCCTGCCTCCGACGTCAGCGGTGCGGCCGACTGATGGGGACCAGCTGGCAGCCGCGCCCCCGGATCGCACGTCGACACCGGGGCGTCATCGCGCTCGTGAACTCGATCTCGAACGCCTCGGCCCACCCGGTGTTCGCCGATTCGACGTCGAGCAGGAACTCGACGGGGGTCCACTCCGGGTCGTCGCAGCCGACGGGTCGGACGGGCAGGACCCGGGTGGAGAAGCCGGCCACCCAGGCACGGCGCAGCACCCCGGGCACGCTCTTCGCCCGGACCTCCCGGGGCAACACGACCCGTATCCACATCTCGCTGCCTTCCACCCGTTCCTTCGGACACTCTGCGCACCCGTTGGACAGAATCAACGCGACCGCACATCACGGTCACATCAGCCTCGCGCTTTCCGAACGATCCGATGGGAGCACCCCGTGACCGACCTCGAGAACCCGCCCGTCCTCGGCGAACACCCGGCGGACGTCGGCCCCGGACGTCCGGTGAAGCTCGGCGCGCGGTTCGTGCACTGGCACACCACCACCGACCACAAGACGATCGGCAACCTGTACCTGGTGACGTCGTTCGGGTACTTCTGTCTGGCCGGGGTGATGGCGGTGGTGATGCGGACGGAGCTCTTCACCCCCGGACTCGACGTGCTCGAGACGCGTGAGGAGTACAACCAGCTGCTCACCATGCACGGCACGGTCATGCTGCTGTTGTTCGCGACCCCGCTGTTCTCCGGGTTCGCCAACGCGATCATGCCGCTGCAGATCGGTGCCCCGGACGTCGCGTTCCCCCGGCTCAACGCGTTCTCGTACTGGCTGTACGCGATGGGCAGCCTGGTGACGATGGGCGGGTTCCTGACACCGGGCGGAGCGGCCGCGTTCGGGTGGACGGCCTACGCACCACTGTCGGACACCACCTTCGAACCGGGCATCGGCGGGCACCTCTGGGTCGCCGGCCTGAGCATGACCGGCTTCAGCACGATCCTCGGCGCCGTGAACTTCATCACGACCGTCATCACCATGCGCGCCCCGGGCATGACGATGTTCCGGATGCCGATCTTCACGTGGAACGTGCTGATCACGTCGATCCTCGTGCTGATGGCGTTCCCGGTGCTGGCGGTGGCGCTGTTCGGCCTGCTGCTCGACCGGGTCTTCGACGCGCAGATCTTCAACCCGGCCAACGGTGGCCCCCTGCTGTGGCAGCACCTGTTCTGGTTCTTCGGACACCCCGAGGTCTACGTGATCGCCCTGCCGTTCTTCGGCATCGTGTCCGAGGTGTTCCCGGCCTTCAGCCGGAAGCCGATCTTCGGCTACAAGACACTCGTGTACGCCACGATCTCGATCGCGGCGCTGTCCGTTTCGGTGTGGGCGCACCACATGTTCGCGACGGGTGGCGTCCTGCTGCCGTGGTTCTCACTCATGACGATGCTGATCGCCGTGCCGACAGGCGTGAAGATCTTCAACTGGGTCGGCACGATGTGGCGGGGGTCGGTGACCTTCGAGACGCCGATCCTGTGGGCGATCGGGTTCCTCGTGACCTTCACGTTCGGCGGGCTGACCGGCGTGATCCTGGCGTCGCCGCCGCTCGACTTCCACGTCCACGACACCTACTTCGTCGTGGCGCACTTCCACTACGTCGTCTTCGGAACCGTCGTCTTCGCGATGTTCTCGGGCTTCTACTTCTGGTGGCCGAAGTTCACGGGCAAGATGCTCGGCGAACGGCTCGGCAAGGTGCACTTCTGGATGCTGTTCATCGGGTTCCACATGACGTTCCTGATCCAGCACTGGCTCGGCGTCATCGCGATGCCCCGCCGCTACGCGAGCTACCTGCCCGAGGACGACATCACCTGGCTGCACCAGGTCTCCACGGTCGGAGCGGTCCTGACGGCGGCGTCGATGATCCCGTTCTTCCTGAACATCGTGCAGACGATGCGGAAGGGCCGCAAGGTGCTCGTCAACGACCCGTGGGGCTACGGCCGGTCACTCGAGTGGGCGACGAGCTGCCCGCCGCCCCGGCACAACTTCACCTCGGTACCGCGGATCCGGTCGGAGTCGCCGGCGTTCGACCTGAACCACCCCGAGGCCGGTGTCCCGGTCGGGGTGGGCCCGGCGATGGACGCCCCGGACGCGGCCACCCACGACCAGGCGACGGGCAAGACCCGGCACCCGAAGGAGACCGATCAGAAGTTCTGACGGCGCAGCCCCCGAACCCGTCAGACCAGCGCGGTGAAGGACGCGTCGCGCACGAGCAGCGTCGCCGCGTCGCCCTCCACGGCCTGGTCGGGGTCGCTCGACAGCCCGAGGGACCAGCTGCCCCCACCCGGCCGCTCCGGCAGCGTGAACTCCACCGTGGTGTCCGACGCGTTCAGCAGCACGGCCACGGTGTCGTCGCCCTGGTGCAGCACGAGCGTCACGGCCCGGTTGCCGCCGTCCGCCCAGTCGCCGTCCTCGAACCCGGCGGCGTCGGCACGGAGCACGGTCACCGTCGACTCCGAGTCACCCGGCGCGGTGCGGAACCACTCCGGACGCAGCGCCTGGTGCTGCCGACGGAACGCGATGGCGGCCGTGGTGAAGGCCAGAAGGTCCTGGTCGGCGGCGGCCCAATCGAACCACGAGATCTCGTCATCCTGGCAGTACGCGTTGTTGTTGCCGCCCTGTGACCGCGCGAGCTCGTCGCCACCCAGGATCATCGGCACGCCGGCGGAGAGCAGCAGGGTGCCGAGGAAGTTGCGGCGCTGCCGGTCTCGGTAGTCGTTCACCGCACCGTCGTCGGTCGGGCCCTCGATGCCGCCGTTGAACGAGGTGTTGTCGCTCTCGCCGTCGTTGTTGTCCTCGCCGTTCGCCTCGTTGTGCTTGTCGGCGTACATCGTCAGGTCGGCCAGGGTGAAACCGTCGTGGGCGGTCACGAAGTCGATCGAGCACAGCGGGGAACGCCGGCTGCCCTCGTAGACGTCCGGGCTGCCCAGGACCCGCTGCACGGCGTCGCCGAGCGCGCCCTCGTCGCCGCGCCAGAACGCGCGCAGGTCGTCGCGGAACTTGCCGTTCCACTCGGACCAGTCGGCCGGGAACCCGCCCACCTGGTAGCCGGCGGTGTCCCACGGCTCGGCGATCATCTTGATCTCGCGCAGCACGGGGTCCTGGTGGATGATGTCGAGGAACGCCGAGTGCTTCTCGGCCTCGCCGTCCTGGCGGGTGAGCGTCGTGGCCAGGTCGAACCGGAAGCCGTCGACGTGCATCTCCTCGACCCAGTAGCGGAGCGAGTCCATGATGAGTCCGAGGGCCGCCGGGTGCCCGACGTTCAGGCTGTTGCCGGTGCCGGTGGTGTCGAAGTAGTTCGCCTCGTCACCCTCGACCAGCCGGTAGTACGACTGGTTGTCGATCCCCTTGAACGACAGCGTCGGGCCCATGTGGTTGCCCTCGGCGGTGTGGTTGTAGACGACGTCCATGATGACCTCGAGCCCCGCGGCGTGCAGGGCCTTCACCATCTCCTTGAACTCGGCGACCTGCTGCCCGGCGGTACCGGAGGACGAGTACTCGTCGTGCGGCGCGAAGAAGCCGATGCTGTTGTAGCCCCAGTAGTTGCGGAGGCCCTTGTCGAGGAGCGTCGAGTCCTGCACGAACTGGTGCGTCGGCAGCAGCTCCACCGCGGTGACGCCGAGGTCGGTGAGGTGCTTGATCGCCGCCGGGTGGGCCATGCCGGCGTAGGTGCCGCGGATCTCCTCGGGGACGTCCGGGTGCTGCTTCGTGAAGCCCTTGACGTGCACCTCGTACACGACGGTGTCGGCGAGCGGGGTCCGCAGCAGGGTGTCACCGTCCCAGTCGAAGGACCGGTCGGCGACGACCGACTTGGGCATCGCGCTGGCCGAGTCGGTCTCATCGATCTGCTCGGGCTCGTCCATGTCGTGACCGAAGAGCGCCTGGCCCCACTCGTAGGTGCCGTCGACGGCGGTGGCGTACGGGTCGAGCAGGAGCTTCGCGCCGTTGTGGCGGAGGCCGTTCGCCGGGTCCCACGCACCGTGCACGCGGAAGCCGTAGCGGGTGCCGACCCTCACGCCGGGGACGACGTCGTGGAAGGTGTAGCCGGTGCGGTTGCGGAGCTCGGTGCGGTGCTCGGTGCCGTCGTCGTCGAAGGTGCAGAACTCGACCCGCTCGGCGGTGCTCGAGAACAGGGCGACGTTGGCGCCCCCGTCGACGAGCGTGACGCCGAGCGGGGTGCGCGTGGAAGTGGTCATGCTGCCCTTCTACCGGCCGGTCGCTGTGCCACCGGCAGCGAGGCGTACCCCGTGGCCGCTCAGCGCACCGGCGGGACCAGTTGCTCGAGCAGCCGCAGCACCCGCTCGCCGTCGACGGCGTCCGGGTCGAGCAGCCACTGGACCTGCAGTCCGTCGGATGCCGCGATGCTCAGGCTCGCCAGGTCGACCGGGTCCAGGTCGGCGCGGATCCGGCCACTCGCCTGGTCCGCCTCGATCAGCACGGCGAGTTCGGCGCGAAGGCGGGCGAAGCGTTCGCGCATGAAGTCGCGCGTGGCCGGGTGGCCCTCCTGCACGGCGTCGGCCGCGAGGGTCGTGTACAGCTGCACCAGCCCCGGCACGGCCCGGTTGCGCGATGCGCTCTCGCGCATGTCGCCGATCGCCGACTTCATCCGGTCGGGCGCGCCCTGCTCGCGGACCTCGTGCTCCCGGTACACGGCGAGCAGCAGTTCGTCGCGGCTCGGGAAGTAGTGGCGGAGCGCCGCGTGCGTGATCCCGAGAGCCTCGGCCACCGAGCGGAGCGACGACGCGTCGACCCCCTGCTCCGCGACCATGCGGATCATCTCGTCGAGGATCTGCGTGCGCCGCTCGGCGCCCTTGCGGTACCCGCCGCGGCGCGGCTGGGCCGCGTCGGCGTCGTCCGCGGGGTGGGTCATGCACCCAACTTACCGCTGGAAGGTTTTCTCGCCACCGTCCGGTCTGGAGGCCCGTGGCGGACGCACCACGGGCCTCCAGTCCGTATCGGGGTCGCGTCGCACCCGCCGGGTCGCGTCAGCCGCGCGCGCTCGCGTCAGTCCTGGTCGTCGACCGTGTACTCGTCGACCGGCGCGGGCGTGCCCGCGGCGAGCGCGTCGACGATCTTCGTGAGCGAGTCGGCGAGGACGGCGTTGTCCGCGTCGGGGAGTTGCTCGAGCACCTCGACGACGGCCGCGTGGAAGCGCGCGTACGAGGCGTCGATCTTGTCGGCGGCCCGGTCGGTCGGGGCGAGCACCTGCGCACGACGGTCGGTGGGGTGCGCCGTGCGCGACAGCAGACCCTTCTGCACGAGCCCGTCGACGATCTTGGTGACCGAGGCGTTCGAGACGGCGAGCATCACGGCGAGGTCCTTCGGGCCCATCGTGCGGCCGTCCCGGTGCGCCTGGAGCATGTACCGGACGGCGAGGAACTCGTTCTTCGACAGGCCGCTCTCGATGCGGGCGGACTCGATCTGCTGGTCCTCGGCGTGCTGCAGGCGGAGCAGCGCGTCGACAGCGGTCTTCGCGACCCCGGACTCGGGTTCGCGGGCGTAGAGGTGGACGTGCTCTCGACGGACGACGGTCAACGGCATGGGGTCATGCGCTCCTTGCTAAACGGCAGGCGTGCTGAAGAAGTCCGCGTAGGACGGTTCGGAACGACCGGCGAGCAGCGAGGGGTCCTGGATGCGACGCTCGACGTACGCGTCGATGATCGCCGGGTCGGTGAGACCGACGCGGGTGTGGCTGCCACCGATCCGTGCCGTCCGAGGCATCCCGGAGTACGTGCTGTGCATGTCGTGTCCCGCCCTTCTTGCTTGCCGTGTGTCCCCTGCGGACGGCTGAACTCTTTCACAAAGTGAACGGTCAGTTCAACGAACCATTCGCGCTGTGTACGTTTTGCGCGCCGAAGGGTTCAGCGGCATCCGTCAGGGTCGTGAGGAGCTGCAGGAGCGCCGCCCGTCGCGGCTCGTCGAGCGGTGCGAACAGGGAGTCGAGCACCCCCTCGGCGATGCGGTGCCCCTCGTCGAGCACCCGCCGACCGTCCTCGGTGATCGCGTGCTCGATCCGCCGACCCCGACCGGCGGTCCGGGTGATGAGCCCGCGGTCGAGCATCCGGTTCGCCAGGGTGCCGAAGGCCTGGTCGCTCTGGAACGTCGCGACGGCGAGGTCGTGTCCCGATGCGCGGGGCATCCGGTCGATCGCGCGCAGGGCGTCCCACTGCACGAGCGTCACGCCGAGGCCGCGCAGTGCGGCGTCCATCGTGCGGTGGTTGCGGTACTGCGCCCGCTTGACGGCGTGGCCCAGGGCTTCGAGGTCGGTCGGCATGGTGCTACGGTATCAACACTCGTACATAAGCATGTTGATATGGAGCACCCATGACCGACACCCGCACCCGCACCGCGCTCGTCCTGCACGGTGGCGGCGGCCCCCGGACCGTCTCACCGATCGTCGCGCACCTCGCACCCGCCTTCCACGTCGTCGCCCCGACGCACCCCGGGTGGGACGGCACCCCGCGCCCGGACGGCATCGACTCCGTCCCGGCCCTGGCGGCCGCGTACCTCGAGCAGCTCCTCGCCGCCGGGGAGCAGGACGTCGTGGTGGTCGGGTCCTCCATCGGCGGCTGGATCGCCCTCGAGATGGCCGTGCAGGCAGCTGCCGACGACCGGTTCGCCGGGGTCGTCGGTGCCGTCGTCGACATCGACGGCGTGGGTGCGGTGGTCGAGGGTGAACCGATCGCCGACTTCTTCGCCCTCGATGCCCGCGGGCTGGCCGAGGTCGCCTGGCACGATCCCGCGCGGGGCTACCAGGACCCGGCGTCCGTCACCGAGGAACAGCGGGCGGTGCAGCGCTCGAACGGGCAGACCATGGCGGTCGTCGCCGGCCGGTCGATGAGCGACCCGACGTTGCTCGATCGACTCGGGGCCGTGCGGGTGCCGACGCTCGTCGTGTTCGGCGCCAGCGACCGGGTCGCGACCCCGGCGTACGGTCGCGCGGTGGCGGCGGCCGTGCCGGGTGCGGTGTTCGCCGAGGTCCCGGCCGCAGGACACCTGCCCCACCTCGAGGCCCCCGACGCGACGTGGGCGGTCATCGATCCGTTCCTGGCGCCCCTGCTCGGCTGAGTTCTCGGCGTCCTCCGAGCGATCTCTTGGCACTCACCAGGGTCGAGTGCTAAAACGGTGACAGTTGAGTCGAGGGGACTCAACGAGAACCACGAAGGAGTTGATTTCGATGACGATGAACTTCGACCCGTTCCGCGAGCTCGACCGACTCGCGGGTTCGCTCCTCGGCACCGCAGCCGGTCCGCGCTCGATGCCGATGGACCTGTACCGCACCGGGGACCACTACGTCCTCGACGTCGACCTGCCCGGCATCGACCCGGGCTCCGTCGACATCGACGTGGACGGCTCCGTCCTGACCATCCGCGCCGAGCGCACCCTGGGCGCACCAGAGGGCTCGCAGTGGCTCACCCGTGAGCGCCAGCCCGGCACGTTCGTCCGGCAGCTGACGCTCGGCGACGGTCTGGACGCCGAGCGCATCACCGCCGGGTACGACAACGGCGTGCTGAGCGTCACGATCCCCGTCAAGGAGTCCGCGAAGCCGCGCAAGATCGCCGTCACCGTCGGTGGCGCGTCCGAGCAGCTCGCGGTCGGTTCCGGCGCAGCCGGTTCCGGCGCAGCCGGTTCCGGCGCAGCCGAGTGAGGAGTTGAGCGATGACGTCCGTCCTGCTGAACGCGGTGGTCGCGGTCCTCGTCGTCACCGCGGCGCTCGCGCTGACGAGCCTGGACCGGCGCACCGCCGTGCTCCTCGGGGCGACCGGCAGCCTGACCGGCACGTTCCTGACCTGGGTCGCCGCGCCCCGGCTGTTCGAGCAGTCGCTCCTGGCGCCCTGGGTCGCGGCGGTCCTCGGCACGGCCCTGCTGATCGCGGGGTGGAGCGCGGTCCGCGCCTACTCGGGCATCTTCGAGGCACCGCGCGACGAAGAACCCGAGACGGGGGCGCTGATGACCGTGGGCGGGTCCGCCCCGTCGGTGCGGTGACCACCTGACGGACAGGAGGCCCGGTGCACGTCGTGCGCCGGGCCTCCTGTCGTTCCGTCGGTCGCGTGGGCGACCGTCGGGACTACTCCTTGTTCAGCTTGTCCTGCACCAGGCCGGCCGTCTTCTCGACGACGTTCGGCAGCTCGGTGGTGCCGTAGAGCCGGACGTCGGGGTGCGTGGGCGGGGGCATCGGGACCGAGGTGGTCGGGCCGTCGTGGTACGAGTACTCGCCCTTGCCGTCGAACGAGGGGCCACTCGCCCACGGGCCGTTCTTCGCCTCGGCACCGTCGGAGAAGTTGAGGTACTGGTAGTTGACCTCCTGGTTCTCCTTCGACTGCGGGAAGTTGCTCGGCACGGGGAAGCCCTCGACGCCCTTCTCGCGCAGCTCGGCGGCAGCGGTCGCCCACATGTTCTGGTGCATGGTGTCGCGGGCGATGAGGAACGACAGCAGGTCCCGCACGCCGTGGTCGTCGGTCATGTGGTAGAGCCGGGCGGCCTGCACACGACCCTGCATCTCGGCGTTCTCGTTCGCCGTGAAGTCGGCGAGCAGGTTGCCGCTGGCGGTGATGTACGAGCCCTGCCAGGGGTTGCCGTTGCTGTCCACCGGGCGGGCACCCGCACCGGCGACGATCGCGTGCTGGACATCGGTGCCGCCGACGATCGCGGCGACCGTGGGGTCGTCCTGCAGCGCGTCCTCGGTGATGCCGAGCGGGGACTTCTCGAGCAGCTGCGCGATCATCGTCGCGAGCATCTCGACGTGGCCCATCTCCTCGGCGCCGATGCCGAACACCATGTCGCGGTACTTGCCGGGGATGTGCATGTTCCACGCCTGGAACTGGTACTGCATGGCGACGGAGATCTCTCCGTACTGGCCACCGAGCACCTCCTGCAGCTTGCGGGCGTAGATCGCGTCGGGCTTGTCGGGCGTTGCCTTGAACTGGAGTTCCTGCTTGTGGAAGTACAAATCGTGCTCCTTCGTCTCGATCGAGCGATTGCACGGTCGATGGTTCGCCGGGGGCACTGAGCGGCCGTCCAAGGTGGCCGGATCACGCAGAGGGTGTCCCGGATGCGCCGTTCCACGGTTCCGGTTCCACCGTCGGCTTCACCCGGCAGGACGAGGCCCTTCGGTCCCCCGCCCGATGCCGTCGGCCGTCCGGTTGCCCAGGCTGGGAGCATGCAGACCTCGACCAAGCACACGATCGCCACCCTGCTGCTCTGCGCGGCGATCGTGGTCGCCACCGTCATCGCACTCATGGCCATGGCCCCGCCCGCGTGACGCCGGTACGGCATGGGAGGATCGCTCTCGTGACCGAACGGGGCAGGTTCCTCCGGCCGCTCGCCACCCGGTCGATCGTCATCGACGTGGCCTGGGCGGTCCTGGCGGCGTTCGTCTTCCTGCTGCCCATCGACCTCGAGCTCGAGCACGCGAGCCTCGCCGCGGTCCTGTCGGCCTCGGTGGCGATCGCCCTGCGCCGCATCTCCCCGTCCGCCGCGATGGCCATGGTCGTCGTCCTCGGGGTGATCCAGGTCGGCGGCGGCGAGCGCCCGTCGCTGGTGGACCTCGCGCTGTTCGTCGTGATCGGCACCGCCGCGGTCGTGGGCACCCGCACCGAGGTCGTCGTCTCCGGCGTGCTCGCGGTCGTCGCCGGAGCGGGGGCCACGGTCTACCTGGCGTCGACCGGCTTCCGGTTCCTCGTGCTCATCAACGGCCCACGCGACCAGGCGTTCCTGGCGATGGCCGCCCCGGTGACCGCGCTGCTCGGGGTCTGGGCGGGCGGGGTCGCCGTCCGGGCCTTCCGCTCCCGCGACCGCGAGTCGGAGCGCCGTGCCGATGCCGAGGCCGCAGCCTCACGTGCCGAGGCCGTCGCCACCGAGGCCGAGGCCACCGCCACCCGCGCGATCGACGTCGCCGAGTCCGAACGCATCCGCGCGGACATCGCCCGCGACGTGCACGACGTCGTCGGCCACTCGCTCGCGGTCATCATCGCGCAGGCCGACTCGGTGCCGTTCCTCGACGACGAGGCGCGCATCCGAGCGGTCAGCGCCACCATCGCGAGCACCGCCCGCAGCTCCCTGGTCGAGGTCCGACAGGTCCTCGGGCACATCGACGGCTCCGCCGAGGCGACCGGCCCGGGTTCGCTCGAGGAGATCGTGCAGGGCATCCGCGACGCCGGGGTCGACGTCGACCGCACGGTGCGCGGGGTCCCGCTGGCCCTGCGCCCGGACACCGGCACCGCCGCCCGCCGCGTGCTGCAGGAGATGCTCACCAACGCCCTGCGCCACGGCGCCCCCGGCAACCCGGTCGTCGTGCGGGAGACGTGGCGGAACGCCGACCTGGTGCTCGAGGTCGAGAACGTCGCCGGCGACGGCACCACCGCCGGCTCGGGCCGCGGGATCGACGGCATGGACTCGCGCCTCGGCGCCCTCGGTGGGTCGTTCGACGCCGCCGTGCTGGACGACGTGTTCACGGCACGCGCCCGCATCCCGTTCGACGTCCAAGGGGGACCCGTCCGATGACCGAACCGATCAGGATCCTGCTCACCGACGACCAGGCGCTGTTCCGCGCCGGGCTCCGGGTGGTGCTCGACGCCCAGGACGACATGCGGGTGGTCGGTGAGGCCTCCGACGGTGCCGAAGCGCTCGCGCTCATCCCCGAGGTGCGGCCCGACGTGGTGCTGCTCGACATGCGGATGGCCGGCATGGACGGCGTGGAGACCGTCCGGCAGCTCTACTCCGGTGCCGTCGCGGGCCCGCTCCCCCGCGTCGTCGTGCTCACCACCTTCGGGCTCGACCCGGCGGCGGCGACCGCGATCCGGCTCGGCGCCAGCGGGTTCCTGCTCAAGGACACCACGCCGCCGTTCCTGTTCGCCGCGGTACGGGCCGTGCACGAGGGCAGCTCGGTCATCGCACCGAACGACCTCGCGCAGCTGTTCGGCACCGACGTGGCGCGGGCCCCGGCACCGCAGCCGCCGGAGTTCGCGACCCTGACCGAGCGGGAGCGCGTCGTGTTCGGGTGGGCGTCCCGCGGCCTTTCGAACGCCGAGATCGCCACCAGGGAGTACGTCACCGAGTCGACGGTGAAGACCCAGATCTCGAGCATCCTGGGCAAGTTGTCACTGCGCGACCGGGTGCAGCTCGTCGTCTACGCACACGACCACGGGCTGGCGGGCACCCGCGAGGACTAGTCCGCGGCGATCCGGTCGAGCCACTCCGCGAGTATCGTCCGCTCGGCTGCCGAAAGCCGATCGAGCCGGGGCGCTGCGGCACGGAGCGTGATCGCGGCGCTCGTCACGGCGTCACTCCCCCGACCGTGACCACCCGGGGCCGCGCCGCCGTCGTCCCTCGTCGGCCCGCTCGGCACGAGGATCCGCCCGAGCACGGCGTCGAGGACGTCATCGGCGAGCGACGGGTCCCGCTCGTCCGCCGGAGCAGCAAGGATCGCGAGCACCGCACCGGTGCCGGCCGCGTGCACGAGCTCGACCGCGCGGCGCTCCGGCACGGCCAGTCGTCCGGCCTCGGCCACCCGCCGGATGCGTTCGGCGAGCAGCGCGGTGCCGGCGCGGGCGGCTGCCGACCGACGGCCGCGCTCCGGGTCGCTCAACAGCACGAACAGGTCGGGGTTCGCCAGCCCGAAGCCGATCGTCATCGACCAACCGGCGCGGAGGTCCTCGATGGGGTCGGTCGCCTCGTCACGAGCAGCCCGCACGGCGTCGGCCTTCATCGCCGAGAACGTCGCCATCGCGTGCTCGGCGACCGCTTCGAGCAGACCGTCCTTGTCGCCGAACAGCCGGTAGATGGTCGGTGCCTGGACGCCTGCGCCGTCCGCGACCGCCCGCGTGGTCACCGCCGCGGCACCGCGTTCACGCAGCATGGTGCCGGCGACCTCGACGATGCGCGAACGCGTCTCGTCGCGCTGGCTTCCCTGCTCGATCACGGAACAACGATAACGGATCTGTGCTATCACTGTGTTACCAGCGCTACCGAAGCGCTGTTTCCACCGATACGGAGAAGTCATGATCGTCATCACCGGGGCCACCGGAGCCCTCAACGGCGCCACCGCCGACCACCTGCTCGAGCACCTTGCGCCGTCCGACCTGGCGGTGGTGACCCGTGATCCTGCCCGAGCACAGCGGTTCGCCGACCGCGGCGTCGAGGTCCGCCGCGGCGACTACGCCGAACCGGAGACCCTGCCGGCAGCCTTCGCGGGCGCCGATCAGCTCCTGCTCGTCTCCTCGAGCGACCCAGCCGCCGACGCCGTCGCGCTGCACCGTGCTGCGGTCGAGGCAGCCGTGGACGCCGGCGTCGGCCGGGTCCTGTACACGAGCCACCAGGGCGCCGCGCACGGTTCGCCCTTCGTGCCCGCCGCGCACCACGCCGCCACCGAGGACCTGCTCCGCGACTCCGGGCTGCCGTGGACGAGCCTGCGGAACGGCTTCTACGCGCACAGCGCCGCCTGGATGACGGGCCCGTGGCAGGAGACCGGCACGGTGTCCGTCCCCGTCGACGGCCCGGTGTCGTGGACCGCCCGCGAGGACGCCGCCGAGGCAGCCGCCGCGATCCTGCTCTCCGATCAGCCGTTCGACGGGCCGGTGACGCTCACCGCTCCGGACGCGCCGACCTTCGCCGACCTGGCTCGGCAGGCGTCCGAGGTGTCCGGTCGGACGATCGGGTTCGAGGCCCTGGGCGAGGACGAGTGGCGTGCCCGTGCGCTGGCCGCGGGGCAGGACCCGCACATGGTCGGGTTCCTGCTCGGCATGTACCAGGCCGCCGAGCGGGGCCTGTTCGCCGGCACCGATCCGCTGCTCGGCGAACTGCTCGGTCGCGCCCCACGGCCGGTGCGCGACCAGCTCAGCTGAGCGCCGCGACCTCGTCGAGGATCGCCTCGACCGCTGCGGGGTCGTGCGCGAACCGACCGAGGAACAGCCCGCCGATCCGCCCCTGCCCCCGGGTGAGCAGACCCGGTCCGGCGCTGCCCCCGTAGAGGACGGTGCTGCCGCGCAGCTCGGGCCGGGTGGCGAGGCGCTGCTCGATCCCGGCGAGCACCGCCACGATGTGGTCGTCCGGCGCGGGTGCCGGTGCGCCGATCGCCCACACCGGTTCGTAGGCGACGGTCAGGGGTCCGGCGAGACCGTCCGCGACGGCGGTCGAGACGGCCCGGTCGAGCTGCGCGGTCACCGCCGCCACCGCTTCCGTCGGATCGGAGGCCCGGTCCGGCTCCCCGACGCACACAAGCGGACGCAGGTGATTCCGGAAGGCCGCGTGCACCTTCCCCGCGATCGTCGCGTCGTCCTCGTGGAACAGGGAGCGCCGTTCGGCGTGCCCGATCTCGACCAGGTCGACACCGATCTCCCGCAGTTCGGCGCCGGAGACCTCGCCGGTGAACGCACCCGCGTCGGCCCACGACAGGTCCTGCGAGGCGAGGAGCACTCCCGACCCGGAGAGCAGGTCGCGGACGGGCACGAGCGCCGGGAACGTCGGCGCCACGAAGAGCGACGCCGCACCCGAGCGCACCGCGGGGTGTCGCCGGGCGATGTCCGCGACCTCGGCCGCCCACGACAGCGTCCGGGCGTGCGAGAAGTACGTCTTCAGCGACACCCCGACGGTGATCACGGGGCGACCGTCTCCACGACGAGGGCGAAGGACAGCGCACCGGGGTCCGCGGTGCCGACGGCCTGGTCGGCATGGGTGCGCGCCCGGCCCATCTTCGGCACGAGGGACTCCGTGGCGTCGGCGGCTTCGCGGGCGGCACGGACGGCGTCGCCCCAGGCCTCGGCGAGCGCCGCCCCGGCGTCGAGCCGGGTGCGGAGCACCTCGTCGAACGGCACCAGGGCGTCCACCATCGTCTTGTCACCGACGGTGGCGCCGAACGCGAGCACGGCCTCGGTGGCCGCGCGGACCCCCTGCGCGACGGTGGCACCCGACGGACGCGAGTCGTCCCCGACCACGCGACCCAGTGCCTCCAGGGCGGCACCCCAGATCGCACCGGACGTGCCGCCGGCCTTGTCGGACCAGGCATCCGCGGCGACCAGCAGGACGGTGCCGGCACCGGCACCGCGGCTGACCGCGTCGGCGGCTGCGACGTCGGCGGCGTGCGATCCGCGCTGCATCCCGATGCCGTGGTCACCGTCGCCGGCCACGGCGTCGATGCGCCCGAGTTCGTCGGCGTGCTCGTCGAGGACGGCGCGGACCGCGGCGAACCCGGCGGCGACCTGCTCGGCGACCGCACGGGACTCGTCGGTCGCCGGGCCGATGCCGACGCCCTCGGCGTCCGCCGCCACGGTCGACGGGTCGACCCGCTGTTCGGCGACGGCACCGCCCTTGCGGTAGGCGGGGGTGTCCGCGGGTGCTGCCCAGAGGTCCTCGAGCTCGTCGTCGAGCCAGAACAGCGTCAGGGAGACCCCGGCCATGTCGAAGCTCGTGACGAGTTCGCCGACCTCGGGCTCCACGATGACGACGCCGGCGTCCGCCAGGCGCCGCTGCACCGAGCGGTAGACGACGAAGAGCTCCTCGTACTTGACCGAACCCAGGCCGTTCAGGATGGGGACCACCCGCTGGCCCTCGAGCGTCACGCCGTCGGGCAGTTCGTCCAGCAGCCGGGACACCAGCAGCTCGGCCAGCCCGTCGGCGGTGGGCACGTCCGTCTCGTCGATGCCACGCTCGCCGTGGATGCCCATGCCGACCGCCATCCGGCCCTCGGGCACCGTGAACAGGGGTTCCTCGGCGCCCGGCAGCGAGCACCCGGAGAACGCGACGCCGAAGCTGCGTGTCCGGTCGTTCGCCCGTTCGGCGACGGCGGTGACCGTGTCGAGGTCGTCCCCGCGCTCTGCGGCGGCGCCGGCGACCTTGAAGACGCAGAGGTCACCCGCGATGCCGCGGCGCATCGCGCGGTCGTCGGCAGGGGCGCTCGTCACGTCGTCGGTGACGCGGACCGTCCGGACCGGGATGCCGTCGGCCTCGAGCGTGCGCGCCGCGGCGTCGAAGTTCAGGACGTCACCGGCGTAGTTGCCGTAGCTGAGCAGCACACCGCCACCGTGCTCCGCGGCCTTCGCGACCCCGGTGACCTGCTGGGCGCTGGGGCTGGCGAACAGGTTGCCCATCGCGGCACCAGCGGCCAAGCCGTGGCCGACCAGCCCGCCGAACGCGGGGTAGTGACCCGAGCCCCCGCCGATCACGACCGCGACCGTGCCGTCGGGGCTCGTGGTGGAGCGGGCGACCCCGCCGTGCACCTTCCGCACCCACCGCTCGTTCGCGGCGACGAAGCCGTCGGTCGCCTCGTCGGCGAAGTCCGCCGGGTCGTTGAACAGTCTGGTCATCGCTTGCTGCCCTTCGGGTCGGTGGTGCGGACGTGCGAGGTGTCGAGCAGTTCGTCGGCCTTGGCCCCGCGGAAGAACTTGGTGCAGAAGATCATCACCGCGGCGACGAACGCCAGGACGCCGAGCGAGACGATGCCGAACGCACCGCTGTCGGTGGGCACCACCTCGTTGATCGCGGTGCGCATGATCGGGGCGACGAACCCGCCGAGGTTGCCGAGCGAGTTGATCAGGCCGATGCCCGCGGCGGCTGCGGCACCGGTCAGGAACGCCGTCGGGTACGCCCAGGTGATCGGGCCGACGGCCAGGAAGCTC
Source organism: Curtobacterium sp. MCSS17_006 (assembly GCF_003234215.1). Taxonomy (NCBI): domain Bacteria; kingdom Bacillati; phylum Actinomycetota; class Actinomycetes; order Micrococcales; family Microbacteriaceae; genus Curtobacterium; species Curtobacterium sp. MCSS17_006. Next base: position 250,853 of record NZ_QKSO01000001.1, on the reverse strand, counting down.
GCGACGGCCAGGGTGATGAACAGGATGCCGAGCACGGGCTGCCCGTTCGCACCCGCCCACGCCGAGCCGAGGATCGACAGGCCGGTCGTGACGTAGAACAGGGTGCCCCAGCGACGACGGCGTCCGACGGAGTCCGCACGCGACCCGATCAGGTAGCAGGCGACGAGTCCGACGAGCCACGGGATCGCGGACACCAGACCGACCTGCCAACCGACGTCCTGCCCGAGCAGCGAGGACACCTGCTGCGGCAGGTAGAACGTCGTGCCGTAGACGGCGACCTGCAGGCAGAAGTAGATGATCGTGAAGTACCAGACGCGCCCGCTCGCCATCGCGCGCCAGATGCCCTTCGGGCCGTCCTCGCTGCGGGCGGTGTCCTCGCGCTCCATGGCCGCGGTGAGCGACGCCTTCTCGCCCGGTTCGAGCCACTTCGCCTGCTGCGGACTGTTCGTCAGGAACACCAGGGCCGCGATGCCCGCCAGCACCGCGAGGATCCCCTCGCCAGCGAACATGACCTGCCAGCCGTGGAACGGGGTGACCTGGTCACCGACGCTGATGAGGCCGCCGGACAGCGGGGCGCCGATCATCTGCGAGAACGGCTGCGCCAGGTAGAAGATCGCGAACATGCGCACGCGCACCTTGTTCGGGAACCACTCGGACAGGTACATGATCACGCCCGGGAACAACCCGGCCTCGGTCACACCCAGGATGAACCGCAGGATGATGAACATCGTGTCGTTCGTCGTGAAGGCGAACAGCGCGGCGACGATGCCCCACGTGACGGCGATGCGGGCGAGCCAGAAGCGCGCACCGAACCGCTTGAGCAGCAGGTTCGACGGGATCTCGAAGATCGCGTAGCCGATGAAGAAGATGCCGGCGCCCAGGGCGAAGGCGGCGTCCGAGATGCCGCGGTCGACGCGCAGGGCCTCTTCGGCGAAGCCGACGTTCGTGCGGTCGAGGAACGCGACGAAGTACAGGATGACGAGCATCGGCATGAGGTGCTTCGTCGCCTTGCCGATGGCGGACTTCAGGCCGGGGTCGTTCGTCGACCCGAGCGCGGGGGCAGGGGGTAGTGACACGGGTTCGCTCCTTTGCGAGCACGGTGCGGTCGTTCTGGCGTCCGGCGGTCGGTTCGGTCGTCCGGACGGGAGGCACGGAGCGCGTCGCCCGGTCGGCGCGCGTTCCGTGGGCGGCTGGCCCTAGTGCATGTACAGGCCGCCGTCGACGTTGAGCGTCTGGCCCGTGACGAACCCGGCGTCCTCGCTGATCAGGTAGGCGATCGCTGCAGCGATGTCCCGCGGGGTGCCGATGCGCGGCAGCACGCCGTCGGCGGCCATCTCGGCCTTCCGCTCCTCGGACAGGGTGCCGCCCATGATGTCGGTGTCGATCGGACCGGGGGCGATCGCGTTGACCGTGACGCCGCGCGGGCCGAGCTCGCGCGCCAGGCCACGGGTCAGGCCGATCACGCCGGCCTTCGCCACCGTGTACGGGGTCTTGCTGAAGGTGCCGCCGCCGCGCTGGGCGGAGACCGACGACAGGTTCACGATGCGCCCGTAGCCGGACCGCACCATCGACTCCGCCGCCCGCAGGCTGGCGAAGTGCACGCCGTCGAGGTTGATCGACAGCACACGGTGCCACTCCCCCTCGGGCAGGTCGAGGTAGGCGTGCGCGGACGACACCCCGGCCAGGTTCACGAGTGCGGTGATCGGCCGGAGTTCGGCCTCGATCGTGTCGAAGGCCGCACGGACGGCGGACTCGTCGGCGACGTTCGCACCGACGCCGACGGCCCGCACGCCGTGCTGTTCCCGGATCTCGGCGGCGACCTGCTCGCTCGCCGTCTGGTCGAGGTCGATGATCCCGACGTCCCACCCGGCCTCGGCCAGGTGGTGGGCGGTGGCGCGGCCGATGCCCCGCGGTGAGGCGGCACCGGTGAGGACGACGGTGCGGTCTCGGTACTGGCCGGCTGACTGGTTCTGGTCGCTCATGGTGTCCCTCCCGCCTCAGTGGATCGGTGCCGGGCCGAGCTCGTCGAGGAGCTTCTGCATCGCCACGTACGCCTTGTTCCGGTAGGCCACGAGCTCGGGCGTGCGGTCGGCCGGCACCTCGAGGTACCCGGCGCCGGACTTCGTGCCGAGCTCACCGGCGTCGACGTGCTGCTGCAGCGACGGCGGGGTGGCGAAGCGCTCGGGCCAGCGGGTCTGCAGCGACTCGAAGCAGAACGCGTAGACGTCGAGCCCGGCCATGTCGGCGATCGCGAACGGGCCGAAGAACGGCAGGCGGAACCCGAACGTGGTCCGCACGATGGTGTCGATGTCGTCGGGGCTCGCGATGCCCTCGTCGGCGATCTTCGTGGCCTCCTCGAACAGCGCGTACTGCAGGCGGTTCAGGACGAACCCCGTGGAGTCCTTCACCCGCGCCGACTGCTTGCCGGTCGCGGCGACGACGGTCTCGCCGACCTCGATCGCGTGCTCGTTCGTGGTCGGGTGCGGGATGAGCTCGACGCCGGGGATGAACGGTGCCGGGTTCGAGAAGTGCACGCCGAGGAACCGCTCCGGGCCCACGACCGCCTCGGCCAGCGACTCGATCAGGATCGTCGAGGTGTTCGAGCCGATCACGGCGTCGGGGCGGGCGGCCTCGCTGATGCGGCGCAGCGTCGCGTGCTTGATCTCGAGCTTCTCGGGCACGGCCTCCTCGATGAAGTCCGCGTCGGCGACGGCGGCCTCGATCGACTCGGCAGCGCTCAGGTGTGCGCGGACCCGTTCGACGGCGTCCTCGGGGAACAGCCCGTCGGCGACGAACTGTGCGGTCTCGCCGAGCAGCCGTTCCAGGTTCTGCTCGGCGATCTCGGCCGAGACGTCGGCGATCCGGACGGTGTGGCCGGCGAGGGCGAGGACCTGGGCGATCCCGCCGCCCATGTAGCCGGACCCGACGACGGCGATGTCGAGGGTGCTCATCGGATTGCTCCTTCGGTGCTGGTTGCTGCAGTCGGGGTCGCCGTCGCGTCGAGCTTCGTCGTCGCGAGGACGGATCGGATGTACTGCTGGTTGGTGGCGCAGACGCCGAGGCTGTCCCCGCCGTACTGCTCGGTCATGACGATCCCGCGGAACCCGTCGGCGACGGCGTCGCGCAGGACCTGGCGGTAGTTGATGAGGCCCGTCTCCATGGTGCTCGGCGCACTCGTCGCCCAGCTGCCGTCGCCGGCCTCGTCACGCGTGTAGTTCTTCACGTGCAGGTAGTTGGTGTGCGGCATGGTCTTCGCGAAGAGCTCCCGCCAGTCCTCGACCGGACGGTGCAGGCGGATGAGGTTCGCGACGTCCGCGTTCAGGCCGACGTTGTCGAGCCCGATCTCCTCGACCAGGCGAACGGCGCTGTCGGCGGTGCCGAGGTACGTGTCCTCGTACAGCTCGAGCGCCATCGGCAGCCCGACGCTCGCAGCGTGCTCGCCGAGCTCCCGCAGGCGCTTCACCGCGGCGTTCCAGACCTCCGGGTCGTCGGGGTCCTTCGGCCCCGGTGCCGTCCAGAACCACAGCGCCCGCTTCTGGGCCTCGGTGAACGGCTGGTGCAGCCCGGTCGAGAAGACCTGCATGCCCCACTCGGCCGCCGCGTCGATGGTGCGGTGGGCGTAGGCCAGGTTCTCGTCCTCGTGCCCGGGCTGGATGACGCTCTTGCGCTGCAGGTGCACCGAGGGAATCCCGATGCCGTGCGCCTTCGCGACGGCGAACAGCTCGTCGCGGCGCGAGGCTTCGAGGTCTGCGGGCCGGATGTGACTGTCGGCGAGTTCGGCGAGCGAGAAGCCGACGGCCTCGATCTGCCCGAACACCTCGTCCCACACCTCGGCGGGGGCGTCGTGGAAGGCCGTCCCGTCGCGGGTGACCTGCGCGAACCCGTGCAGGCACGCGGCGATCGGCCAGGTCCCCGACGTCCAGGTGGTGGGGTCCCAATCCTGGTCGACCCAGTCCTGTGGAGTGGTCACGGAATGCTCCCTTGCATGTCGTGGTGGTTCAGCCTTGAACCTCTTTCCTATAGGAAAGATACTCGCACGACGACGGAACGCAACCCCTCCGCCTCAGCTCGTGTGGGACGCGTCCGCGCGCGAACGCAACCGGACGGCGTCGATGTGGAGCCGCATCGCGGCGACGGCCGACGTCGGGTCCGCAGCCAGCGCCTCCAGGATGGCCCGGTGTTCCTGGACCGCACGATCCGTGTCGTCCCCGCCACCCTCGACGATCTGCCGCATGCGGTGCACGCGCGTCGTGATGATCTCGGACATCTCCTCGAGGAACGGGTTCCGTGTCGCGTCGAAGATCAGCTGGTGGAACTGCCAGTCGCTGCGGAAGAAGCGGGCCATCAGCTCTTCCGGAGCGTGCGCAGCACCGACGGACGCGACCTCGGCGGCCACCGCAGCCTGCTCGTCGAGCGCTGCCGCCAGTCGCTCACGCAGGCCGTCGACGTCGCCGCGGGCCGCGAGCTCGACGGCACCGCTCTCCACGATGAGCCGGGCGTCGAACAGGGCCTCGAGCTGGTCGCCGGCCAGGGGCGGGGAGACCCGGTAGCCCTTGTTCGCTTCACGGGTGACGAGGCCGGTGCGTTCGAGTTGCACCAGGGCTTCGCGGACCGGGGTCGGCGAGACCCCGAGGGAGCGGGCCAGTCCGTCGATCGACAGCCGCATGCCCGGTTCGACGTCGTGGCCCATCAGGACCTCGAGCACCCGGTCGTAGACGCGGTCGCGCAGGCCGAGCTGCGTGATGCGCTCCGTCCCGAAGCCGGGCATGGTCGTGGACATGGGTCGATCCTAGAGAATCCACGACTCGGGCTCGGTGGGAGGGCTCCGAGCCGGTCCCGGCGCTGAAGTTCTGCGCTCGCGGGGCTCAGTTGAAGAGCGACGCTGCGCCAGGCTTCGCTGCCGAGCACTCCTCAACGGACACCGTCGTACTTCGACTACTACGCAACGCCCGACCCGCTTGTTGCGATTCCGGTCAGGACCGCGGCGGCGGCGAGCAAGAACCCTACGACCATCACGGCAATCTGCCACTTCCGCGGTAGGAATTCCCGACCCGGTCGGAAGTTGATCCCGCAGTAGATGACACCAGCCGCGAACGGCACTGCGCCCGCGGCAAACATCACTATGAGCAAGGTTTTCATGCGACTGCCAAACCTGTAGTCGCGCAGATATTCATTTGCGACGACCACGGAAGACTGCGAGAGCGCCACCCACTGCAACCAACGCGATCACAATGACAATCCAGACGCCAAACGGCATCCCTCCACCCGGGTTCATAATTGCGTCGTAGTGAACGATCAATTGCCGCATGTTGCTTCCGTTCGTGTCAGGTCAGCTGCCAGCTGGCGGTACCCGCCACGCTACAGTTCCCGCGAGATCGCCTCGGGCGCACGACGAGCTTCGATGACGGCAGACCGAAAGCGACGCGCCCTGATTTCGTCAGGAAACCCCGGAGCTGCAGGGATGCAGGGTCGGCAAGCTCGGCAGCTCGGGCTCGGCGTTCGAGAACCCCGACGAACGAGGCAAGGATGCCGAAGTACATACCGAGGAAAACGAGCGCGCCACCGAGCGGCCAGAGGAGGCCGGCCACACCGCCGCTGGGACTCAGCGCGCCGGTAACACCGAGTCCGATCCCTGTGAGGGCCAGGACGAGTTCCGTCGGGAATCTACGTCGATGCGTACTCAGATCTACGGACACTAGTGCTCGCCGCTCGGGTTCGAGAGACGACGAGACTTCAGGAGACGCAGCGCCGCCAGACTGAAAGTGTCCGTGAGTCGACGGCCGATTGGACGTTCTGGTTGATGACCTCCGACATCGCCCGCAGCGAAGTGAGGCCTACGGACCCGGCCCGGCTCGAACGGGCAGCCACCCTCGCCATGCTGCGGGCAGGACGCATCCTTACCGGGTAGATGCGCCTTGGGCGGGTTCACGTCGAGAATATCGCCGCAGCGCCCTAGCTCGGGTCTCGTCAGCCGATCGGTCATCGAGACGCCACCAGCGTTAGGTTGGCTCGGTGGACGTGATGAGCGCGAAGGTGTTGGGGTCGATCGCTCTCGCCTTCGGACTGGTGTTCATCACGACGTCGATTGTCCGCTTCATCCGCCCAGACCTTGACGTGGTGCTAGCGGTCCTGAACACAGTGCTTGGCATCGTTTGGCTCGGAGCGGGCATCGGGTTGTGGCGCTTCGCACTTCGGAAGGCGAAGCGCGGCCAGTAGAGGATCGGCTAGCGGGACACGATCTGCGGCATGCTTCAGGCATGGCCCAAGTGAAAGCACCTGCTCCAAGAGGTTTGGCGCTCGTTCAAGTCCTTGCAGTGTGCGCGCCGCTCGTTGGGGCGGCAGCAGTAATCTCGGGCATCGCGCAAGCTCGATCCGGAGACACCATCGGCTACCTACTTGTCGCGCTGGGCGCCCTAATGTTCCTGCCCACGTACTACTTCATCCGGATCACCCGGATCACCCGGATCGCTCGCCGCTGAGCCATCTTCAATCGAGTCTCACCACTCCCCCGGCACGGTGCATGATGGGGCCGTGAGTGAAGAACCTGACGAGAAGCCATCGTGGTCTCGTGGCACCACGATTCTCGTCGGGTCCTTGCTCGTTCTGTCTCAAGTACTCACGATCACGTCTCGCGTTCTCAACGGCGATAGCTTCCTCAGCCCGTGGGTCATTACCAGCGCCGCTCTCGCCGTCATCGGCGCCATCTTCGCCGGGATCGCATTGACCAGGACGAAGCGATCGCATTGATCGCTGGTGCCGCTCGCTGACGTCCGGTAGCCGATCCCCTATCGGACGCGCGTCAGGCTCCACCAACGACGCATAGGGGCTGGTGCAGTCCGCCGAGCGGTCTGAGCAGGCCCCGAGTGGTCTGAGGCTGTGTCACCGACGTGTCAGAGGGAGCAAGACCCAACTGAGACTCCGGCGTTCACAGCCGTAGAACAGAGCAGGCCCACACCAAGAAAGGCGCCACCCATGAAGAAGAAGAAGGTCTACGCGTTCAGCGTGGAGACAACCATCACCGGAACGCCGGGCCCCCGGCGGAGCCCGGCTGTATCGAGTCAGCTCGTCGCGGTCGCCGGCATCGTTACGACGCTGGCCGGCATCGCCACCACCGTGGCCGTGCCGCTGCTTATGCGCTGACTAACGGGGTACTCAACTGCACCCGGCCGTGGAGTTGAGTGTTCTGTCCACAGGCCGGCCGTGACATGCATGAGGCCCGGCCACCAACGGTGGCCGGGCCTCATCGCGAAAGGATGCTCGGGTCAGCCCTTCACGTTCTCGGGGTCGTTGCCCGGCGCGATCGTGTCCTTCGCTCGCACCTGTCCCTCCCGGTTGTGGATGGAGAGTTCACCGCCACCCTGGTTGCTGATGATCGTCCGCGCGCGGTCGATCGCCTCAGCCTGGGTTTCGGTGTGTGCGGAGGCTCGGCTTCCGCCGCCTCGCACGTCCCACCCGCCGTTCGCGTTGGGCACCACGTTCCTGTTGCTACTCATGTCACCTCCCTCGTCACGGACAACGTAACCCCGCACTCCGACATCCACATATGACACACAGCGTGTCGGAGTTACAGATCGGTCAGGCCGGGACTAGTCGTCGGGCCGGCTGGTAGCTCGGATGCCGGAGAAGGAGCGCGGCAGCTCGATGCCCGCCGCGCGTCGGGCATCGGTGCGTGCGCGGTCGCGAGCGCCGTCGGGCCCATATACGGTGCCGCACTCCGAGCATGATGTGCCGCCGGCGGGATCATCGTCGATCGGTTCGAACCAGATCACGGATTGATCGAAGCCGCAGCCCTCGCACGCACGCCCGAACACCATGCCGCTGTCGTAGTCGGTCATGTCGCCCCTCTCGTTGCGGGGACGGTACCGATGGGCGCCGACAATCGGGTACCTGCTCGAGCATCCGGTGCGAACCCGCGGTGAGTGGCCACCTCCAGGCGCGACCGACAAACCGAGCCGTGCGCTCAACTGGCTTGGCGATGAGGCTGTCACAAACGACCGTTTGTGGCACGTCTCTCGCGCCACCCTTCGAACTGCGGGGCGCGCGGATGCATTTTGTGACGAAACACAGTGCCGGTATCTATGTGCCGTTTCTATCTGCCGATGACGGGTTCCGTTTCACTTGAGCTATGGGTGAGCTCCTTGGGTATGCGCGAGTGTCGACGACGGACCAGGATGCGGCGCTGCAGCTCGACGCCTTGAATGCGGCCGGCTGTTACCGGGTGTGGGTCGACACGATTTCCGGGTCTCTTGAGCATCGTCCGGAGCTGACGAAGTTGCTTGATCAGCTTCGCCCGGGTGACACGCTCGTGGTGTGGCGACTCGACCGGCTCGGTCGATCGATCGATCAGGCATCTGATCGATCAGCTCCAAGCATTGGGGGAGCGGGGTGTTGTTTTTCGGTCGCTACAGGAGACGATCGACACCACCTCGCCAGGTGGTCGGCTTGTTTTCCATGTGTTTGCGGCGTTGGCAGAGTTCGAACGTGATCTCATCCGTGAGCGCACCCACGCGGGGCTCGCGGCTGCGCGCGCTCGTGGGCGCACCGGTGGGCGCACGCCGCGATTGTCGGCGGACCAGGTGCGGACCGCTCGTCGGTTGTATGAGCAGCAGGACATGACGGTGGCGCAGATCGGTGACGTGCTTGGTGTGAGTCGGACGACGGTGTATCGAGCGCTCCGACGCGAGAGCGAACCAATCGCTGGGAGGCGGCGGAAGCCTCCTGAGTGACTGTGTGCTGGCAACTGCGTCCGGGTCACCTCGCTCCGAGGCTGAGTGCTGCGGTGCTGAATCTGATGCTGCCAAGCGCGTTTGCCGATCGGCCTGTACCCGCCCCGTCGGAGTCCGCGAAGCTTCACTGGCTGAAGATGCATTAAGACCGCTGCGGTACTACCGCTGCTCATCTGGGGTTCTTCCGGAGACCCCCAAATGGGTGGGGGTATACGTGTTCAGCTTCCTCATATGCTTCGGGCGCTGACAGCAATTGGTGCCGTCACTCTGAACTAGGGGGTTTCGTGCGCTCATTGCTGCACGCTCCGCGCACGAGGGGGCGCAGCATCGCTGCTGCCGCCTTGGGCGCGCTCGCACTTGTTGGATCACTGCTGGTCGCCACGCCGGCGCAGGCAATCAACGACACCGGCACCGGTGGTGTGTTCGTCCCCGCATCGGGCCGTGTCCTGGACACCAAAGTTGGTACGGGCGGGTTCAGCACGCCGATGGAAGCCGGGAAGTACCGGACGATCAAGATCACCGGCACCGCGGGGATCCCCGATGACGGTACCGTCGGCGCTGTGTCGCTGAACGCGACCGTCAGCGGCTCGCCGGACAACGGCATCCTCTACGGCCGGCCTGATGCGGACACGTCGCGCACGACGATGCTGATCTACAACGACAACGCGGGTGAGTACGTCTCCAACACTGCGATCGTCGCCGTGAGTGCGGCTGGCACCATTCAGGTGTCGACCGAGACGGCTGCGCGGCTGATCCTCGACGTGCAGGGCTACTACACCGCCAATACCGACGGTACCGCCGCTGGCGGGTTTGTCCCCGTCGCGGGCAAGCGCATCGTCGACACCCGCTCCGGGCTCGGCGCTCCAAAGGCGCTCCTCGCGCCGGGGACGAGCGTCGACATTCAGGTCACCGGCGCCAATGGTGTCCCGGACGGGGCGTCCGGCGCGGTCGTGAACCTCATCCCGATCAACTCCACTGCCTCGGACGGCTACCTCACCCCGTATGCCACCGGTGCCACCCGTCCCAGCAACGCGCTGCACTACGCCCCGTCGGTGAACACCTCGATCCAGGCGCAGGTACAGCTGTCATCGAGCGGCAAGATGACGATCTACAACGGCTCGTCGACCATCAGCCTCGTCATCGACCTGCAGGGCTACTTCACCGCCGCCGGCACCACTGGCGCGACCTTCACCCCCGGTGTCGGTCGGGTGTTCGACTCCCGAGCATCGGGTAGCAGCATCCTCTCCAAGAACGAGACCCGCGCGATCCCGGTCGCCGGCCAGGCCGGCGTCCCCGTTACGGGCTCCGGCATCACCGCGGTCGTCCTCACGCTGACCGCCGTGCATGGTGGCAGCGATGGCCGCGCGTCCGTGTGGGCCGGCGGAACGACGCAGCCGGACACGACATCGATCAACTTCCAGACCGACGAGATCCGTACCAACACCGTAACCGTTGCCCTTGGCGCGAACGGCGATATCAATCTCAATAACGTTGCCGCCCCCACGAACTACGTCATCGATATCCAGGGTTGGTACATCAATCTCGTCAGGCCGACGATCACTTGTCCGTACACGAATGGCAGTACGGATCTCACGATCCCCGAAAGTGACTTCCAGTGCGACGTGTCCGCACCGCCCAGCGGTGGGACCGGCCAGGAGTTGCGTGTCACTGCGGACGGTGACGAAACTTCTCAAGTCCTCAAATCCTCAGCGTCGGGCACGAATGCGAAGGTCACTGTTCCGGCCCGTGGCGGCGACCATCAGGTGGACGCCGAGATCGTTGACAGCGCGGGCAACGTTGTTGCTGGCTCGTCCTTGGGCTTCCACCTGGGTGGCGATTGGGCCAACGAGGCAATGACTGTACTTCCGTCACAGGATGCTTACGCCTCGGTAGGTACGTGGCTTGCTGTTGAGTCCGAACGCGATATCTTCCCCGAAGACACGACGCAGGTTTATACCATCAGCGCCAACCCAGACGGGGTCTCGACTCCTCTGGCTGTTAGCGAACCTATCAATGGGTCGTACTTGGTTCCGTCCGGAATTCTCCAGGACGGACAGCGGTATTATTGGACAGCAACTACCACAGGAACGTCAGCGGGGGCCGCGGCAACTGTTCGGACGCCGGTGCACGCTTTCACCGCAACAACAGCGAAGATCAACAACAGATGCGCGGCGGCGCTCCAAGGAGTCGCAGAGGCCTCTTCGCTCTCGCGGGCGGACTATGAATCCACGTGTCAGGGCGATGACTCGCAAGACCCTGGCGTTGTAGCCGACACCGATGACCTCGGGGTTGACTTCAGTGATGACACAGCAGCTACCGCAAGCCTTGCTGTGGCACGATCGGCAGGTGCCATTCATTCCACCTACGGAACAGCTACCGGGCACGCTCCGGCCTACAACTGGAAGAGCGTGATGCGGGGTAAGTTCTACTACGATGGAACGAGTGCTTGGTCCAAAAAGAAGCACCGCGGCAAAGTTGGCTATCAGCGCTGTGACGATGACGGATCGTACGGATTGGGCGTCGCCGTGGGTGTCAAGGCCTGCGGGAATTATTCGCCAAAGGGCAAGGATATTCTGTACGAAACTGTGAAAGTGGACTACGTATTCAGAGGCTCACCAGTTTCCTATACACAATCATTCCACCTTACCGTTACAAAGTCCGGCAAGAAAACGGGCGGAAAGGGGGTCGGTTTCTAATGGAAATGGCATTTAAGCGAAATCAACTTGTGGTTCGAATATCGGTTTCGGTAATTATTGTTGTGGTTGTGTTGCTCGCAACGGCTATATTTCCGGGGCTTGGGACGATCGTTGCAATGGTGGCGCTTCTCATTGCGCCACTTCGGCGCGATAAGGTCCTCCTGCGCGTGACAATCGCTGCAGGTATCTTTGCGCTTGTAATTAGTTTGTTCGTGCTCTATTCAGTGTTTGCTCCAATGGGAGTTAGTTATACATTCAACTGAGTAGGAAACTAAGAGGGAGGGGCTTGCCCCTCCCTCTTAGTTTGCAGCCGCAGGCGAGCTGAATTGGCTAGTTTTGAAAAAGTGGGTGCTGTGCCATCGTGAGAATGTGTACGTGGACAGTGACGTTTGGCATCGGGCTTGCGGCACACGAAGAACCCGCGTCTCCCGCCGAACTCGGAGCGGTCAGCGGGTGAATTCGATGATGAAGTTACGTTCGTCCGCCCCGCTGCAGGTGAGTGGAGCGGGTTCCTGGAAGCCAAGTTCGTCGACTGCAGGGCAACTGGCATAAGAGTCCAGTATCGGCGCGAATGAGAACAGCCGGCCACCTCGAGGGGTGGCCGGCTGTTCTGCGTGGGGGAGTGGCGTCAGTGCGCGGCGTCGTACGCTTCGCGGACTGCCTGGCTGATGCGGCCGCGGGAGGAGACCTCGTGGCCGTTCGCCCTGGCCCACTCGCGGATCTTCGCGAGCTCTTCGGAGTCCCCACGCTTCGGCGCGCCCCCGGAGCTGGTACGCCCGGCGCGGCCGCTGACCTTCCGCGCGGCAGCGATGTAGTCAGAGAATGCCTCGCGGAGCGCGTCAGCGTTGTCATCGGTGAGATCGATCTCGTAGTGCCCGCCATCGAAGGAGAAGGACACCGTGCGCCCCTTGCCTTCCTCGATGGTGTCGCCGGTGAGGTCATCGACCAGGTGAGTGGTGACTTTCTGCGACATGGGATATACCTTTCGATTGGGAGCTGCCTCTACTGTGTCAGATATCTCGTCGGGCGCGCGTCTTTGCAGACTCAGGGCGAAGTCAGATTCGGGTGAGCCGGGGACAGGGCTGCTGGACCGGGCGCCTAACCCATGCTCGTTGTCACGCTGTCTGCAGTTGGGTGAGGCCGCTCAATCGTCCAGGCACGGTAGCCGAGACCGCGTCGGATCCCGAGGCTCTCGTCCTTGTACGTGCCGAGGTTCACTCGTCGGAGCTCAGCGCCGATCGATGCTGCAAAACGCTCGCTCATGCGTCGCGCTGCCAGATTGTCGTCCTGGGTGGCGAAGGCAATCGTCCGGCACCTGGTCTGCTCTGCCACGGCGTTCATCAGTGCAGTGCCGATGCCACGTCCACGTACTGCCCCCACCACCCCCACGAGCTGGACGAATACCGGATCCAATCCGGTGGTTCCGGACATCGACACGCAGAACCCGACAGCTGTCTCCTCGATCATCGCGAAGAGCACCCGCTGGGCAGCGATCGTTTTGTCGTTGCTGGCTGCTGATTGGACCGTGATTCGTTCGCAGGCGCCCTGCAGATATTTCATCCAACGAGCGTCCCCGGAATCTGCTGTTGCCTGCCGGATTGTGAACTCGGATGAGGTGAGTTCCTCCAGCGAAGTGAGCCACGCCGCGAGGTCGGGGTCGAAGGCTGGATGCAACGGGTAGCTGTCAGATCGGATATCGTCCACGGCTTCACGCTACGGCTGGCGTGCTTGAACGTGGGTCGCTGTGGCTCTTGGAGGTTTCAATATTCCCAAGGGTGGCCTCGTCCTGCAGGACCCGGCAGCCGTGCCCGAATGGTCCACCGCTACGCCCGTTCGGCGTGCGCTCGAAGGCGCTACCCAGCGCAGGTCACGAACCGTTGAGGAGAAGCTGGAACTCGTCGCCGGCGGTGCCGGCATCGCGATCCTGCCGCTATCAACGGCCCGGTTCTACCGCCGCCCAGACGTGGCGTTCTGCGTCATCACCGACCTGGCACCCACCGCCGTGCACATCCTGGGAAGCTAGCCGCTTCTCGGAGCGCATCACGGCATTCGTCGACGGCGCACAGTCCATCGCTGCTCAACGCTGACGTCAGGCATCGCAAAGTCTGCCCGCTTGAGAATCGGCTACCGGACGCTCGGCTGCGTGGAGCAGGGGCGCGAGGTGCCTTGTCCGCGAGGGACGACCGTTCCGGACGAGGACGGGCCAGCGTCGAACTGTGGCAAAAGGTCCGGCGGCGCGGACTCACCCCCTCGACATCACCGCGTACCTCACGGCAGAAGAAGAAGGCGATGGGGCCGACCACCGGCCCCGCGCTCAACTCGATGCCGGACCGCCCTGTTGAACGTCGAAGCAGCGCGCACAAGTGCAGGTCGAGCAGCGCGGCGGAAAGCTGGCGGTAGGGGGAGGCGGTATGCCGTCGCCTCACGGCGCGTACCTGCCTGAGTGCGGAGTAATGTTCATTTGCCGCTCTACCCGGGAGCGTGCTCCGGGACAGAACGGACTACGCAATGCGGCGCATCGCCCGCTCAGCAGCCATCGGTGCTGTTGCACTTCTCACCGCAGGACTCTTCACCACCGTCGGCACGTCGGAGGCGAACGCTGCCACGGCGAGCGGGGGCGTCTTGCAGATCTTGTCCCCGTGGTACCAGACGAAGGGCGAACCCGAGTTCGCTGACGGGGACAGCGTCGTCCTGACCGACGCCGACACCACTCGAGGGATCAACGCTCGCACGACCGGCACGGGTCGCGGTTCGTTCACGCTGAGCCCTCCAGAAGGGAAGCCACTGACGACGGGGGTTTACTGGCTCGACGGCAACCACCCGCACAGCGAGAAGCAGCCGACGCTCGAGATCGACGGAACGTACATCTACGGCGAGTTCTCGATCCTCGACCTCGCGTCCGACCCGACGAACGGTCAGATCACCAGGTTCGACGCGGTCGTCCCGGGCGTCGGCGAATTCCGGTTCGGCGAGGACGCTGCCGGCTCTGTGATCCTGGGCGCACGGAACGTCGTGTTCACGAAGACGTTCATCGGGTTGCCGAAGACAACCCAGGTCGAGACTGTGCACAACACCGGCGCAGCACCGGTCACTATGGGGAAGCCGGCTGTCACGGGGGTGAACGCGAGGTCGTTCTCGGTCAGCAACAGCACCTGCGAAGCCACCCTCGCAGCCGACGCGACCTGCACGTTCAACATCAACTTCCGACCGAGGACCGCTGGTCCCGCCACCGCTGTGGTGAACGTGCCGGTCGGCGGAGCAACGCAGACGGTGGCGTTGACCGGTTCGGCGTTCCTCGGGAAGACGATGATCACCTCCTCCGGGAAGGACATGGTCAACAAGGGCAAGACGACGAAGGCAACCTCCGGCTCAACGGCGATGTCGATCTCGTACAGCGCACTCGCTTGGTGGTTCAAGGCGGATGACCTCGACGGCAGCGGCGGCATCGTCAGCGTCCGCCTCGAAGGCCCGTACGGCAAGGTGTTTCCCCTCGGTACGACGAAGACGACGATCAGTGGGAAGTACTCGATCGTCACAACCGTCGACGGGTACGGATGCGACACCAACGGCACGATGACGGTGAAGCAGTTCAAGCTCGACCCCGTCAGCGGGTTGCCGGACACGGTCGACATGTCGTTCACGCAGTACTGCGTCGACAAGATCGCACAGCACGGCACGCTGCAGTGGCAAGCACGGTCCGACGTCACGGCACCGGCAGCCCCGACCGGGATCCGGGTCGGTTCAGCAACACCGACGAAGGTGAAGTGGACGTCGTCCACATCGAAGGACGCAACGTCGGTCGTCGCTCGTCTCGTGCAGGGCGACGGTGCTGGCGCGACCGTCCAGAGCGGTGTGCCGCTGGTGGTCACCGGCGCTTCCGCGGCGGTGCCGCGGCTCCCGACCGGCCAGCGGTACACCATCGCGGTGTTCGCCGTAGACGCAACGGGAAACGTCAGCAAGGCGGGAACGACGTCCTTCGGGACCGCGCCGATGACCGTGATGGCTCCAGGGCGTCCCACCATCACCGGGACGACGACCGGGCCCGGTTCCGTCACCGTGTCGTTCGACGCGCCAGCAAGTGATGGGGGCCTGCCCATCACGAGCTACATCCTCTCCGATTACCGAGACAGTGTGACTGGAACGTCGAGCCCTCTGACGCTCACAGGGTTGTCCGCCGGGAGCAACATGGTCTCCGTCACCCCGGTGAACGCAGCAGGCAAGGGCATGCCGTCGTACAGCAGGCAGGTCACCATCGGATAGCAGTGTCGATGGCTCACTGAAACGGGGACTACGGCCGTCCGATCCCGACTGCCGCGACGGCAAGGTGCGGCGATCTACGTGTTCGTCGCCGCCTTGAGGATGACGACGGCGAGCGCGGTCAGCAGGAGCGCGCCGCCGAGGCCGGCGAGCGGGTACCAGACGCCGCCGGCGCGGTGGTGGCGGCGGAGGCCGAACGCTCCGCCGGTGATGACTGCCGCGAAACCGCCGAAGAAGGTGAGGCCCATGCTGCTGTACCAGCCGGCATCCCCGCAGGAAACGGTGCGGGCGGCGCAAGTGCTGTACGAGATGAGGCTCTCGTTCAGGATGTAGCCGACGCAGCCGATCGCGGCGAGCAGCCCGACGACGATGACGACCCAGATGAGGACGAGGTTCCACAGCGCGCCGCGGTCGCCGAGCGGTGCGCGTTGGATGCGGGACGCCATCGGGCTCCTGTTCTGGTCCGTCTCTCGGATGTCATCAGAGTGCCATGCGGGCGGCGAGGATCGATGCCGTCGCCGCTGGCCACAGCGCATCCAGCCGCGGTCCCCATGGTTCTGCCATCACCCCACTCTGGCGAAGCGCTGTCACCTCCGACAGGGAGACCCAGCGCCAATCCATCACCTCGGTCGGATCCGCTAGCACCGCTGAACCACTCGGCTCCTGCACGACGAAGAGGTCCACGAGCGCCGTGTCCTCGGTGAAGCGGCCGACGCGGCGCAGAGTTTCGGGCTCGACTGTGACGTTAGTCTCCTCGAGCAGCTCTCGGCACGCAGCTGCAGGACCAGTCTCGCCTGCCAACGCGCTCCCACCGGGGAACTCCCACCCGAAGGCGAACTCCTTCGTCGGAGCCCGCTGCGTGAGCAGGACGGTTCCGTCGGCTCGGTAGACGCACACCGTGACCACCAGATGGAACGCCCCACCCGGCCAACCCGCGTCACCGTCCCGGAACGTCCCACCCATCGGCGCCCCGGCCGCGTCAACAAGATCCCACCACTCGTCCACACCGCCAGCGTAGGACGAACCGGCACGCGGAACGTCAACATGCGGTGGCAGCGGATCGGCGGCCGAGACGTGGTCGAGGGGTTCCAGTGGTCGGAGCAGGACGGTAACGTGCCGCCATGCACTGGGGGGACACCGGACTCGACGACGAGCAGATCGCGTTCGTGCAGCAGACACTCCCCGATGCCGTCATCGTGGCCGATGACTCCTGGGGGCTCCTCGACACGAAGGTCCTGCACGTCCGCGCTGGCGACGACGGCTTCACCGTGAAGGCCTCCGGCCCGACCAACACGCACTTCCCCCGCGAGCTCGACGCTCACCGCACCGCCACCGCTGCACTCCGAGCCAGCGGGGACGCCGGTGCCCTCGTCGCCGCGAACGAGGAGCACCGCGTCCTCGTGCTGGAACGCGTCCCCGGGCACCTCGCCCTCGGGACCCCGGACGAGCACGACACCGACGTCCACCGTCAGGCCGGGGCAGTGCTCCGACGGCTGCACGACCAGGACACCCGCCACGACCCGACGTTCCTGCAGCACGAGCAGGCGAAGGCACTGGCGGCGCTCGACGCCCCGCACCGGATCCCGGACGAAGTGGTCGCCCGGGCACGAGCGGCACTGCGCGCACTCCCGACCGACCACACGACGCAGTCCCTCGTCCCGACCCACGGCGACTTCCACCCGCGCAACTGGATCGTGGACGACGACGCCCGCGACGACCGCAACGACCACGACCGCAGGCTGCGCGTCATCGACTTCGGCCGGTTCGGCTGGCGCCCCGCGTCCTTCGACCTCACCCGCCTCGCGGTGCTCCACTGGCAGCACGATCCCGCCCTCGAGGAGGCGTTCTTCGACGGGTACGGCGACGATCCGCGCACTCCGGACGCGTGGCGCTGGCTCCAACTCCGCGAAGCAGTGGGCACCGCGACCTGGGCATACGCGGTCGGCGACGAGGGCTTCGAGGCCCAGGGCCACGACATGCTCCACCGCGCCCTCGCCGCGTTCTGACCCGTCAGACCGGAACGCAGCTCACGGCACCCGCACGAACCGCGGCGCCCCACGGTCCCGCAGTCGGAAGCCGAGGTGCTGGTACAGCCCGATCGCCCCGGTGTTCCCGGCGGCCGCGTGCATCAGAGGGGTCTCCCCACGCTCCCGGATCCCGTGCGCGACGGCGAGCACGAGCCGCCGCCCGAACCCCTGCCCCCGGTACGCCTCGTCCGTGCACACCGCGCTGATCTCGGTCCACCCGGCGGGTGCAGGCGCTCCCCCGCCATGGCGACGAGCCGCCCGTCCCGCCGGATGCCCAGGTACGTGCCGAGCTCGATCGTCCGCGGCAGGAACGGCCCCGGCTTCGTCCGCTCCACCAGGGCGGTCATCTCCTGCACGTCGTCGGGCGTCAGCACGACGGCTTCGTCGTCCGGTGCACCCTCGATCGCCTCACCGGTCAACTGCACGCCGCCGGCACCCTCGACGAGTTCCCACCCCTCGGGCAGGACGGCAGCCGCACCGACGCCGAGCATCCCGCCCGACCCGAGCAGCGCCCGGACGTCCTCCCAGTCCTGCGCGGTGGGCTGCGCGGGGATCCCCGTCCACACCGACACGTCGGTCTGGTAGCGGACGACGTCGCCGCGCCGCTCGGCGAACCGCGCATGGTGGCTGTTCAGCGCGGCCATGGCGGGTGCGTCGAGCATGCGTGTCGGGGTGCCGTCGTCGGCGATCGTCAGGTCGAGCGTCCGGAGCGCCTCGCCGCGGGAGTCTCCGCCGCGGAACCCGAGGTCCTCGATCCGCCGTCGATCGCCGTCCGCCCACCCGGCGGTGTCCGCGACGACACCGGAGGCGTAGTGGTTCGTGGCACGGTGGACGACCAGTTCGACGTCCGCTGCCGAGGCCACGAGGACCTCTCCGGGTCGGGGCAGCGCGGTCGAGGTCGGCGCAGTCGTCGTCATCCCACCATTCTCCGCCCGCGGCGAGCGCCGCCGGCGCATCGTTGCACCCGGTGACGCCGTGCCGCGGCTCGCACGGTGCGAGGGGGCCCACGGCCCGTGCGAGGTTCCGTGCTCGGTGCGGGGGCACGTGCGCCGCACGGAGTACGGAACCTCGCACCAGGCCGAGCACCCCGCCCCGCCTCACCCCAGCCGCGCCGCCACGAACTCGACCATCCGCCGCACGAGCAGCGCCTGCGACGACGCCCGCCGGTACTCGTGCCCCTCACCCTCGAGCTCCAGGTACTCCACGTCGTGCGACCGCTCCCGCAGCGCCGTGACGACCTGGTGCGCCTCACCGATGGGCACGTTCGTGTCGAGCTCCCCGTGCACGACGAGCAACGGCGCCGTGACGTCGTCGATCGCCCGCATCGGTGACAGTGCCTCGAGCAGGGCTTCGTCCTCGACAGGGTGGCCGTACTTCGTCGCGGCAGCGGCCGCGATCCACGGTTCGGTGTCCCGGTAGAAGGTCGCGAAGTCGCTCATCCCGCACACCGCGACCCCGGCCGCGAACACCTCGGGTGTGAACGCCAACGACGCGAGGGTCGCGTACCCGCCGTACGAGCGCCCCTCGACGGCGACGCGGGAACGCTCGGCGTACCCGTTGGTCACCAGGAACCGCGCGCAGTCCACGACGTCGGCGAGCGCGTTCCACCGCAGCGCCAGGTCGTCGGCGTGCACGAACTCGTGGCCGTACCCGGAGGACCCGCGGATGTTCGGCGCGAACACGGTCACCCCGGCGGCGGCGAGCGCCTGGTGCTGCGGCGAGAACGTGGGTCGTTCCTGCGACTCCGGTCCGCCGTGCAGGTGGACGAGCGCTGCGCGGCCGGGAGGCACGACATGCGTTCCGACGTCGGCTCCCGTCCCCGACGCGGTCGGCTCCACGGCCCGGTACAGCCACCCGGTCAGCTCCAGTCCGTCGCGGGCGGCGAACCGCTCGAGCGTCGGCTCGACCAGCTGCACGTCCGGCAGCACCGGCACGTCGGTGACCCGGCTCCAGGTCAGCGCGTTCGTGTCGAGCCGCCACAGTTCGCGCGGCCGGGTCGGTCCCTCGACGGCGAGCAGCACGCTCCGGCCGTCACGGCTGAGCACGGGGTCGGTCACGACGTACCCGGGCAGGTCCGGCACGGGGGTGCGCGAGGCGTCGTGCGTGTTGATGAGGTCGAGTTCGCTGCGACCGTCGACGTTCCAGACGAGCAGCAGGGTACGGCCGGCGTCGTCGGCGTCCAGGTACTCGAGCTCGGCGTCGTCGCGCTCGACGATCCGCCGCGGTGTGCCGCGCCAGCCGTGCGGCCCGACCGGCTGCGCGACGAGTCCGCGGCGGGGCAGTCCGGCCTCGGTGGCGACGTAGGCGACGAGCGGGCTGGTCTCGCTCGCGGGCGAGGGCCGGAGGAACGCGATCTCGGCGGACCCGTCGGGGTCGTCGGCGAACAGGGCGTGGCTCTCGTCGGTCAGCCGGTCGACCACGACGACGAACTCCTGACCGCGCTGCCCGTCGCTCAGCACGACGAGCCGTTCCTCCACCGACAGGTCGAGGATGTGGATGAGTTCCCCGACGGCCAGGTCGTCGCGGTCCCCGGTGACCGGGTCGACCAGGTACGCACGGGCCGGCTGCTCGGGCTCGGTCGAGGGCAGCGTGATGACGACCCGGTGCCCGCTGCGGCTCCACGGTCCGAGTTCGGCGTGCTGGTACCGCGAGCCGGCGATCTGCGCGGCGTCGGAGCCGTCCGGCCGCACCACCCAGACCTGCTGCTTCACGCCGCCGTCGGTC
Source organism: Curtobacterium sp. MCSS17_006 (assembly GCF_003234215.1). Taxonomy (NCBI): domain Bacteria; kingdom Bacillati; phylum Actinomycetota; class Actinomycetes; order Micrococcales; family Microbacteriaceae; genus Curtobacterium; species Curtobacterium sp. MCSS17_006. The sequence goes on along the minus strand of NZ_QKSO01000001.1, from coordinate 230,423 downwards.
GCGATGGCCACGGCGAGCCACTCCCCGTCGGACGACCACGACACCCGGATCACCGGGTCGTCGGACAGCGCGATCCGGACGGGTTCGGGCACCTCGCCGTCGACGACGACGTCCTGCACGAACACCTCGGGGGTGCCGTGCCGGTCGGAGACGAACGCCACGCGCCGGGCGTTCCGGGTCATGGTGGGGCCCCACGACCCCCAGGCGGCGGCGAGCCGCTCACCCAGGTCGGCCGCGGCCCTGGTGGTGACCGAGGGGCGGACGTCGGCCGACGCCGCGACGCTCGCCGCGCCTCCCGGCTGCATCACCGCACCCCCTGCTGCTGCAACCACATCTCGATCAGGCCGAGCTGCCAGAGCGCGTTCGCGCCGATCTCGGTCCGCGTGCTGTTCGGGTCCTGGAGCATCCGCTCGACCGTACCCGGGTCGAAGAGCCCGCGCTCCCGCGCCTCGGGTGCGTGCAGCGCGTCACGGACGCGCTCCAGGTACGGACCCTCGAGCTGGCGGATCGCGGGCACCGGGAACGACCCCTTGCTGCGGTCGATGACGCTGTCGGGGACGATGCCGCGGGACGCTCGCTTCATGACGCCCTTGCCGCCGTCCGACAGCTTGAGCCCGGGTGGGATCGCACCGGCGAGCTCGACGAACTCGTGGTCCAGGAACGGCACGCGGGCCTCGAGCCCCCACGCCATCGTCATGTTGTCGACGCGCTTCACCGGGTCGTCGACGAGCATGATCGTGGTGTCGCTGCGGAGCGCGGCGTCGACGCTCGTCTCCGCTCCGGAACGCGCGAACTCGCGGTCGACGAACGCCGACGGGGTGTCGTCGTCGCTCTTCCACCGCTCCCCGAGCAGCCCCTGCAGTGCCGGCCAGCGGCGGTCCATGAACACGGAACGGTAGGCCTCGGCGGCCTGGTCGCGGGGGACGTCGGCGAGCGGCGGGTACCAGTCGTAGCCGGCGAGCACCTCGTCGGCACCCTGGCCGGACTGCACGACCTTGACGTGCTGCGAGACCTCCTGCGACAGCAGGTAGAACGCGACGCAGTCGTGGCTGACCATCGGCTCGCTCATCGCGGCGACCGCACCGTCGATGCCGTCGAGCAGGCGCGACGACGGGATGTGGATGCGGTGGTGGTCGGTGCCGAAGTGCTCCGCGACCTGGTCCGAGTACTCGAACTCGTCGCCGGACTCACCGCCCGCCGCCTCGAACCCGATGCTGAACGTGGCGAGGTCCTGCTGCCCTGCCTCGGCGAGCAGCCCGACCACGAGCGAGGAGTCGATCCCACCGGAGAGCAGCACCCCGACCGGCACGTCGGCGACCATCCGGCGCTCGACGGCGGTGCGGAGCGAGCCGATGAACGCCTGCTCCCAGTCCCGCTCGGACCAGTCGGCCCTGGCGGGGTCACGCTCGAAACGGGGCTCCCAGTAGACGGTGTCGTGCGCGGTGCCGTCGGGGTCGATCACCCGGACTGTCGCGGGCGGGAGCTTGCCGACGCCGGCCAGGATCGTGCGGGGTGCGGGGACGATCGAGTGGAAGCTCATGTACGAGGCGAAGGCGACGGGGTCGATGGACGTGTCGACGCCGCCAGCGCCCGTGCCGCCGCCGGCGCTCGTGCCGCCGCTGCCGCTCGTGCTGCCGTTGCCTCCGCTGCCGGCGTCGCCGGCCAGGATCGCCGGCAGGGAGCTCGCGAACCGGAGGCCGCCCGGGACGGGCGCGACGTAGAGCGGCTTGATACCGAGCCGGTCCCGCGCCAGCACCAGCCGGCCGCTGCCGTGCTCCCAGATGGCGATGGCGAACATCCCGATCAGGTGGTCGACGAACGCGGTGCCCCACTCGGCGTACGCCAGGGCGATGACCTCGGTGTCCGACGTCGACGCGAACCGGTGCCCCTTGCCGTGCAGCTCGTCGCGGAGCTGCCGGTAGTTGTAGACCATCCCGTTGTAGGCGATCGTCAGCCCGGCCTCGGCCAGCACCATCGGCTGCGCGCCCGCGGTGGACAGGTCGACAATGGACAGCCGTCGGTGCCCGAGCGCGACCGGTCCGCGAGCCCACAGGCCGTCGCCGTCCGGGCCGCGGTGCGTCATGCAGCCGGTCATCCGGGCGACCGCCCCGACGTCCGGCGCTCGGCCGTCGAACCGGATCTCACCCGCGAGTCCACACATCAGCGCTCTCCCTCGGTGTCCGCCGGGGCGGAGTCGGTGTCCGCCGGGGCGTTCCCGACGATCCACGTGTCCTTCGCGCCGCCGCCCTGCGACGAGTTGACGACCATGCTGCCCTCGGGCGCGACGCGCGTCAGGGCCACGTCGGCCAGGTGCACGTCGTCCGGTCCGGTCCCCGTCGCGTACACGAAGGCCCGCAGGTCCACGTGCCGAGGGTCGAGACCGGCGGGTCCGATCGTCGGGTGCGAGGACAGCTGCACCACCTCCTGCCCCACCCATCCGGCGGGGTCAGCGGCGATCTCGCGCCGTCGTTCCGCGACCTCGGGGGCGCTCGCGCTCGGTCCGATCAGGACCCCGCGGCCGCCCTCACCGTCGACCGGCTTCGTGACGAGTTCCCCGACGCGGTCCAGGACCGACAGCCGTTCGACCTCGATGCTCGTGCGGTACGTCGGCACCGATGCCAGCAGGGGTTTCTCGTCCAGGTAGTACCAGATCAGGTCCGGCACGGTGACGTACATCGCCTTGTCGTCGACCAGCGCGTTGCCCGGCGCGTTCGCCAGGTAAACGCGTCCTGCCTCCGCCGCGTCGATTATCCGCGCACCCAGGTCGGGAGCGTGCTCCGCGGTCAGCGCACTGACGTCGCGGTCGATCCGCAGGTACAGCCCGTCGAGCACGTCACCCGTCGTCACGTCGACCACGCGTCCGTCACGGACGTCCAGGTCCGACGCGGACAGGAGGCGCAACCCGGCACCGTCAGCCAGCCTGCGGTGCTCGAACCACGCGCCGGCGGCGGGGCCGTCGCTGACCAGTGCGATCACGGGATCGGTCGCGCCCGTCACCGCGGTGGTGTTCGCGCAGAGGGTCCGGCGCAGCCGGTCGATCACGCCGTGCGGGTCGCGCAGGTGCGCCGGCCGCGGGGCGTCCGGCACGACGTCGTCCATCAGCTCGCGCAGAGCGATGCCGTACGCGACGCCCGAGGGCGAGCGGACGTTGTCCTCGAGCACCCGCCAGCCGCCGAACTCGTTGCGCACCAGGTCGAACCCGAGCACCGGCGCACGGACCGCGGTCGCCGGCAACCGGGTGGCGTCCGGGTCCCAGCCCTTCGCGCCGACGAAGTGGTCCGCGTCCAGCACGCCGTCGGCCACGATCCGCCGGTCGCCGTACGCGTCACGCAGGAACAGCTCGATCGCGCGGGCACGCTGCCCCAGGCCACGCTCGAGCTGCGACCACTCGTACGCGCTGATCGTCCGGGGCACCAGGTCGCAGCCGAACGCCTGCGCACCGCCGTCCACCACGAAGCCGACGTGGTGCTCGCGGGTCCAGACGTCGCGGGCGGTGCAGCGCTCGATCGCGGTCTCGGCGTCCCACCCGTCGAAGAACGCCGCCAGGTCACGGAACGCCGGACGGGGGCGTGCCCCGGGGCCGACCGCCTCGTCGCCGGCGCGGACGCGGTACCCGGGGATCGGGACCACCGGGTCCTCGTCGCGTCCGGACGGGAGCCCCGCGGTGTCCTCCACCACCAGGGCGACGACGTCGTCCATCTCCCCGCGCTCGGCGTAGGCGGTGCGCTGCCGGTCGGTGGAGTTGCCGCGGGCGAGGGTCGCGTCGAGGAGCTCCGTCACCGTGCCCCAGTCGCCGAGCTCCTCGAGCTCGGGGCGCAGGCGGGACACGAGCTGGCGCACCGCGACCTCTGCAGGCAGCCGTTCGGGGTGCTGCCCGAGGCCGACGAGTTCCCCGCTCAACCCGGAGCGGGCGGCCTGCCACATCGCTGCACGGTGCAGGGGTTCACTGCGCGGGTGCCACTCGGCGCCGGACACGACCGACTTCTCGGCCTTGCGCACCGCGGCGCGGAAGAGTCCGGCGATGAGCACGGCGTCGTCCACCACCGGCGTCGCGTCGCAGACCCGGAGCTCGAGCGTCGGCGCGTGCGACGACGGCCGCACGTCGAAGTAGGCCATCTTCTTGTCGGCGATCACACCCGAGGCGATCAGGTCGTCGAGCACCCGGTCGTACTCGGCGGCGTCCTCCACCGGGCCGAAGCTGCCGGCCGACGGCCACCGCTGCCAGATGATGCTCCGGAACGAGGCGTACCCGGTGTCCTGCCCGTTCCAGAACGGACTCGACGCGCTCAGGGCGAGCAGCACCGGGAGCACCGGCGCCACCCGCTGGGCGATCAGCACCGCCAGGTCGCGGTCGCTCACCCCGACGTGCACCTGCAGGCCGCAGATGAGCTGTTCGTCGACGAGCATCCGGTACTGCTCCTGCATCCGGCCGTACCGACCGCCGGAGCTCAGTTCGAAGTCGGCGTACTCCGACCTCGGCGCGGTGCCGACGGCGGCGATGGTGACCCCGGCCGGAGCGATCGCGGCGCTGAGCTCACTGCGCAGGTCGACGATCACCCGCCGCAGGTCGTCGAGGGTCCGCACCACCGGGGTGTTCGTCTCGATCGTCGTGCGCTGCAGCTCGGCGCCGAAGCGGTCGGTGGGCAGTTTGGGCAGAAGGCGCGGGGCCTTCGCGGAAAGTCGGCCGGACTCGAGGTCGATGAGGTGCAGCTCTTCCTCGGCGCCGAGCGTCAGCTCTGCACTCATGGCTGGAACCTACGCGTGTGCCCTGTGGCGTGTCCGCCGCCGCTCCGCCCGACTCACGCTCGTAACATATGTCATATATTGGCTCGATGACCTTTCTCATCTCCGCCGTCGGGCTGTGCCGGGCGTTCCGCGGCCCCGGCGAACGGGAAGCCATCGTCCTCGACGACATCACGGTGTCCGTCCCCCGTGGGGAGTTCGTGACCATCGTCGGACCCAGCGGGTCGGGCAAGTCCACCCTGCTGCAGTGCCTGTCCGGACTGGACTCCCCCACATCCGGCTCGGTCCGCATCGACGGCACCGACCTGGCGACGCTCCGCGGGGACGCCCTCGCACGGTTCCGTCGCGACCACCTCGGATTCGTGTTCCAGTCGTACAACCTCATCCCGGCGCTGACGGCGTTCGACAACGTCGCCCTGCCGCTGCGTCTGGCATCCGGATCGGTCGACCGGGCCGCCGTCCGCGACGCACTCGCCGCGGTCGGCCTGTCCGACGTGGCCCGCCAGCGACCAGGGCAGCTCTCCGGCGGGCAGCAGCAGCGGGTTGCGATCGCCCGCACGATCGCCACGGCCCCCGACGTGGTGTTCGCGGACGAGCCGACCGGTGCCCTCGACTCCGAGTCCGGCGCGCGAGTGCTCGATCTCCTGCAGGGCGCTGCCACCGGATCACGCTCCGTGGTGATGGTCACGCACGACCTCGAGGCGGCGGCGCGCGGTGACCGGGTGCTCGTCCTGCGCGACAGCCGCCTGCACCGCGAACTCGTCGCACCGACCGCGTCCGACGTGCTGCGGGCGGTGTCCCGGTGATCACCCGACTCGTCCTCTCCGAGGTGGCACGGTCCTGGCGTCTGTGGACCGCGTCCTTCGTCGTGATGGTCCTCGCCGCCGTCGTCGCCCTGGTCTGCGCGGGTGACGTCTCGACCGCAGCTGCGATCAGCGACCCCGTCGACGCAGCCGGACTCCGCAACCACGCGCTGGTGTTCGGGGCGATGAACGCGATCGTGGTGATCGGTGCCCTCAACGTGCTCGTCAGCTTCTCGATCCGGACCCAGCGCCGGGACCACGCACTCTGGCAGTTGGCCGGCATCGGCCCCGGGTCGGTCGAGCGCGTGGTGCTCGCCCAGGTCGCCGCGCTCTCCTGCATCGCGTTCGCCACGGCCCTCGCACTGATGCCGCCCGTGCTCGGTGCGCTGATGGCGTTCCTGTCGGCCCCCACGCGGAACCCCGGCACACCGGCGCTCGACGCACGACTCGGTCTCGTCGAGACCGTGATCGCGTTCGCGGTGTTCGTCCTCGTGGTCCTGCTGAGCGCCCTCGGGGCGGCACGTGCGGCCGCGAAGACCCCCGCGCTCCTCGCCGTCCGGGAGCCCGAGATCGAGCCGACGTCCCCCGGCCGCGCCCGCCTCGTCACCGCGTGGTCCCTCGGCGTCCTCGCCGTCGCGATGTACGCCGCCACCCTCTTCGGGGAGCGCGGGATGTCGATGCTCTCCCTCGTCCCGGCGATGGGCCTGGTCGTCACATCGGCACCGTGGCTGTGCCGCCGGCTGGTCTCGGCGTGGACCGCCGCAGTGCCCGCGTCGACGGCCCCCTGGTTCCTCGCCCGCGAGTCACTGCGCTTCCACGCTGCACGGAGCCACGCGGCGATCGCACTGCTCGCCCTGGCCGTGATGCTCGCCGCACTCACCGGTCTTGCCGGCGTCTGGGACTCCCCGGCGTACTACCTCGGCGGCCTGGCGATCTTCGGCGGGCCGGTCCTGATCGTCCTGTTCACCGGGGCCGCGACCGTCGTGATGACCACGTCGGGTCGGCGGCGCGATGTGGCCCTGCTCGTCGTCGCTGGCGGGACGTTCCGGACCGCACTCGTCGGGGCCGTCCTCGAGGCCGTCGCCCTCGTCCTGACCTCGGTGCTCATCGCCCTGCCGTTCGCACTCGCGAGCATCCCCACCGCCCTGACGAGCTGGACCGACCCACTCCGGCCGGTGCCGTTCGTGATCGCGATCGGCCTGGTGATCATGCTCGTCGCGACCGTCAACCCCGTGTTGCAGGCCCGACGCCGGGCACTCGGCCCCCAGCTCGCCGACACCGCCCCCTGATCACGGTGGACGTCTGAAATACCACATATGCTTGCCGTACGGGTCGCATCTCCGCCGGAAAGCGACCCCAGGGCAACGATGAAGCCCACCACCGGTAGGACGGTGATGGGCTTCGAGTTGCTCTCCGAGTGGAAAGCCGGGACGGGCAACAGCCGTTCCCGAGTCGTAACGCTCTGGTCCAGTGTAATCGAGCTCCGGCTCGATTGCACGCCCATCCCGGTCCACCGCTCCTCGTGTCCGCCGGCGCTGACACCGGAGGTGGTCTCGATGTCGAACGACACCGATCCCAAGCCCAGGCGTCGGGTGTTCTGGCTGGGGGTCGCGGGCTTGCTCGTGAACCTCACCAGGCTCCTGGTCGACCTGGCCCGGAAGGACTGAGACAAGGACGTGCCGCACCGACCGCGATCGGTGCGGCACGTTCAGGGACGATGGCTCAGCCGCGGGTCCGGGCCAACCGCCGGTTCAGCGCCCCGTTCAGCAGCGCGACGAGCAGCCCCACCGCGAACACGAGCGTCCCGAAGCACAGCACCTGCGGCGGCATCCCGGCCTTCGCGGCGCCGTAGACGAACAGCGGGAAGGTGACCGCGGGCCCGGCGACGAACGAGGTGATCACGTAGTCGTCGATCGACATGGCGAGCGCCAGCAGCCCGGCGGCGAGCATCCCCGGCGCCAGCAGCGGCAGGGTGACGAGCCGGAAGGCCTGGAACGGTGTCGCCCCGAGGTCACCTGCGGCCTCTTCGAGTGCCCGCGAGGTCCCCGCGATCCGGGCCCGCAGCACCACGACCACGTAGGCGACGTCGAACGCCACGTGCGTGATGAGCACGGTCAGGAACCCGGTGCCGAGCCCCACCGACAGGAAGAACGAGAGCGACGCGGAACCGACGACGATCGACGGCGCCGCGATGTCGGCGAACACGACGGTGTTCACGACGCCGCGACCCGGGAACCGGTACCGCTCCAGGGCCAGCGCAAGGGGCAACCCGATCGCGACGGAGATGATCGCGGCGAGGAACGCGACGAGCACCGAGGTGACGAACGCCGCCCCGAGCCCGGACACGTTCACCAGGTTCGCGTACCAGTAGGTCGTAAAACCGTTCCAGGCGAACGACAGCCGGTTGGTGGGGGCGTCGTTGAACGAGTACACGATCATGTACACGATCGGCACCAGGGTGATCGCGATCGTCACCCAGTACACGATGGCGAGCCAGGGCCCACGGCGGTTCACCCCGTGACGACGCGGGCGGCCAGCGACCGAGCCGGTCACGGGCGAGGCCGGAGCGGCGGCGGATCGGGACGGTGCGACGGCGGTCATACGAGGTCCTCGAGGTCGTCGGTGCCGGAGACGCGGGCGTAGATGAACAGGATGATGCCGAGCACGACCATGAGCACGGTCGACAGGGCCGCGGCGACGTTGTACTGCTGGTTGCCCGAGTAGGCGTCCTGGATCGCCTGACCGATCGTGTACGTGTTCGTGCCGCCGAGCAGGGCCGAGTTCACCGGGTCGCCGACGCTGTCGATGAAGACGAGCAGCACCCCGGCGAAGATGCCCGAGCGGGACAGCGGCAGCGTGGTGTGCCAGAACGCCCGGAACTTGCCGGCGTACAGGTCGTTTGCGGCCTCGCCGAGTCGTGGGTCGATGCGCTCGAGGGCGGCGTAGATCGGCAGGACCATGAAGGCCAGGTCGTTGTAGGCGTCACCGAAGATCACCGCGCCGCCGGTGCCGAGGATGTGGAAGTCCTTGCCGGCCAGCCCGAGCGCCTGCAGCGTCGTGACGACCGGCCCCTGCGACGCGAGCACGAACGCCCACATGTCGGTCCGGATGATGAACGACACCAGGAAGCTGATGAAGACGAGCATGAGCAGCGGGTTCTTCCACCGCGGGGACACCCGGAACGCGATGAAGTACGCCACGGGGTACCCGACGACGATGCAGGCGATCGTGGCTGCGGCGCCGTACCAGAGCGACCGGAGCAGGAACGTCAGGTAGGGCACCTGCGGGTCGACGAACAGCGAGCCGTAGATCCCGAAGTTCCAGGTGAACGTGTAGCCGTCGTCCGGGTTGCCGGTCATGAGCGAGACGATCAGCCCGGACACCAGCGGGATGACGAAGAACACACAGAGGTACGCGGTGCCGACGAGCGCCAGGAAGAACGGTGTGCTCCGACGGCGTCCCCGCCGCACCGGCGCGGAACCGGACGGACCGGCGGAACCACCGGAACCACCGGGACCACCGGGACCGAGCCCCGGCGCCACCCCGACCGCGCTCACGACTGCACCACCGCGTTGAAGATGCCGTTCCACTCCGAGTACTCGTCGTAGTTCTCGAACACCCGGAACTCGTGCGACTGCTCCAGCACGTCCGCAGAGGGGAACACGAGCGGGCTGTCCGCCACGGTGGCGTCGTCGAGTTCGTCCCGCACGTAGTCCTCGGCAGCGGGCACCGGGCAGACGTAGTTGACCCAGTCCTCGACGATCCCGGCGATCTTCGGCGTGTAGTAGAAGTTCATCCACTCGAGCGCCGACACCGGGTTCTCGGCCTGCCGTGGGATGAGCATGTTGTCGTGCCAGGTCATCTGCCCCTCTTCCGGCGTGACGAACTCCAGGTCGGGGAACCCGGACTGCTGCGCCTGGAACACGTCGCCCGACCACGCCTGGGTGATCCAGGTGTCGCCGTTCTCCAACCGGTTGATGTAGCTCTGGTCGTAGAAGCCGGTGACGCTCGGCCGCAGTTCGCGCAGCCAGGCCTGGGCCTTCCGCCAGTCGGCGGGCGTCGAGGTCTCCGGGTCGATGCCGAGCGCGAGCAGTCCGAGCGACCCGAGTTCGGTGTTGTCGCTCATCAGCCCGATGCGCCCCTTGAACGCCGGGTCCTGCAGGTCCTTGAGCGAGGTGATCTTCCGCCCGGTGTACTTCGGGTTGTAGGCAAGCCCGGTGAACCCGGTCTGCCACACGACGGAGTGCTTGTTGCCCGGGTCGTAGATGGGGTCCTTCACGGAGTCCGAGGCGTTCGCGGCGAAGTTCGGCAGCCGCGAGTGGTCGAGCTCGCACACGAACCCGTTCTTGATCATCTGGGTCAGCTCGAACCCGTTCGTCATGACGACGAGGTCGTAGCCGGTCGCACCGTGCGCCCGCAGGATCGGTGAGACGGTCGCGTAGAAGGTCGCGTTGTCCTGGATCACCGCCTGGTAGTCGACCGCGATGCCGGTCTCTTTCTTGAACAGCGCCAGGGACTCGGACTTGCCGTGGTCGGAGTCGATGTACAGCGGCCAGTTCGCGAAGTTCAAGGCGCCGGTCGCCTTCGCGTCCTTCCAGAACGCCGCCCAGTCGACGGTGTCCTCGGCGCCGGCGGCGGCGGAGCCCTTGATGCTGCAACCGGTGAGCAGGGCGGCCAGCGCGGCGGCCCCGCCGCCGGCCAGCAGGCCGCGTCGGCTGACGCGGGCCGACGTCAGCCCGCGCAGCAGGTCCGGACCGGGCACCGCGCCGGTCACGCGAGCGATCCTGCCGTGGCGGGGACGGCCTGGAGGCCCGGGTCGTCCTGGGTGGTGACGGTCGCGTCGGACGCGGGGTGCGCCTCCAGACCGAAACCGTGGTCGACGCCCCACGTGAGCCAGACCTCGGTGCCGGTCGCGATCCGGGGCCCGCCCTTCGAGTTCTGCGCGAACACCGAGACACGACCGGCGCCCGGCACGTCGACCAGGTACTGGGTGCTGACGCCGGAGAACGAGACGTCCACGACCCGGCCCGGGCCGAGGATGTTCCGTCCGGCCTCGGGGGTCGGTTCGGCGGTGCGGATCTTGAGCTTCTCGGGCCGGACGCCGACGACGACGCGACCGGTGGTGGCGACGGCTCGGTCGGCCGGCACCGCGATGGAGCCGGCCACGGTGGCGACGACGAGCAGGCCGGCATCGGTGCCGCGGACCTCACCCTCGAGCAGGTTCGACTGGCCGAGGAAGTTCGCGACGAACGCCGTGCGCGGCAGCTCGTACAGGTCCTGCGGGCTGCCCATCTGCTCGATCCGACCGCCGTTCATGACGGCGACGGTGTCCGCCATCGTCATCGCCTCTTCCTGGTCGTGGGTGACGTGCAGGAACGTGAGCCCGACCTCGGCCTGGATCGTCTTCAGCTCGAGCTGCATCTGGTGGCGGAGCTTCAGGTCGAGCGCGCCGAGGGGCTCGTCGAGCAGCAGCAGGGCCGGCCGGTTCACGATCGCGCGGGCCAGGGCGACACGCTGCTGCATGCCGCCGGACAGCTGGGCGGGGCGCTTCGACGCCGACCCCTCGAGCTCGACGAGCCGCAGCGCTTCCGTGGCCTTCGTCATCGGGTCCGGGATCCGGCGCCGCTTCAGCCCGAACGCCACGTTGTCGAGCACGCTCATGTGCGGGAACAGCGCGTAGTTCTGGAACACCGTGTTGACGGGCCGCTGGTACGGCTTCGTGTCGGTGACGTCCTGACCGCCGATGGTGATGGTGCCGCTCGTGGGTTCCTCGAGCCCGGCGACGAGCCGCAGGGTCGTCGTCTTGCCGCAGCCCGATGGACCGAGCAACGCGAAGAACGAGCCGGCGGGCACCGTCAGGTCGAGGCTGTCCACCGCGGTGTGGCCGGGGAAGGACTTCGTGATCTGGTCGAGCCGGAGATCGGCTCCCGATTCGGCGAACGTTCCGGTCATTGCCATGGTGCCTCCAGGGGGTGGTCGGCCTCAGCCGATGTAGGACATGACGTGCTTGATGCGGGTGTAGTCGTCGAAGCCGTACTGGGACAGGTCCTTGCCGTACCCGCTGTGCTTGAACCCGCCGTGCGGCATCTCGGCGACGATCGGGATGTGCGTGTTGATCCACACGCAGCCGAAGTCCAGGTCACGGGCGAAGCGCATCGCCCGCGCGTGGTCGGTCGTCCACACCGAACTCGCCAGGCCGTACTCGACGCCGTTCGCCCACGTCAGGGCCTGCTCTTCCGTCGAGAACCGCTGCACCGTCTGCACGGGGCCGAAGATCTCCTGCTGCACGGCCCGGTCGTCCTGGCGCAGACCGGCGACGATCGTGGCCTCGTGGAAGTACCCGCGGTCGCCCTGTCGTGCGCCGCCGAGCTCGATCGTCGCGTGGTCGGGCAGCGTGTCCAGGAACGACTGCACGTGCGCGAGCTGGTTCGCGTTGTTGACGGGGCCGTAGTAACCGTCCGACCCGGTTCTCGCGTTGAGCCGTGCCTCTGCGGCGAGCGCCGCCACGAACTCGTCGTGGATGCCGTCCTGCACGAGCAGCCGGGTGGCGGCGGTGCAGTCCTGTCCGGCGTTGAAGAACCCGGCGGCGACGATGCCGGCCACCGCCGCGGGGATGTCCGCGTCGTCGAACACGATCACGGGTGCCTTGCCGCCGAGCTCCAGGTGGGTGCGCTTGAGGTCACCGGCGGCGGCGCGCGCGACTTCCATGCCGGCACGGACGGACCCGGTGATGGACACGAGCTGCGGGATGGGGTGGTCGATCATCGCTGCGCCGGTGGTGCGGTCCCCCACGACGACGTTCAGGACCCCCGGCGGCAGGAACTCGGCGGCGACCTCGGCGAGCAGCAGGGTCGACAGGGGCGTCGTGTCGCTCGGCTTGAGCACGGTGGTGTTCCCCGCGGCGAGCGCCGGAGCGAACTTCCACACCGCCATGTTGAGCGGGTAGTTCCACGGGGTGACCTGGGCGACGACGCCGATGGGTTCACGCCGGACGAACGAGGTGTGGTCGGTCATGTACTCGCCCGCGCTCCGGCCCTCGAGGTTCCGGGCGGCCCCGGCGAAGAAGCGGATCTGGTCGACGGAGAGCAGGATCTCGTCCTCGACCAGGGTGGCGCGGGGCTTCCCGGTGTCGAGCGACTCGAGGTCGGCGAACTCCGACGCCCGCTGCTCCATCGCGTCGGCGATCCGGAACAGGGCGAGCTGCCGTTCGCCGGGGGTGGTGCGGCGCCAGGTCTCGAACGCGGTCGCGGCCGCACCGAAGGCGGCGTCGACGTCGGCGGGGGTGGACACCGGGGACGTGCCGTAGACGTGCTCGTCGGTCGGGTCGACCAGGTCGAACGTGGTGTCGGCGGTCGACTCGACGGAGGCGCCCCCGACGAAGTTCCGCAGGACCCGGGTGTCGGTGTCCGCCGTCGCCGTGCTCTGTGCGTCCAGCATGGCGGTGATACTGACACGGATTCCGGCGGTGCGGAAGAAGGATCCGGAGGTTGTGGAGAACTGTAACAACGGAAATCGTCGCGAAACACGGAGTTCACAACGGAATCCCTTGCGCCCCCCCGAACCTCGCTGCCATGCTGTCCGGCATGGCGGCAGCACCACGACGTCCGGGACCGATCGACGACACCTCGAAGCGGATCATCGAACAACTCCAGGCGGACGGGCGCCGCCCGTACGGCGAGATCGGCAAGGCCGTCGGTCTCAGTGAAGCGGCGGTCCGGCAGCGCGTGCAGAAGCTGACCGAGACCGGCGTCATGCAGATCGTCGCGGTCACCGACCCGATGCAACTGGGCTTCCACCGCCAGGCGATGATCGGCATCCGGGTCAGCGGCGACACCCGAACCGTCGCCGATGCCCTGGAGCAGCTGCCGGCGGTCGACTACCTCGTGATGACCGCCGGCAGCTTCGACCTGATGGTCGAGGTCGTGTGCGAGGACGACGACGACCTGATCGAACTGCTCAACGGCACCATCCGGGCCATCCCGGGCGTCGCCGGCACCGAGACCTTCGTCTACCTGCAACTCCGCAAACAGCTCTACGACTGGGGAACGCGATGACCATCTCCGAAGAGGCCACAGGCCGGACCACGATGGGCGCGGCCGCCCGCCTCCACTCCTACGACCCGTTCGCACCGGTCGACGACGCCGACCTGCAGCGGAAGTCCCGGGACCACCTGTGGATGCACTTCGCCCGGCACGGTGCGAACCAGGCCGGCGCCGACGTGCCGATCATGGTGCGCGGCGAGGGCCACCACGTCTACGACAGCCACGGCAAGGAGTACATCGACGGGCTGTCCGGCCTGTTCGTCGTCGCCGCCGGGCACGGGCGGAAGCGCCTGGCCGAGATGGCCGCGAAGCAGGCGGAGACGCTGAGCTTCTTCCCGATCTGGTCGTACGCGCACCCCGCGGCGATCGAGCTCGCCGACCGGCTGGCCGAGCACGCCCCCGGTGACCTCAACAAGGTCTTCTACTCCACGGGCGGCGGCGAGGCGGTGGAGACCGCCTTCAAGCTCGCGAAGTACTACTGGAAGCTCCAGGGCAAGCCGATGAAGCACAAGGTGATCTCCCGTGCGGTCGCCTACCACGGCACCCCGCAGGGCGCCCTGGCGATCACCGGCATCCCGGCGATGAAGGAGATGTTCGAGCCCCTGACCCCCGGCGGCTTCCGGGTGCCGAACACGAACTCGTACCGCGCCGAGGAGATGGGCTTCCCCGGGGGCACCGAGGAGCAGTTCGGCTTCTGGGCGGCGGAGCGGATCCGCGAGATGATCGAGTTCGAGGGCCCCGACACCGTCGCCGCGGTGTTCCTCGAGCCGGTGCAGAACTCCGGCGGCTGCTTCACTCCGCCGCCCGGGTACTTCCAGCGGGTGCGCGAGATCTGCGACGAGTACGACGTGCTGCTCGTCTCGGACGAGGTCATCTGCGCCTTCGGCCGGATCGGCACGATGTTCGCCTGCGACACCTACGGCTTCGTGCCGGACATGATCACGTGCGCCAAGGCGATGACCTCCGGGTACTCCCCGATCGGCGCGACGATCATCAGCGACCGGCTGTTCGAACCGTTCTCCAAGGGGGACACGACCTTCTACCACGGCTACACGTTCGGCGGGCACCCGGTGTCGGCCGCCGTCGCGATGGAGAACCTCGACATCTTCGAGGAAGAAGGACTGCTCGCCAACGTGCAGCAGAACGCCCCGCTCTTCCGCGCCGAGCTCGACACCCTGCTCGACCTGCCGATCGTCGGGGACGTCCGCGGTGACGGCTACTTCTACGGCATCGAGCTCGTCAAGGACAAGGCCACCAAGACGACCTTCGACGACGACGAGTCCGAGCGGCTGCTGCGCGGGTTCCTGTCGAAGGCGCTGTTCGACGCGGGGCTGTACTGCCGGGCCGACGACCGCGGTGACCCGGTCGTGCAGCTCGCACCGCCGCTGACCATCGGGCAGCCGGAGTTCCGCGAGATGACGTCGATCCTGCGGAGCGTCCTGTCCGAGGCCTGGACGAAGATCTGACCGTGAGCGGCTACCGGGGCGTCTCGTTCTGGCTCGACCAGCTCGCGTCCACCGGACGCGACGACCTGACGCCCCGGCCGCCGCTCGACGGCGACACGACGGCCGACGTCGCGATCGTGGGCGGTGGACTGACGGGTCTCTGGACCGCGTGGTACCTGCACCAGGCCGACCCGGGCCTCCAGATCGTCGTCCTGGAACGCGAGATCGCCGGCTTCGGCGCGTCCGGTCGCAACGGCGGCTGGTGCTCGGCGCTGTTCCCGCGGTCCGCCTCGGCGATCGCCGAGGAGCACGGGCGCGACGCCGCGCTGGCACTGCGGGCCGCGATGCGTGACACCGTCGACGAGGTCGGCCGCGCAGCGTCAGAAGCCGAGATCGACTGCGACTACGTGAAGGGCGGGAACGTCCTGTACGCACGCTCCGCCGTGCAGGAACGCGCCGCCCACGACGAGGTCGCGTCCTCTGCGACATGGGGCGACGACATGACGTGGCGGGCCGCTCGACCGGGTGACGCCGCCGGATCGGCGGGGGTCGCGTGGACCCCGGACTGCGCGCGCGTGCAGCCCGCCGCGTTGGTGCGTGGCCTCGCGGCCGCCCTGGAGGCCCGTGGCGTCCGGATCGCGGAGCACACGCCCGTCTCGTCCTGGGATCGCGGGCGTGTGGTCACGTCGCGCGGCACCGTCACGGCAGGCGCCGTGGTGATCGCGGTCGAGGGGTACGGCGCCCAGCTGGAGCAGACGAAGCGGCGGATCCTGCCGCTGTACTCGCTCATGATCGCGACGGCCCCGCTGCCGGCGTCCGCGTGGGAACGCATCGGACTCGAGCACGGGCAGACGTTCTCCGACTACCGGCACCTGCTCGTGTACGGGCAGCGCACGGCCGACGACCGGCTGGCGTTCGGCGGCCGCGGAGCCCGCTACCACTGGGGATCCTCGATCACACCCGGGTACGACCGCGTGCCGCGGGTGTTCGAGCACCTGCGGAGGGCCCTGGTCGACCTGTTCCCCGTCGTCGCAGACGCCCCGGTCACCCACACGTGGGGCGGCCCGCTCGGGGTGCCGCGCGACTGGTGCGCCTCGGTGACCTGGGACGGACACGTCGGCAGCGCCGGCGGGTACGTCGGGGACGGCCTGTCGACGACGAACCTGGCCGGACGGACCCTCGCCGACCTCGTGCGCGGGGAGTCGACGTCGCTGACCGCACTGCCCTGGGTGAACCACCGATCGCCCGACTGGGAGCCCGAGCCGCTGCGGTTCCTCGGCGCGAACGCGGGACTCGTCGCGACCGACCTGGCCGACCGCGAGGAAGCACTGACCGGGCGGCCGAGTCTGGCGGCCCGGCTGATGGCACCGCTGACCGGAGGGCACTGATGGCTGCTGGTCTCGACGCCGACGTCGTGGTCGTCGGGGCGGGGGTCGCCGGGCTCGCCGCCGCCCGGGCGCTCGCACTGGGCGGGCAGCGGGTCGTCGTGCTCGAGGCGCGCGACCGGATCGGCGGGCGCACCTGGACCGATTCGTCACTCGGGGTTCCGGTCGACCTCGGCGCCTCGTGGATCCACGGGGTCGACGGCAACCCGCTCTGGGCCCTGGCACCCCGGTTCGGCATCGAGACCGTGGAGTTCACGGTCGGCAGCTTCCAGTTCGACGGCCGGCCGATCGCCTGGCACGACCCGTCCGGCGCCGCGCTCTCCGCCGAGGACACGTCGGCGTTCGTCGCGGACCTCCACACCGTCGACGCGGCCCTCGACGCCGTCGTCGCGCACGCTCCCCCGCCCTCGACCTACGCGGCCGCCGTCGACACCGTGCTCCGTTCGCTGCGGTGGCAGGGCGACCGGGCCGCACGCGTCCGCGAGTACACGGCCCACCGCTCCGAGGACCTCTGCGGTGCCCCCGTGACCGTCCTCGACGCGCACGGTCTCGACGAGGAGCACGTCCCCGGTGACGAGGTGGTGTTCCCCGGCGGCTACGCCCAGTACGCCCGCGCGCTGGCCGAGGGTCTCGACGTCCGGCTGTCGTCGGTCGTGCGGTCGGTGACCCAGGCCGGCGACTCGGTGACCGTGGGGCTCGCCGACGGAACCACCGTCGCCGCCCCGCAGGTGGTCGTCACCGTGCCGCTCGGGGTGCTGCAGGCCGGCGACGTGGTCTTCGACCCGCCCCTGTCCACGCCGGTGACCGGAGCGCTCGACCGGCTCGGGATGGGCACCTACGACAAGGTGTTCCTGCAGTTCCCCACACGGTTCTGGGGCGACTCGTGGGTGGTCCGGCAGCAGGGGTCCGCCGGCGTCGACTGGCACTCCTGGTACGACATGTCCCGGGTGACCGGTGCGCCGGTGCTCGCCGCCCTGGTCGGTGGTGCCGGAGCCCGTCGGCTCGAGACCCTGCCGGACGCCATGGTCGTCGACGAGGGGGTGGCGGCGCTGCGGAAGATGTTCGGCCCGTCCGTCCCCCGGCCCGAGGCGTTCCGGATAACCCGGTGGGCCGAGGACCCGTTCTCACGGGGCTCGTACTCGTACCTGCACGTCGGGGCGTCACCCGACGACCACGACCTGCTCGGTACCCCGTCCGGCCGGCTGCAGCTCGCCGGCGAGGCCACGTGGAGCGACGACCCGGCGACGGTGCACGGTGCGCTGCTGTCCGGGCTGCGGGCGGCCGGGCGGTTGCTCGGCACCGAGGTCGAACCGCTCTCGCTCGCCGACCCGCTGTCCTCGGTGTCGGCCCGTGCGACACTCGCTCCGTGACACCGACGAGGACCCGACCGCGACACGAACACCGGGCACCGGTCGCCGTCGCGGTCCTGGTGAACCTGGCGCTGAGCCTGTTCCTGCCCGACGAGGTGCTGTTCTTCCCGTCGTGGGTGGTGCCCGTCCTGGGCGTCCTGCTGCTCACGCCGCTCATCGTCTTCAACCCGCGGCGTCTGACGCGCGAGACCACGTGGTCACGGTGGCTGTCGTTCGCCCTGGCGGCCCTGCTCACCGTCGCCAGTCAGCTCACCGTCATCCGGACCATCACCGAGCTGCTCGGCGGCCACGCGGACGGTGCGGCGGTGCTGCTCACCGCACTGCAGGTCTGGGTGAGCACGATCATCATGTTCGGGCTCGTCTACTGGGAGCTCGACCGCGGGGGTCCGGTGGCACGGCGGCGCCCCGAACTGTGGTCGACGGCCGAGGCGGACTTCCAGTTCCCGCAGGAGACCGACCCGAGGACCGCGGACTGGCGGCCGGTCTACCTCGACTACCTCTACGTGGCGATGACGAACATGATGGCGTTCAGCCCGACGGACACGATGCCGATGACCGTCCGGGCGAAGATGATCATGGCGTACCAGGCGCTCAGCGGGTTCATCCTGCTGGCGTTGGTCATCTCGCGCGCGGTCAACATCATCAGCTGACCCACCCGACGGGCACCCCGCGCGAGATGCGCGGGGTGCCCTGGGGCTCAGCCCTTGCGCCACAGCTCGACCAGGAACCGGGCCACGGTCACGAGCAAGCTCGCGATCCCCAGCCACGGCACCGGACGGCCGCGACGCGGTTCGGTGTCGTTCGACATCGGACCACCTTCGTGTCAGCGCCGGCGGACACGAGAAGTGCAGGCCGAGGGATGCAACTCGCTCGACGAGCGCGTTACACTGGCTCCGAGTTTCAGGCTCGGGACCCAGTTCGTCCCTCGTTCTCCACTCGGAGGACAAATCGAAGCCCACCACTGTTGCTGCAGTGGTGGGCTTCTTCTCTGCCCGGGCCCACGTCCCGGCGACGACACGAACCCGGGACCAGCATACTGATATCCGACAGCCGAGCCGGGGTCTTGCTTCAATTGACCGCGTGATCAACAATGGCGGCATGGACGTCGTCACCGCACCCTCGCTTCCGTCGCCGCTGCACGCCGACACCGGCGCACCCCGCCGGTCCCTCCGCGTCGCCCTCGTGCAGATGCGGTGGCTCCCCGACCCGGACGAGCACCTGGCCCAGCTCGCCGACGGCATCGCGACCGCCGCAGCGCACGGAGCCACCGCGGTGTTCCTGCCCGAACTCACGCTGCGCCGCTACCCGGGCGACTCCCCGGCGAGCGGGACCCCGAAGGACCTCGCCGAGTCGCTGCAGGACGGTCCGACCGTCACCTTCGCCCGTGCCCAGGCGATCGAGCACGGGGTGTTCGTGCACGCCTCGCTGTACGAGCGACCGGACGTCGACGACCAGCCCGACGACCCGCGCGGGTACAACACCGCCGTCCTCGTCGCGCCCGACGGCACCCTGGTCGGCCGGACCCGGAAGACCCACATCCCGATCAGTGCCGGCTACCACGAGGACACGTACTTCCGCCCGGGGACCGACGACGATGCCTTCCCGGTGTACGAGGCCGCCGGACTCGGCGCGCGCCTCGGACTGCCGACGTGCTGGGACGAGTGGTTCCCCGAGGTGGCCCGGTCCTACGGCCTCGCCGGGTCCGAGGTGCTCGTGTACCCGACGGCGATCGGCTCCGAACCGACCTTCCCCGACTTCGACACCGCACCGATCTGGCAGCGGGTGATCGTGGCGAACGGCATCACGGCCGGACAGTTCATGGTCGTGCCGAACCGGTGGGCCGACGAGGGCGACATCACCTTCTACGGCTCGTCGTTCATCTCGGAC
Source organism: Curtobacterium sp. MCSS17_006 (assembly GCF_003234215.1). Taxonomy (NCBI): domain Bacteria; kingdom Bacillati; phylum Actinomycetota; class Actinomycetes; order Micrococcales; family Microbacteriaceae; genus Curtobacterium; species Curtobacterium sp. MCSS17_006. The sequence goes on along the minus strand of NZ_QKSO01000001.1, from coordinate 210,748 downwards.
CCGTTCGGCCGTGTGCTCGTCGAGGCTCCCCGTGACGCGAGCGTGGTGCTCGTCGCCGACCTCGACCTCGACGCCCGCACGGAGTGGCTCCGGCTGTTCCCCTTCTACGTGACCCGGCGCCCCGACCTGTACGCCGGACTCGTCGAACCCGTCGACGAGGAACGCCACGCGTACGGCGCTCGCGACGCGATCGACGCAGCCCTGGCCGTGGAACCGGCCACCACCGGGCGCGAGGCGAGCGCATGACGTGGGTGATGCCTCCCGAGACGGCTCCGCAGGAACGCACCTGGATGGCGTTCCCACGCCCCGGCCTGACGCTCGGCGACGACGCGGCGAGCGCCGACGCCGCGCGTCTGGCATGGGCGACCACGGCCAACACGATCAGCGAGCACCAGCCGGTGACCGTCGTCGTGGACCCGGTCGCCCGCGCGGATGCCGGTCGCCTGCTGTCGTCCGGCGTGGACGTGCTCGATGCGCCCCTCGACGACTTCTGGATGCGCGACACCGGGCCGACGTTCGTCGTCGACGACGTGACCGGTGCGCTCGGCGCCGTCGACTGGGTCTTCAACGGCTGGGGCGCGAACCCGTGGTCGACCTGGACCCGTGACGCCGCGGTCGCCGCCACGATCGCCAGTGCTGCGGGAGCCAGGCGGATCCCGTCGCTGCTCGTCAACGAGGGCGGGGCGATCCACGTCGACGGCGCCGGCACCGTCCTGGTGACGGAGACGGTGCAGCTCGACCCGCGACGGAACCCGCACGCCGACCGGGAACGCGTCGAGCTGGAGCTGGCGCGCACGATCGGCGCCACGCGGGTGGTCTGGCTGCCCCGCGGCCTGACGCGCGACTACGACGGCTTCGGCACCCGGGGCCACGTCGACATGGTGGCGACCTTCGCCGACCCGGGCACCGTCCTGCTGCACGCCCAGCCGGATGCCGGCCACCCGGACCACCTGGTGATGCCGCAGATCCGGCGAGCGCTCGAGCAGGCGACCGACGCGACGATCATCGAGTTGCCGGCACCCTCGACGCTGTCGGATGACGGTGGACCGGTGGACTGGAACTACGTGAACCACGTCGTGGTGAACGGCGCGGTGATCGCCTGCTCGTTCGGCGATCCGGTCGCTGACGACCGCGCCAGGGGCATCCTCGCCGAGGCGTACCCGGGCCGACAGGTCCGCTCGATCGACGCGCGACAGGTGTTCGCGCGGGGTGGTGGGCTGCACTGCATCACGCAGCAGCAGCCTTCCCCTGCCGAAAACTAACGGTCAGTAAAACAACCAGTAAAGCGATTGCTGGATATGATGCTGACCATGGAAGAGCAGCGGAACAACCCGGTTCGCTCGATGCCCGCTGCCATCACACGGTCCGCGCGCGCGATCGGCGAAGACTTCACCGGGTGGCGGAAGGTCCTCGGCCTCACCGCCGAACAGGTTGCCGACCGAGCCGACATCACCCGCGCAACTCTGCGGAAGCTCGAACACGGGGATCCGACCGTCGGCTTCCACGTCGTGCTGCGAGTTGCTCGCGCGCTCGGGGTGCTCGACGCGCTCACCGAGGCGGTCGATCCACTGCAGACCGACCTCGGACGCGCCCGCGCGGACATGCTCCTGCGGAAGCGGATCCGGTGACCGGACGCGATGACCTCGAGGTCCACATCGAGCTCGACGGCGCCACGGTGCTGGCCGGGCACGCGCAGTTCCAGCGCAGTCGGGGTCGGTTCCAAGGCACCACGTTCCAGTACGAAACCGGCTACCTCGCGCGGCCGTCCGCCTACGAGATCGACCCAGCGCTGCGCCTGACATCCGGAACTCAGTACACGCAGGGACTACCGGGGGCCTTCAGCGACTCCGCGCCGGACCGATGGGGCCGCAACCTCATCCAGAAGCAGGAGCGCGCGATCTCCCGCCAGGACTCGCGAGCTGCGCGCACGCTCGACGACGTCGACTACCTCATCGGCGTGAGCGACGTCACCCGCCAGGGCGCTCTGCGATTCCGCACCGACGCGGATGCTCCGTTCCTCGACGCCGACCACCGGGTACCGAAGCTGGTGCACCTCCCCGAACTCCTGCGGGCCGCCGACAGCGCCGTGGGTGACGCGGACGACTACGCGGCGGTGAAGGCGCTCCTGGCGGCCGGCACCGGTTCGCTCGGCGGGGCCCGGCCGAAGGCGTCGGTGCTCGGCACGGACGGACGGCAGCTGATCGCGAAGTTCCCGCACCACACCGATGCGTGGGACGTGATGGCTTGGGAAGCAACCGCCCTTGACCTCGCGGCCGAAGCGGGCGTCACCGTTCCCGCGCACCGTCTCTCGCGAGTCGACGGCCGGCACCTGCTGCTCCTCGAACGATTCGACCGCTCGCCCGGTGGCCGGATCGGGTACATGAGCGCCATGACGGTCCTGGGGCTCCACGACGGCGACGCTGCGGACTACGCGGACATCGTCGAGCGGCTGCCCGAGATGAGCAGCCGACCGACCCGCGACTCACACGAACTGTTCCGCCGGGTCGCGGTGAGTGTCGGCATCAACAACACGGACGACCACCTCAGGAACCACGGGTTCCTCCGGGATCGCGCGGGATGGTCGCTCAGTCCGGCATTCGACCTGAACCCCAACCCGGAGCCGACCCTCCGCCAGACGACCATCGCGGGTTCCGACATGATCGACGACGAAGCCGACGGCCTCCGAGCCCTGGCGGCATCGTGCAGACTCTCGTCCGCGGGTGCCCGGGACCAGCTGCGGCTCGTCATCGCGGCACTGGAGACCTGGCCAGACGTCGCTCGCCGGAACGGTGTCGCAGCCCCCGAGCTGGCACGTTTCGAGGACTCGTTCGCCGCCGGTGTCGACTCCCTGCGGCGAGCCGCACGCTGAACCGAGCGGACCCTGCGGCTGTCCACGACTCAGGTGCGGATGCCGGTCGCCACGGCGTACAGCAACCAGGCATTACCTGTACACCGCGGCCGGTCCGCCCACTGCCGACCCGTCGGTATGGTGCTCCGAACTGATCCGGGCGACGCTGCCCGGCCCCGAAGAGCAGGGAAGTCACATGGCATCACCGATCGCGGTCACCGCGCCGGCAGCACCGGCGGGCGGCGGGTCGCTGAAGCGGAGCCTCGGGCTCTGGGCGATCGTCGGACTCGGCCTCGGCTACATGACCCCGACGGTCGTGTTCGACACCTTCGGCATCGTCTCCGACCAGACCGACGGCGCGGTGCCGAGCGCGTACCTGATCGCCCTGGTCATCATGGCGCTCACCGCGATCAGCTACGGGAAGATGCTGCGCGTCTACCCCGCAGCAGGGTCGGCGTACACGTACGTCCGGGAGTCGATGCACCCGAACCTCGGCTTCATGGTCGGCTGGACGTCACTGCTCGACTACCTGCTGCTGCCGATGGTGAACGCCCTGATCATCCGGCTCTACCTGGAGCAGGTGTTCCCGGGGCTGCCCCCGTGGGTGACCGTCGTCGTGTACACGGTGTTCGTGACGACGGTGATCTGCCTGTCGATGCGCGGCACGTCGAACCTCAACATGGTGCTGCTCATCGGTGCGGTCCTGGCGATGATCGCGTTCGTCGTCTTCACCGTCATCGAGCTCTCCCAGGGCGCGGGTGCGGGCACGATCATCAGCGCCGAACCCTTCGTCCACGACGGCGTGACGATGTCGGCCCTGCTCACCGGGGCGACGGTGGTGTGCTTCTCGTTCATCGGCTTCGACGCCGTGACGATGTACACGGAAGAGGCGAAGTCGATCCGCATCATGCCGAAGGCGATCATGCTGACCGTCCTGCTCGGCGGCGCGATCTTCCTGGTCTCCGCCTACTTCGCCCAGCTCCGCTTCCCCACCAACGCACCGTTCGGCGAGTTCACCGACGACCCGCTCCCCCAGATCGGCCTGCTCGTCGGCGGTCCGGTGTTCCAGGCGGTCCTCGTGTCGGCCGGGTTCGTCGCCGCGCTCGCCTCGGGTCTCGCGTCGCACGCCAGCGTCGCCCGCATGCTCATGGTGATGGGCCGGAACAACGTGCTGCCGAAGCGGGTCTTCGGCTACGTGCACCCCCGCACGCACACCCCGGTGTTCAACGTCGTCTTCGTCGGCGCGGTCACCCTGCTGGCGATGAGCTTCTCGCTCGACACGATCGCGGCCTACATCAACTTCGGCGCCCTCATCGCGTTCACCTTCGTCAACGCCACCGTGATCGTGCACTTCGCGACCCGGAACGGACGCCGTCACACGGCGGGCGACCGCTGGCGCTACGTCGTGCTGCCCGGGGTCGCGATGCTCCTGACCGGGGTGCTCTGGTCACAGCTCCATGCCGACGCCCTGATCGCAGGAGGAGTGTGGGCGGCGATCGGGTTCGTCTACCTGCTCGTCATCACGAAGGGCTTCCGGGTCGCACCGAAGGGCTTCGACGAGAACCAGCCCGTCACCGGTGTGAACAAGCAGCTGACCGACCAGGCCTGACCGGCCACCACGAGAGGACGCCATGTACGCCGTCACCGACCCCACCACGGGCACGACCCTCGAGACCTACCCGACCATCACGGAAGCCGAGCTGCACGACGCCGTCGCAGTCGCCGACCGCACGCACACCGAGTGGTCACGGACGACGACGGTCGCCGACCGTGCAGCCCTGCTCCACCGGGTCGCGGACCTGTACCGGGAGCGGCACGCCGAACTCGCCGCCACGATCGTGCGCGAGATGGCGAAGCCGATCGACCAGGCCGAGGGCGAGGTCGACTTCTGCGCCGACATCTACGACTACTACGCGGATCACGCGTCGGAGTTCCTGGCGGACCAGCCGATCACCCTGGCGGACGGGTCCGAGGGGTCCGCGTTCATCCGCAAGGCCTCGATCGGCGTCGTGCTCGGCATCATGCCGTGGAACTTCCCCGCGTACCAGATCGCCCGGTTCGCCGGCCCGAACCTGGTCATCGGCAACACCGTCCTGCTCAAGCACGCACCGCAGTGCCCGGAGTCCGCCCTGGCCATCGAGCGGATCTTCCACGACGCTGGCTTCCCGGCCGGGGCCTACACGAACGTGTTCGCGACGAACGACCAGGTCGCCGACGTCATCGCCGACCCGCGCGTGCAGGGCGTCTCGCTCACCGGTTCGGCGCGCGCCGGTGCCGCGGTCGCCGAGATCGCCGGCCGGAACCTGACGAAGGTGGTGCTCGAACTGGGCGGCTCGGACCCCTTCATCGTGCTGTCCACCGACGACCTGGACGCCGTCGTCGAGTCCGCCGTCACCACCCGGCTCGAGGGCAACGGCCAGGTCTGCAACGCCCCGAAGCGCTTCCTGGTGGTCGACGGCCTGTACGACGAGTTCCTGGCGAAGTTCACCGCGGCGATGTCGGCGGTCGAACCGACGGACCCGAGCGTGCCCGGTGCCGAACTCGGTCCGTTGTCGTCCCCGGCCGCGGCCGACCGGCTGCAGGAACAGCTCGCTGCCGCCGTCGCGCAGGGTGCGACCGTCGTCACGGGAGGCGACCGCCAGGGCAACGCCGTCCTGCCGACGATCCTGACCGACGTCACGCCGGACAACGACGCCTACCGCGAGGAGTTCTTCGGCCCCGTCGCCGCCGTGTACCGCGTCGCCGACGAGGACCAGGCGATCGCCCTGGCCAACGACACCCCGTACGGCCTCGGCTCGTATCTGTTCACCACCGACGCCGACCAGGCACTCCGGGTCGCCGATCGGATCGAGGCCGGCATGGTCTACGTGAACATCGTCGGCGCGGACAGCCCGGAGCTGCCGTTCGGTGGCGTCAAGGGCAGCGGCTTCGGCCGCGAGCTCGGCCCCCTGGGGGCCGACGAGTTCGTGAACAAGAAGCTGATCCGCATCGGCTGACCGACGCGGAGACGCCGGTGTCTGCGCAAGACGCCGCCGAACATGGCGGCGTCTCGCTGACGGGACGGCGTCCGATCAAGACGCCGGTGTGTTGCAGCCGGCCCACGACGGACGGGAGGCGCGGTGCCAGCTGGCACCGCGCCTCCCGTCCGTCCGTCGGTCGCCGCTCCCACGTCGCCACCGGAAAACGCCGTCGTCATGCTTCGACGCCGCGGAACGCGCGAGACGCCGCGGATCCGGCGGCGTCTCGCTGACGTGGAGGCGTCGAGCGAACACGCCGGCGTCTCACGCCGCCGCGCCTCCCGTCCGTCGGTCGCCGCTACTGCTGCGGGTCGGCGGGCTCGCCGCCGGAGTCCGTGTCGCTGTCCTGCTGCGGGTCCTCCGTCGCGTCGCCCGTGGGCGAACCGTCCGGCAGGTCCTCGGTGTACTGCTCCTGGTCCTTGGTGGGGTCGCTGGACCCGTTCGCTGCATCACTCATGGCCCGGACGGTACGCGCGAGCGCCTGAGCACAGCACACAGAAGTGACTGGTCGAGGTGGTTACCGCGTCGCAGCGGCCTGCGGAACGACCGCCAGGATCTCCTCGGCGACCTCCCGCCCGATGCGCACGGCACCGTCGACGTGCTGGTAGCCCTGCCCGGCCAGGTCGCTCGAGGCGAAGCGGATCGGACCGACCGCGGCACGCTGGTCGGCGCCGTAGCGGACGAGCCCGCCCAGGTCGAAGCTCGCTGCGTAGGCGCCGCGCGTCCACTCCTCGGTGCCCCAGTCGCTCTCGTAGTAGACGACCGGCGACAGGGCCTCGTCGCCGTAGTAGTGCGCCAGCGAGGCGAGCACCCGGGCCCGGCGTTCCTCGGTCGACAGCGCGAACAGGTCGTCGGCGTGCTGGTCGGAGACGAACCCGACCAGGGTCCCCTGCTCCGAACCGTGCGAGGTGTTGTCGTACGCCTCGTGCACCACCTCGTACGGGCTGAACGCGGTGCCGGACAGGCCCGCCGCACGCCAGAAGGGACGGTCGTAGACGGCGTGCACCTTGATCACGAAGCCCATCGACAGGTGCTGGTGCAGCTGGTGCTGGCGTCGGGGCAGCGGCGGCTCGTACGAGATCCGCGAGTACAGGGGCGGCGGGACCGCGACGAGGGCCTGTCGGGCGTGCACCTCGATCCCACCGTCGGCGAGGGCGACGACCCCGTCGTCGCCCCAGCGCAGCGTCCGGACCGGTGCGTTCAGGTGCACGTCGTCGCCGAGGCGCGCGGCGAGCCGCTCGGACACCTGCTGCATGCCGCCGACGACCCGCTTGTCGAGGATGAAGTCGGCGTCGACCAGGTTGGTGAAGCTCCCGGCGGACGCCGCCATCAGCAGGGCCTGCAGTGCGGAGAACGCGTGCGCGGGCTTCGTGAGCATGGCGCCGGCGATGAACAGCTCGACGTTGTCGGTCGCGACCCGGTCGGGGCTCAGGTCGTGCAGCCAGGCGCGGAACGAGACCTCGTCGAGGGCGGCCGCGTCCGGGGTCTCCCAGGGGCGCGCCGGGTCGACCTCCGCGACGTACTCGTCGACGACGGCGACGAGCCGTTCGATCTCGTTCGCCGTGGCCTCGGGCAGGGGGAAGATGTCGCCGGTGTACTCGGTCCGGGTGCCGTCGGCGTCGATGTAGACGCTGGAGCCCTCGCGGTACCGGTCGTACGTCTGCAGCCCGAGCTCGTCGAGGGTCTCGAGCAGTGCGGTCTGGTCGGGCGAGACCCACTGCCCGCCGATCTCCAGGGTCACCCCGTCGATGTCGTTCGTCCAGGTGCGACCCCCCACGCGGTCGCGGGCCTCGAGCACGGCGACCCGCAGGCCGGCGCCCCGCAGGCGGTTCGCGGCGGTGAGACCGGCGACACCGGCTCCGATGACGACGACGTCCTTCTCGATCATCGAGCTGCTCCTTGTGCGGTCGTGGTGCTGTCGGTGTGCCGGAACGGGTCCGGGGTCAGCGTGTACATGGTCTCGAGGTACTCGGCGATGCCCTCGCCGCCACCCTCGCGACCGAGGCCGGACTGCTTCACGCCGCCGAACGGTGCCGAGGCGTTCGACACGACCCCGGTGTTCAGCCCCAGCATGCCGGTCTCGAGCCGCTCCATCAGGCGCTGCCCGCGTGCCGGGTCCTCGGTGAACGCGTAGCCGACCAGACCGTACTCGGTGTCGTTCGCGGCGGCCACGGCCTCGTCCTCCGTGCGGAACGTGCGGATCGCGAGCACCGGCCCGAAGATCTCGTCGTCGAGGATCGCGCTGCCCGGCTGCACGTCGGTCAGGACGGTCGGCGCGTAGAAGGTGCCGGGCCCGTCGAACGGGTGCCCGCCGGTCCGGAGGGTCGCCCCGCGCTCGACCGCATCGGTGACCAGGCGGTGGGCCTTGTCCACGGCGCGGGCGTCGATGAGCGGCCCGATCGCGACGCCGTCCTCGGTCCCCCGGCCGACCCGCATCGCGGCGACCCGTTCGGTGACCCGGCGGGTGAACTCGTCGGCGACGTCCTCGTGCACCAGGAACCGGTTCGCGGCGGTGCAGGCCTGGCCCGTGTTCCGGAACTTCGCGGCGAGCGCGCCCTCCACCGCCAGGTCGAGGTCGGCGTCGGCGAACACCAGGAACGGGGCGTTGCCCCCGAGCTCCATGCTCGTCCGGAGCACGTTCTGCGCCGCCTGGCCGAGCAGCGTCCGTCCGACCGGCGTGGAACCCGTGAAGGACAGCTTCCGCAGGCGGCGGTCGGCGATCACCGGCGCGGAGACGTCGGCGGCGTGCGTGGTCGGGACGACGTTGACGACGCCGGCGGGCACGCCGGCCTCGACGAGCAGGTCGGCGAACAGCAGGGTGGTCAGCGGCGTCAGTTCGGCCGGCTTCACGACGACGGTGCAGCCGGCGGCGAGCGCCGGTGCGATCTTCCGGGTCGCCATCGCCAACGGGAAGTTCCACGGCGTGATCAGGAACGCGGGCCCGACGGGCTTGTGCGAGACGGTGGCGCGGCCGGTCCCCTCGGGGTTGGTGCCGTACGAACCGCCGATCCGGACCGCTTCCTCGGAGAACCAGCGGAGGAACTCGCCGCCGTACGCGACCTCGCCGCGGGCCTCGGCCAGGGGCTTGCCCATCTCCAGCGTCATCAGGAGCGCGAACTCCTCGCGTCGCTCCTGCAGCAGGTCGAAGGCGCGGCGCAGCACCTCGGCGCGCTGCCGCGGGGGCGTGGTCGCCCAGCCGTGCCGTGCGGCGACGGCGGCGTCGAGCGCCTTCCGGCCGTCCTCGGGTGAGGCGTCGGCGATGCGCAGCAGTGTTTCGCCGGTCGCGGGGTCGACGACGGCGAAGGTCGCGTCGTCGGCCGCCGGCTGCCAGACACCGTCGACCAGGAGGCCCGTGGGGACGCGGTCGAGCACCGCCTGTTCGGCGGCTGGTCCGGTGGCGTCGGGGACGCTGGGCCAGGCTGTCGCGGGGATGGTCGCGCTCACGACGCGGCCAGCCCGTCGAGGACGACGGTCAGGCCGTCGCGGAGCAGGTCGTCGTCGATCGACAGCGGCGGCAGGAAGCGCACGACGTTGCCGTACGTGCCGGCCGTGAGGGCGATGACGCCGTGCTCGAACGCGTACCGCACCACCCGTCCGGTCAGCCCGGGGTCGGGATCACCGGTGGCGGGGTCGACGAGCTCCATCGCGACCATCGCACCGCGGCCGCGGACGTCGCCGATGCGGGGGTCGTCGGCCTGGGCGCTGCGCAGGGCGTCGAGCAGGACCGTACCGATGGCTCCGGCGCGCTCGACGAGTCCGTCGTGCTCGAAGGCGTCGATGGCCGCGAGGGCTGCGGCGCAGGCGATCGGGTTGCCGCCGTACGTCCCGCCGAGGCCGCCGACGTGGGCGGAGTCCATGATCGCCGCACGCCCGGTGACGCCGGACAGCGGGAGTCCGCCGGCCATCCCCTTGGCGGTCGTGACGACGTCGGGCACGATCCCCTCGTGCTCGCTGGCGAACATCGCGCCGGTGCGGGCGAACCCGGTCTGCACCTCGTCGGCGATGAACACGACGCCGTTGGCGGCGGTCCACTCGGACAGCGCGGTCAGGAACCCCGGTGCCGGGACGACGAAGCCGCCCTCGCCCTGGATCGGTTCGATCAGGACCGCGGCGGTGTTCTCGGCGCCGACCTGCTTCTCGATCTGGCTGATCGCACGCTTCGCCGCTTCGGGCCCCGACAGCCCGTCGTGGAACGGGTACGACATCGGGACGCGGTAGACCTCGGGTGCGAACGGCCCGAAGCCGTTCTTGTAGGGCTGGTTCTTCGCGGTCAGCGCCATCGTCAGGTTCGTGCGGCCGTGGTAGGCGTGGTCGAAGACGACGACGGCCTGCCGACCGGTGTGCTTCCGGGCGATCTTGACGGCGTTCTCGACGGCCTCGGCCCCGGAGTTGAACAGCGCCGTCCGCTTCTCGTGGTCGCCGGGGGTCAGACGGTTGAGTGCCTCGGCCACGGCGACGTACCCGTCGTAGGCGGCGATGGTGAAGCACGTGTGCGTGAAGGCGGCGACCTGCTCGGTGACGGCGGCGACCACGCCGGGGTGGGCGTTGCCGACCGACGTCACGGCGATCCCGGACCCGAGGTCGACGAACGAGTTGCCGTCGGCGTCGACCACGACACCGCCACCCGCCGCGACGACGGCGATGGGCACGGCGACGCCGACCCCGGCCGCGACGGCGCCGGCCTTCCGGGCGAGCAGCTCCTGCGATCGCGGGCCGGGGACGGCGGTGACGAGCCGTCGTTCCTGGGGCAGCGACGGGCCGCCGGTGGTCGCTCGGGTCGCGGACGCTGCGGTGGAGGACATGCCGCGATGGTAGGAGCCACCACCGCACACTCGTACTGTCCACGGCGTACATCGACCCCCGGGCGGATCGACCCGGTGGATAGGGTGACCGCATGCCCGCAACGCTGCGCTCCCTGCTGCACCGGCGTGAACTCCACCTGCGCCCGCTCACCGACGCGGACGAGCACGCCCTCGATGCCCCGCTGTCCTGGCTGCACAGCTCGGACCTCGAGGACCCGACCCCGTTCCTCGCCGAAGGCCAGGGGCTGCTCACGACCGGCACGCAGTTCGGTGCCGAGGCCGACGTCCGCGACGACGTCGCCGAGGCCTACGTCCGGCGGCTCGTGGACCGCGGTGTCGTGGCGCTCGGGTTCGGCACCGAGGTCGTCCGCGCCGGCACCCCCGACGTCCTGGTCACCGCTTGCACCCGGCACGGACTGCCGCTGTTCGAGGTGCCCTACGAGACGTCCTTCATCGCGGTCGCGCAGGCCAACGCCGAAGCGGTCGCGCGGGACGCCAACGCGCGCGGTGCCTGGGCCCTCGCCGCGCAGCGCGCCATCTCGCTCGCCGCGATGCGACCGGACGGACTCGGCGCGACCATCGCCGAGCTCTCCCGCCAGCTCGACGGGTGGGTCGGCCTGTTCGACGTCTCCGGGCGGCTCGACCGCGGACACCCCGCCGACGGGCTGCCCGCCGCCGACCTCGACCTCCTGCGCACCGAGGCGCTGCGGCTGCTGCGCTCCGGGCAGCGGGCGAGCCTGCCGGTCGCCACGGAGCGGGGCCTCGGGTACACCCTGCAGACGCTCGGCAGCGGCGGGCACCTGAGCGGCGTGCTGGCGATCGCGAACGGCGGAGCACTCGACCGGGCCGGACGCGAGGTCGTCACGGCCGTCATCGCCCTGGCCGGCCTCGCCCTGCAGCAGAACCGTGAACTCGCCCGTGCCCGCGGACTCCTGCGCACCGGACTCCTGACCATGCTGTCCGTCGGCGAACCCGAGGTGGTGCAGGCGACGTCTCGCGAGGTGTGGGGGCCGCTGCCCGCCGAACCCGTTCGGATCGCCGCTGTCGACGTCCCCGACCACGACCTCGACACCGTGGTGGACCTGCTCGAACTGTGGGTGCAGGACCGTCCGGGGCACCTGTTCTTCGCAGTGGACGACGCCCTGTTCCTCTGCGTGAACGCGGACGACACCGGGATCGTCGGCGAACTCGTCGACCGCTTCGACCTGCGCGCCGGCCTGTCCGACGGCGCCGCGTACCGGTCCTTCGGACGCGCCCGCACCGAGGCCGTGCAGGCACTCGACCGACGCCGTGAAGGACGCCCGGGCACCACCGAGTTCGGCGACCTCGCACGAGAAGGGGTGCTCGCCCACCTCGCCCACGTCGACGTGGACGCCGGTGCGGTCGCCCGCGCGTTCCTCGCCCCGCTGCTCGACCACGACCGCACCGCCGGCACCGAGCTCACGGGCACCGTCCGGACCTGGCTGCAGGAGAACTGCGAGTACGACCGCACCGCACGGGTCCTCGGCATCCACCGGCACACCGCCCGCGCCCGGGTGGAGCACGCCGGTCGGCTCCTCGACCGTGACCTCTCCGTCTTCTCGACCCGCGCCGACCTCTGGGCAGCCTTCGTGGTCGAGGGCGCGTGACGCGCGGCTACGGTGGGAAGATGCCGTCGACACCGGCCCGCCGGCGCCTGAGCCCGGCCGAACGCGGATCCCAGATCACGGCAGCCGCCGTCGACCTGGCGCGTGCCGAGGGCCTCGCGGCGGTGACGCTCCGCGGGGTCGCCGCCGTGATCGGGGTCGCGCCCTCGCTCGTCGCCCACTACCGCCCGAACATGGAGGACCTGGTCGGCGAGACGTTCCGCACCGTCGCGGACGCCGAGGTCGCCGAGGTCCGCGCGATCGTCGCCGCGGCGCCCGACCCCGTCTCCGGCCTCCGCACCCTGCTCGGTTGCATCGCCGATCCCGCCCGCGACGACGTCGCCACCCTGTGGGCGGACGCTTGGAGCATCGGCCGCACGAACGCGGCACTGGCGACCGCGGCATGGGACGTCATGGACGACTGGCAGCTCCTCGCCACCACGGTCGTCGCCGACGGGGTGCGCGCGGGTGTGCTGCACACCGACGACCCGGACGGCGTCGGACGCCTGCTCTTCGCGCTCGTCGACGCCACCAACGGGTACGCCCTGGTCGACTACCTCGACCGCCCGACCCGCGAGGGCCTGGTCCGCACGACGATCGCACGAGCGGTGGGCCTGGACGGGTCAGCCCTGTCGGGGTGACACCCGACGCAGCGCCACCCACTGCAGCAGCATGATCGTCTTGCCGTCGGCGATCCGACCGTCCGCCACCATCGCGAGCGCCTCGTCGAGCTGCACCTCGAGCACCTCGATGTCCTCACCCTCGTCCTCGACGCCGCCGCCGGCCTCGACCCGGTCGGTCGGCGTGTACGCGCCGAGGTAGAAGTGGACCCGCTCGGTGACCGAACCGGGGCTCATGAACACGTCGCCCAGGTGCTCGAGCGCGCCGAGCCGGATGCCGAGCTCCTCGGCGGCTTCACGCCGGACCGCGGTCTCGGGGTCGTCCTCGTCGAGCAGTCCCGCCGCGGCCTCGATCAACATGCCGTCCGGGTGTCCGTTCACGTACGCGGGCCACCGGAACTGCCGCGTGAGCAGGACGGTGCCCCGCTCGGCGTCGTACGGCAGCACCGTCGCGCTGTTCCCGCGGTCGTAGGTCTCGCGCTGCTGCCGGTCCCACCGACCGTCACGGCGCCGGACGTCGAGGGTCGTGCGACGGAGCACGTGCCACCCGTTCGACACCACCTCGACGTCCCGCACGACGACGTCGGGGTTGCGGTCGAGGGCACGGCCCACGGCGTCGAGGCCCGTCCGACCACGGTCGTCGGGGACGTCCACTCCGGCGCGCTGGACGGTGGTGCGTTCGTCGGTCACCCGGTCACCGTAGCGGGGCACCTCGGCAGGACCCCGTCCGCTCGGTACGCTCGACGTGCCGCACCAGGGAGCGGCAGAGGACGGTGCAGCATGACCAGGACGTTCATCCTCCGACGACCGGACCGACCGCAGGTGGTCACCGTGTCCTTCGTGCTGTGGTTGGTGTGGGTGGCAGCCTGCGTCGCCGCCACGGTGCTCCAGTTCTCCGTGACGGACGCGGCGGTCGGCCAGGCGCCGGTCCTCGCCGGGATCGTCGCCCTGGTGCTCTGGGCCCTGGTGACGTGGGCGGTGTTCCGGATGGCCGCGGGCTCCCGCGTCGCGCGCATCGTGCTCGTCGTCGTCGCGGCCTTCCGCGCGCTCCTGAGCATCACCGGCGGCGAACTCGCGGTCCTGACGATCGCACTGTCGGTCGTCGCAGCGGTCCTGCTCTTCCTGCCCAGCGCGCGCCCGTTCTTCGCCCCGCAGCAGGCGCGGAGAGCCGACCACGGGTTCGACGGAACCGGCGTGTCGGGGCCGAGCCGTGCCTCCAGGCCGGATGCCGACCACACGACGGACGCCGACCGGGCCTGAGGCCGGACGCGTCGACGGCCGTCCCCGGCCCGCGCCCGAGAAACAGGAAAGGCCCCGGATTCCTCCGGGGCCTTTCCTGTTTTCGCCTGGTGCGCGAGGGGGGACTTGAACCCCCACGCCGTTTCCAGCACACGGACCTGAACCGTGCGCGTCTACCAATTCCGCCACTCGCGCCAGCCCCGAAACACTACCACGCACAGACGGGTGTCAACGCCAACCACTACCATGCAGTGGTTGACGACCGACGACACGGGAGACGCATGGGCCTGCTGGACAACTTCGAGCGAGGGTTGGAACGCGCCGTCAACGGCGCCTTCGCGAAGACCTTCCGCTCCGGGGTGCAGCCCGTCGAGATCTCGAGCGCCCTGCGGCGCGAGCTCGACACGAAGGCCGCGGTGGTCTCGCGCGAGCGCATCCTCGTGCCGAACGAGTTCACCGTGCGCCTGGCGCCGCCCGACTGCACGCGCATGAACGACGTCGGTCGCCCGCTCATCGACGAACTGACCCAGATGGTGCACCAACACGCCGTCGCGCAGAACTACTCGTTCTCCGGCCCGGTCACCATCCGGCTCCAACAGGACGGCACGCTCTCGACGGGCATCCTGCAGGTCGACTCCACCACCGTCCAGCGCGACGTGGCCTGGATCCCGGTGCTCGACATCGGCTCGCAGCGACACCGACTGCACCGCGGGCGCACGGTGATCGGGCGCGGCAGTGACGCGGACATCACCATCGCGGACACCGGGACGAGCCGGAAGCACGTCGAGGTGCTGTGGGACGGCAAGCACGCCCAGGCCACCGATCTCGGCTCCACGAACGGCTCGAAACTGAACGGTCAGCACTTCCAGCAGGCGATCGTTGAGCCGGACTCCACCATCGAGATCGGTCGTACCCGTATGGTGTTCCGGGTGATCCCGGAGAACGACGGAGGTGCTCGATGACCACAGGCCTGACCCTGCTCGTCCTGCGCTTCGCGTTCCTGGCGGTGCTCTGGCTGTTCGTCTTCGTGATCGTGTTCGCCCTGCGCAGCGATCTCTTCGGACAGCGCGTCCGCACCATCCCGACCGATCCCAAGTCGGCGCCGTCCGGGCCCAGCACCCCCACCGTCCCCGCTGCGGCGGCCCCCGGGCCCGCCTCGAGCGGTGCCTTCACCGACGTGATCGGTCAACCGGGTGGTGGGCAGCGGCCCGCCTCGCCGGCCGCGGCCCGACTCGTCATCACCGAGGGTGCGCGTGAGGGCATGGAGATGCCGCTGGGTGGCGGCCCCATCACGATCGGGCGTTCGAGCGAGTCGAACGTCGTGATCCGTGACGACTACACCTCGACCAACCACGCCCGCCTCGACCTCCGCGCCGACGGCTGGCTCCTCACCGACCTCGAGTCCACGAACGGCACCTTCGTCAACGGTCAGAAGGTGAGCGCTCCCGTCCTCGTGGCAGAGGGCACGCCCATCACGATCGGGACGACGACGTTCGAGCTGCGGCGGTAACCCGGCATGACCGCTCGCACGCTGAGCGCCGCTGTGTCCCACGTGGGGCGCATCCGCGCGAACAACCAGGACTCCGGCTACGCCGGGGCGCACCTGTTCGCGGTGGCGGACGGCATGGGCGGCCACGCCGGCGGTGACGTCGCCTCGGCGATCGCGATCCGACGCATCCGCGAGGTCGACCGCGAGTTCCCGTCGGCGCACGACGCCGAGTTCGCGCTGCAGTCGGCGCTCATCGCGGCGAACCAGCTGATCACCGAGACCGTGTTCGAGCACCAGGAGCTCACCGGTATGGGCACCACGGTGTCCGCGATGATCCGCGTCGGCGAGCAGATCGCGATCGCGCACATCGGCGACTCCCGCATCTACCGTCACCGCGACGGTGAGCTGCAGCAGATCACGTCCGACCACACCTTCGTCCAGCGGCTGGTCGACAGCGGCCGGATCACACCGGAGGAAGCCGCGGTCCACCCGCGTCGCTCCGTGCTGATGCGCGTGCTCGGCGACGTCGACGCTGCTCCAGAGGTCGACACGGCGATAATGGACATCCAGCCGGGCGACCGCTGGCTGCTCTGCTCCGACGGCCTGTCCTCGTACCTGGCCGAAGAGCGCATCCGCCACGCCCTGGCCTCGAACATGGACGCCAACCAGGTCACGCAGCGCCTGGTGAAGGAGACGCTCGACCACGGCGCCCCCGACAACGTCACCGTCGTGGTGATGGACGTCACGGACACCGAACCCGAGGACGACGACGACGCGGCCACCACGGTCGGTTCCGCCGCGGCACCGCTCACCTTTGAGGCGTCGACCGGCCGCAAGCCGATCCGCCTCCCCACGATCCTGCTGCACCCGCTCAAGGTCACCACCGCCCCCGAGGACTCGCACTTCGAACCCGAGTCCGACCAGTTCTTCGCCGAGCTCATCGCCGAGGACCGCCGACGCCGCATCCGCCGTCGGGTGTCCTGGACCGTCGCGCTCGTGGTCGCCGTCGCCGTGCTCGTCGGCGCGGTGTTCGTCGGCTGGCGGATCACGCAGGACCACTACTACGTCGGCACCGACCGGGGCACCGTCGCGATCTACAAGGGCGTGCAGCAGTCGATCGGGCCGTTGGCGCTGTCGGACGTGTACGAGGACAGCGACATCACGGTCTCGTCGCTGCCGGACTACACCCGCGAGAACGTCCGCTCCACGATCAACGCGCAGTCGCTCTCCGACGCCCGTGACATCGTCGAGCGCCTGCGCAAGGCCGCCGCGACCGGTGAGGACCAGGCCGGCACCGGTGGGGACGGCGACGCCAGCTCGTCCCCGTCGCCCTCGCCGACCCGATCGCCGTCGCCGAGCCCCACGCGGAGCGCGCGATGAGCAACGCCACGGCCGCCCAGTCCTTCACCCAGGCGATCACGATCAAGCTCCGGGAGCCCGCCCGCGCGCGGAACCTCGAGCTCTTCCTGCTCGTCATCGCGTGCGGCATCTGCGCGGGTGCGATGGTGCTCGTGCAGCTCGGCACCAAGGGCCGGCTGTTCGACCAGTCGGTGCTCTGGGTCGGCGGCGGCATCCTCGGCCTCGCGCTGGTCATGCACGTGGTGCTGCGGGTCGTGGCCAAGAACGCCGACCCGTTCATCCTGCCGATCGCGCTCGTCCTGAACGGCATCGGCATCGCCGAGATCTACCGCATCGACGTCCACAACGGCCTGTCCGGCTGGGACGCCATCGGCGTGAAGCAGATCGTCTGGACGATGCTCGCGATGGTCCTGGCGATCATCACGCTCGTCGCCGTCCGGAACCACCGGTTCCTGCAGCGGTACCGCTACATCTTCATGGCGCTGACGATCGTCCTGCTGCTCCTGCCGATGCTGCCGGGGATCGGCACGAACATCGGTGGCGCGCGGGTCTGGATCAAGATCGGCCCGTTCTCGTTCCAGCCCGGTGAGCTCGCGAAGATCACCATGGCGCTGTTCTTCGCCGGGTACCTCGTCACCGCCCGTGACTCGCTGTCGATCGTCGGCAAGAAGTTCCTCGGCATGACGTTCCCGCGTGCCCGTGACCTCGGCCCGATCCTGGTCATGTGGGGCGCCGCGATGGCCGTCCTGGTGTTCCAGCGCGACCTCGGCACCGCCCTGCTCTACTTCGGCCTGTTCCTCGTGATGATCTACGTCGCCACGGCACGCATCAGCTGGGTCGCGATCGGTCTGACGCTGTTCATCGGTGGTGCCCTCGTCGCGCAGAGCGTCCTGGAGTACGTCCGCGGCCGCTTCGAACAGTGGCTCGACCCGTTCAACCAAGAGGTCTTCAGCCGCGACACCCAGGCGAGCTACCAGCTCGTGCAGGGCCTGTTCGGCTTCGCGAACGGCGGTATCACCGGCACGGGGCTCGGGCAGGGCCGGCCGTACATCACGCCGGTCGCCAACGCCGACTACATCGTCGCGTCGCTCGGTGAAGAGCTCGGCCTGATCGGCGTCTTCGCGATCCTCGCCCTCTTCATCGTGTTCGCCTCGCGTGGCATCCGCGTCGGGTTCATGGCGCAGGACGACTTCGGCAAGCTGCTCGGGGTCGGCTTCGGCTTCATCATCGCCCTGCAGGTGTTCGTCGTCGTCGGCGGCATCACCCGGATCATCCCGGTGACCGGTCTGACCACGCCGTTCATGGCCGCCGGTGGTTCCTCGCTCATCGCCAACTGGATCATCGCCGCGATGTTGCTGCGACTCACCGATTCCATCCCAGCCGAACAACGCGTCCAGCAGGGCGCGATCCCCGCCGCGAGCGGGCGGTCTGCGCGCGCGACCAGGAAGGAGCGTCGTCGATGAACCGACAGCTCCGCGGTGTCTCGACCGTCATCGTGCTCATGTTCGTCGCACTCTTCGTGTCGACGACGTCGATCCAGTTCTTCGCGGCCGACTCGTTGCGCGCCGACTCCCGGAACTCCCGAACCATCTTGGACAGTTACTCCACCAAGCGTGGCGCGATCCTCGTCGACGGCAGCCCGATCGCCGAGTCGACCCCGGTGGACGACCAGTACCAGTACCAGCGGAAGTACACGAACGGTGACCTGTACTCCGCGGTCACCGGGTACTTCACGATCGGGCAGGGCAACACCGGCATCGAGAGCGCGGAGAACACCGTGCTCTCGGGCAACTCGGACGCCTCGTTCTTCCAGAACCTCAACTCGATCCTCACCGGCCAGGACGTCCAGGGCGACAACGTCAACCTGACCATCGACCCGGACGTGCAGCAGGCCGCGTACGACGCGCTCGGCACCAACAGCGGCGCCGTCGTCGCGATCCAGCCGAAGACCGGCAAGATCCTCGCGATGGTGTCGAAGCCGAGCTACGACCCGAACTCGCTCACCTCGCACGACACGGCCGAGGTCAAGCGGCAGTACGACGCGCTGCTCGGGGCCGACACCGCTCCGCTGCAGAACCGTGCCATCGGCGGCGACCTGTACACCCCCGGCTCGGTGTTCAAGCTCGTGGTGGCCTCGGCGGCACTCGAGGGCGGCAAGTACAACCTCGACTCCACGTTCCCGAACCCGTCGCGACTGCAGCTGCCCGGCACGAGCTCGTACATCAACAACGCCGAGGGCGGCACCTGCGGTGGCGGCGACAAGGTCAAGCTCCGCACGGCGATCCAGTACTCGTGCAACATCCCCTTCGCCGAACTCGGCCAGAAGCTCGGGTACGACGCGATCAAGAGCATGGCCGACAAGTACGGCTTCGACGACGCGATCGAGATCCCGATGGCGGCGACCGCCAGCCAGTACCCCGACGTCGACTCGACGGCCCAGCTCATGCTGAGCGCCTTCGGCCAGGCGAGCGTCCGGGTCTCCCCGCTGCAGATGGCGATGGTGTCGGCCGGGATCGCGAACGGCGGCAAGGTCATGCAGCCCTCACTCGTCGACTCGATCACCACGAGCGACCTGAAGACGGTCGAGTCCTTCTCCCCGAAGCAGTACAGTGATCCGCTGTCGTCCTCCGAGTCCGCTGACCTCACCGAGGCCATGCAGAGCGTCGTGAGCGCGGGGACCGGTACCAATGCCAAGATCGACGGTGTCGACGTTGCCGGCAAGACCGGCACGGCCGAAGGTGGCACCGGCGATCCCTACACGCTCTGGTTCACGGGGTTCGCCCCCGCCAAGGACCCGGAGGTGGCCGTCGCGGTCGTCGTCGGCAACGGCGGCGGGCTCGGGCAGTCCGGAGTCGGCAACACGGTCGCGGCCCCGGTCGCGAAGAAAGTCATGGAGGCGGTGCTGAACAAATGAGACCCACCAGCGGACTCACCTTCGGTGGGCGGTACCAGCTCTCCTCCCGGGTCGCCATCGGCGGCATGGGCGAGGTGTGGCAGGCGACCGACCTCGTCATCGGCCGAACCGTCGCACTCAAGATCCTCAAGGACGAGTACCTCGGTGACCCCGGCTTCCTCGAGCGCTTCCGCGCCGAGGCCCGGCACGCCGCGCTCGTCAACCACGAGGGCATCGCCAACGTCTTCGACTACGGCGAGGAGGACGGCAGCGCCTACCTCGTGATGGAGCTCGTCCCCGGCGAAGCCCTGTCGACCATGATCGAGCGCGAGCACACGCTCCCGGTCGACAAGGTGCTCGACATCGTCGCGCAGACCGCGAACGCCCTGCAGGCCGCACACGCGGTCGGCCTGGTGCACCGCGACATCAAGCCCGGCAACCTGCTCATCACGCCCGACGGCCGCGTCAAGATCACCGACTTCGGCATCGCCCGCATCGCCGATCAGGTCCCGCTCACCGCGACCGGTCAGGTGATGGGCACGGTGCAGTACCTGTCGCCCGAGCAGGCGAGCGGCCACCCCGCTTCGCCGTCGACCGACATCTACTCGCTCGGCATCGTCGCGTACGAGGCCCTGGCGGGTCGTCGTCCGTTCACCGGTGAGTCGCAGGTCGCGATCGCGATGGCGCACATCAACGAGCAGCCGCCGCCGCTGCCCGGGGACATCCCCGAGCCCGTCTCGGCCCTGGTCATCTCGTGCATCGCGAAGAAGCCGGCCGACCGTCCTGCGACGGCCGCGAACCTCGCACGCGCCGCACAGGCGCTCCGTCGTGGTGACGTCGCCGCAGCCACCGTGGCCGTCCCCGCGATCGCGCAGAACGGCACCGTCGCGTTCAACCCGCCCCAGGGCCAGGGGAACGACGCCGCGACCGCACTCCTCGGTACCCAGGCCGGAGCGATGGCCGGCGGACCGGGCACCCCCCGCTCGCCCGTCTCCGACGAGCCCGAGGAACCGAAGAAGAAGCGCGCCTGGATCTGGTGGGTCGTCGGCATCATCGTCGTGCTCGCCATCGCCGCCGGCGCCGCGTACGCCCTGAACGCGAACAACGCCCCGGAACCCGAGCCCGCGAAGTCCTCGAGCACGCCGAAGGCGACCCGCACGCCCACGCAGACCCCGTCCCCCGAACCGACCGAGACCCGCGTCACGGTCTCGGCGGCGGACTACCAGGGGCAGAACGCGGAGCAGGTCGCGAACCAGCTCCGCGCCCGGGGCCTGCAGGCCGAGGTCGTCGCCGGGTCGAACGCGACGTCGTCCGACCAGGTCGGCACCGTCGAGTCGCTCAGCCCCGAGGGCAGTCTGGCCCCCGGCACGCTCGTCACCGTCAAGGCGTTCGGCGACGTGCTGACCGCAGCGGCACCCGAGCGTGCCACCGGCGGGACCGTCAGCGAGTCCGGTCGTGTGACCTTCAGCTGGCCCGCGTACACGAGCTGCCCCGCCGGGTACTCGGACGTCAGCTACACGTACACGATCGACAACGGCACTGTCCCCTCGAACGGCAGCAGCTCCGGCTCCACCTCCGGTACCGCGGTGACCGTCGCCGGCGCCCAGTACGGCAAGGTGACCCTGTCGTACAAGGTGACCTGCAAGTCGCCGCAGTCCGATTCCTCGGTGGTCTCCGCGTCCTCGCCGGGCGCGCAGGTCGAGTGGACCGAGCCCACGGACCAGGAGACGACGAACCCGGACGAGGGGATCGACCCCAGCGAGGGCACGAACCCGAGCCAGGCCGGACCGCAGGACTGACCCCCTTACGGGGACTGTCGACACCGTTCGGTAACGGTTCGGTCGACCCCTCCCTGACCAGCGTCTCACCAGGTGGTGCTGCCGTACACTAGCCCGGACGAACAGACGGAGGAGTACGTGCCAGAAGGTGTGACCGCGGGGATCACGCTCCTCGCCAATCGCTACGAGATCGGTGACGTCATCGGTCGGGGCGGCATGGCGACCGTGCACCTCGGCAACGACACCCGCCTCGGCCGCAAGGTCGCGGTGAAGCTCCTCAAGCCGAGCCTCGCCAACGACCCGGCCTTCCGCACGCGGTTCCGGCAGGAAGCCCAGGCCGCTGCACGCATGGCGCACCCCACCGTCGTCCGCGTGTACGACGCCGGCGAAGAGACGGTGTCGGAGCCGTCGGGCGCCGAGGTGCAGGTCCCCTTCATCGTCATGGAGTACGTCGAGGGCCGTCCGCTCTCCGACATCATCGCCGAGGGCGCCGTCGCCCCGGACGAAGCCGTGCGCATCACCGAGGGCATCCTCACCGCGCTCGAGTACTCGCACCGTGCCGGCGTTGTCCACCGCGACATCAAGCCCGCCAACGTCATGGTCACCCACACCGGCCAGGTCAAGGTCATGGACTTCGGCATCGCCCGAGCCATCACGGACACCTCGGCGACGGTCGCGCAGACCACGTCGATCCTCGGCACCGCCTCGTACTTCTCACCGGAGCAGGCCCGCGGCGAGACCGTCGACGCCCGCACCGACCTCTACTCCACCGGCGTCGTGCTCTTCGAGCTCCTCACCGGTCGCGCACCGTTCCTCGGGGACACCCCGGTGGCGGTCGCCTACCAGCACGTCAGTGAGCAGCCGGTCGCACCGTCGACGATCTCGCCCGATGTGTCACCTGCCCTCGACGCAGTGACCCTCCACGCCCTGGTCAAGGACCGCACGCGCCGGTTCCAGAACGCGGCCGAGTTCCGCTCGGACCTGCAGCAGGCCGCAGCCGGCCGGGTGCCCGCGTCCACGAAGAAGCAGCAGCAGAACGCGGCGAACGACGCCTCGACCGTGCTCTTCGGCGTCGACCCGCGCACGACGACCAACGCCGCATCGGCGTTCCGCGAACTCGACGACGACACCGCCGAGCACCGACCGCAGCGCACGCAGAACCGTCCCCCGGTCGCGTGGATCTGGGTCGGCATCCTGCTCACCGTCGCGGTCATCGTCGCCGTGGTGTTCTTCGTCGCGAACCTGCAGCCGGGCAAGCCGCCGGTGTCGTCCTCGGTCAGCGTGCCCAACGTGGCGGGTTCGACCTACAGCGCGGCGGCCAGCGCCCTCGACAAGAAGGACCTCAAGCCCGTCAAGGTCGAGGAGAACTCCGACAGCGTCGACAAGGGCACGGTCATCCGGACGGACCCGGGCTCCGGCGTGAACGTCGGGCGCAACCAGAACGTCAACGTCGTGGTCTCCCTCGGGCCGGAACGCGTCCCTGTGCCCGAACTCAACGGGCAGTCGCAAGCGGCAGCGCAACAGTCCCTGGACGACGCCGGATTCCGTCTCGGAGCGATCTCGAGTGACTACTCGGCCGACGTCCCCGAGGGCACCGTGCTGAGCTCCGACCCCGAGTCGGGTTCCCTGCACACCAAGGGCATCGTGATCAACCTCACGATCTCCAACGGGAAGGTGCAGCTGCCCGACGTCACGCAGCAGCAGTACTCGGCGGCGAAGGCCACCGTCGAGCAGCTCGGGCTCACCGTGAACCCGGCGCCGTCCTACTCGTGCACCGGCGGACTCGTGACCCAGCAGGACACCCCTGCCGGAGACGTCGCCCAGGGCAGCGCCGTCACGCTCACCTACTGCGCGCGAGCTGCGGCGCCACCGAAGGCACCGTCGTCGAACAACGACAACAACGACAGCGGCGGCAACAGCGGGAACAACGATCGCGGTGACGACCAGGGTGACGACGGCCGCTGAGCCGACCGTCTCCTGACGCGACCGTCCTGACGGACGGGTGACGAACCTCCAGTCCGTCCTTCGTCCCTGCGCTGCGTCTGCTCATCGCCTCCGGTTGCCATGCTGGTTCTACGGCCTGGAGGCACGGCGCACGCCCGCAACCGACGGCACGTCACGCAGACGGTGCGGTCCAGTGCCGGAAGACGCCGTCGTGTCGGCACGACGGCCCGGAACGCACGAGACGCCGCCGGATCCGGCGGCGTCTCGATGACACGACGGCGTCTGCCGCCACGGGGCGTTCGTCAGGCGCGGTGCGTCGCGATGAGCGGCCCGAGGTCGGCGGCGCGTTCGGCGGCTCCCGACAGCCCGGTGGTCTCGAGCCAGTTGCCGACCATGCGGTACCCGCCCTCGGTCAGGACCGACTCCGGGTGGAACTGCACGCCGAACACGGGGTGCGCGCGGTGCTGCACGCCCATGATGACCCCGCCCTCGGTCCGCGCGGTCACGGTGAGCTCGTCGGGGACGGTGCCGTCGACGATCGCGAGCGAGTGGTACCGCGTGGCCGTGAAGGGGTGCGGGACACCGGCGAAGAGCGCGCTGTCGTCGTGGTCGACCTCGGAGGTCTTGCCGTGCATGAGCTCCTCGGCGTGCGTGACCGTGGCGCCGAGCGCCTCCGCGATGGCCTGGTGTCCGAGGCAGACACCGAGCAGCGGGGTCTCGGCAGCGATGGCCGCGTGCACCGTGGGGATCGAGACGCCGGCAGCCGCCGGTGTTCCCGGACCGGGCGACAGGAGCACGCCGTCGTACTCGGCGATGCGGTCGGCGATCTCGGACTCGGGGAAGGCATCGTTGCGCACGACGTCCGTCTCAGCGCCGAGCTGCTGCACGTACCCGTTGAGCGTGTAGACGAAGCTGTCGTAGTTGTCGACGACGAGGATCCTGGTCATGGCGGTTCACCGTACTCGTGGGGGATGTGTGCGGCGGTCCGCGGGCCGATCCACACACGTGGTCACGGTAGGATACCGGCCATGGCCAA
This sequence comes from Curtobacterium sp. MCSS17_006, assembly GCF_003234215.1. Lineage (NCBI taxonomy): Bacteria > Bacillati > Actinomycetota > Actinomycetes > Micrococcales > Microbacteriaceae > Curtobacterium > Curtobacterium sp. MCSS17_006. The sequence continues at coordinate 186,098 of NZ_QKSO01000001.1, read as the reverse complement.
GGACAAGGACCGCACCAAGCCCGCCCGGACGACCCGAGCTGACTCGGTCGACACCGCGGGGGACGCCCCGAACCCGGTGTGGTTCAAGCCGGTCATGTTCGGCTTCATGCTCATCGGTCTGGTGTGGGTGATCGTCTTCTACATCTCGAACGCCACGCTGCCGGTTCCGAGCCTCGGCTCGTGGAACATCGTCGTGGGCTTCGGCATCATGTTCGTCGGCTTCCTCATGACCACCCGCTGGCGCTGACCCTCAGCCCGCTGTTCTCCCGACGCCCGTCGCACCGCAAGGTGCGGCGGGCGTCGTCGTTCTCCACAAGCTCGAGCGCTGCTGGAACGCACATCCTCGAGGATCCCGGCGTTCTCCACACTTTTCCCCACTCTCCACACCGTCATCCACACCTCCACCCCGGAGTTATCCACAACCGATTCCACAGTGGGGATAATCACACTGGTGTAACTCACCGACTTCTCCACACCTGTGGATAACTCGCAGCAGCGCTGTGGACAGCTGTGGACGAGCAGGACACGGACAGCCCTGGGAACGACGAACGCCCCGCCGAAGTGCGACGGGGCGTTCGGGGAGCGTTGTGGCGGTGTCAGCCGATCGTGACCGCGTACCCCACAGCGGTGAGCGCGATGCCGAGGACCGCCGCGCCGATGATCAGCGCGATCTGCAGCGGACGCTTCCGGATGTTGCGCGTCTGTGCGAAGACGAAGCCCATCAGGAAGCCGCCGATGATCCCGCCCACGTGCGCCTGCCACGAGATGTTGACGCCGGGCAGGAACCCGATGACGAGGTTCAGTCCCATGAGGACGAGGAGCTGCACGGCGTTGTTCCCCAGGCTGCGCTGCAGCACGAAGAACGCGGCGAACAGCCCGAAGATGGCACCCGAAGCACCCAGCACGGTCGTCCCCGGCGCCAGGAAGGTGACGAGCATGGACCCGAAGATCCCCGTGATGAAGTACAGCGCCACGAACCGCCAGGTGCCGAGCATGTTCTCGAGCATCCGACCGAAGATCCAGAGCGCCCACATGTTGAACAGGATGTGGAAGATGCCCGAGTGCACGAACAGTGAAGTCACCACACGCCAGGGCTGCGTCGGCAGCAGGAACGAGTTGTAGGCGAGCAAGCTCGTGAAGAACCGCCCGCTGACCTGGTCGAGCAACCAGATCGCCACCGTGATCGCCACGATGACGGTGGTGCCCTTCTGGTCGAGCATGGCGAAGCGCCGCCGAGCGACCGTGAACCCACTGGGGGCTCCGGACGCTCGGCGGTTCGCTGCGAACTGTGCTCGCTGTTCACGCACGCACTCCGGGCAGTGCACCCCGACCGCCGCCGGCGTCTGGCACTCCGGGCAGATCGTCCGCCCACAGCGCTGGCAGAGCACGAAGCTCTGCCGGTCCGGATGCCGGTAGCAGGTGTTGTTCGGGTTGTACGCCTGGTCGGTCACGTGCGGGTCAGACGCCTTCGACGTCGATGCTCTGGATGACGACGTCCTCGACGGGCTTGTCGCGACCGTCGGTCGGGACGCCCTCGATCGCGTCGACGACCGCGCGGGACTCGTCGTCGGCGACCTCACCGAAGATGGTGTGCTTGCCCTGCAGCCACGGCGTCGCCACCGTGGTGATGAAGAACTGCGAGCCGTTGGTGCCGCGGCCGCCCTGGATGCCGGCGTTCGCCATGGCGAAGATGTAGGGGTTCTGGAACGTGAGCTCCGGGGAGATCTCGTCGTCGAAGCGGTACCCGGGGCCACCGATGCCCTGGCCGAGGGGGTCGCCGCCCTGGATCATGAAGTCCTTGATGATGCGGTGGAAGATCACGCCGTCGTAGAGCTTGTCGGTCGAGACCTTGCCCGTGCCGGGGTGGGTCCACTCCTGCTGGCCCGTGGCGAGGTCGACGAAGTTCTTGACGGTCTTCGGTGCGTGGTTGCCGAACAGGTTGACGCGGATGTCGCCCTTGTTGGTGTGGATCGTTGCGACAGCGGTGTGCAGAGACATGTTCCGATTCTCGCATGTACTCCTGACCGCGGACGGATTGCACAGCTGCGGTTCCGTGACCTGTCAGGCAGTGTGGTGGCAGGATGGGGTCACGCCGATCCGATGGAGGTACCAGATGACGACGATCGAGATCCCGCGAAAGCGTCGGAAGCAGATCAAGAAGCTCAAGGGCCAGACCGCCTCGCTCCTCGGCGAGCAGCGCAAGGTCCTCGAGCACGCGAACGCGATCCTGGCTGAGGCCCGGTCGAACGCCGCGGACGCAGCTCGCAAGGACATCGCGCCCCGCGTGCAGAACGCGATCGACAACGGGATCCGTCCCGCGTTCGCCACCGGCGTACACGCTGCCACCTCGGCAGCGCAGAGCGCTTCGCACAAGTTCCAGTCCGAGGTGGTCCCCGGACTGGTCTCGACCGCTGGCTCCGTGCTGAGCGTGACCGACCTCGCGAAGGACCCCCGGGTCAAGAAGATCGTGAAGAACGCACAGAAGAAGAGCAAGAGCGCGAAGAAGGCCGCTGCGAAGTACGTCCCGTCGCAGCAAAAGAAGGGTCTCGGCTTCGGCGGAGTAGCACTCATCATCGTCGGCGTCGTCGCCGTCGCCGGTGCTGCGTACGCCGCGTACCAGACGCTCCGCGCCGACGACGACCTGTGGGTCGCCGACGACGCTGACACGGCGGAGAAGCCCGCCGCCTGACCTCCCGGTTCGTACGAAGGGCCCCGGCTGCTGCCGGGGCCCTTCGTCGTTCCCCGGGCCTGGCGTCCACAGACCCGCGCACGACGACCGGCCTGAAGCGCGCCCACCTACCTGCCTGGAGGCGCAGACCGGCCTGACCCCGCGCCTCCCGTCCGCCATGCGCTTGCGCAACACGCCCCGGGGCGGCCGCCGAAAGGTCGCAACCTGTCGCTCGGACGACGCGCAGACGACAGTTCCAACCACCTCGGCGAACCGCACACGGCATGTCGCGACCACTCGACAAGATGCCGGCCGCAGGCAGATTGGCCGACCGAGCCGCCCACGACGACCGAGCCGCCCGCGACGACCGCGCCGCAGGGGCGGCGGCGCGCATGGGCACAGAACGAAGCCCCTGGGCAGACGACGGAGTCGGCAACCAGGGGCTGATGCGAGTGGAGCCTGGGAGAATCGAACTCCCGACATCCTGCTTGCAAAGCAGGCGCTCTACCAACTGAGCTAAGGCCCCGAGTGCCACCGAGGTGATCGGCGACGGGATGGAATTGTCGTGCTGTTCCGGAGAACTGGTGGGGCTACAAGGACTTGAACCTTGGACCTCTTCGTTATCAGCGAAGCGCTCTAACCGCCTGAGCTATAGCCCCTCAGACCGGATGAAAGCCTACCGTACGATCCCGCCGGAACGAAATCGAGCAGTGGGCCCATCCGGCCCGGGTGTGTCAGTTGTTCGTGAAGCCCACGAGCAGACCGCCCGTGATCCGAACACTGAGGTTGTAGAGCACGCTCACGATGGCGCCGAGCACGGTGCCGACGACCACGTTGAGGATGCCCACGACGATGGAGAACCCGAGGACCTGGCCCAGCGAGAACTGGTCCATGATCGAGTAACTGTTCTGCCCGGTGACGTCCTTCAACAGGGCGTCGACCTGGGTGAACACACCCGTCTGGTTGAGGATGACCCACACCAGTGCCGTGGCGACCACGATCACGATGCTGCCGGCCAGGGCGATGAGGAAGCTCAGCTTCACCATCGACCAGAAGTCGACGTAGACCAGTCGCAACCGCACCTGGCGGGTGCCGACGGGTCGCTTCGCCTTCTTCTGGAGCTTCTCGGCGACACTACTCATTGCTTGACTGGTCCTCTCCGGCCTCGTCTGCGACGGGCTCGGTGTCGATGGGATCAGTGGAATCCGGGGCCGCTTCGGCTGGGCTGACCGTCTCCACCGGGCCCGCGGGCTCGATCTCGGCGTCGTCCTGGTCGTCCAGGTTCCGCTCGGTGTTCCGGGCCACCGCGATGATCCGGTCGTTCTCCGCGAACCTCGCGAAGACGACGCCCATCGTGTCACGGCCCTTGGCAGGGACCTCGGCCACGGCAGACCTTACCACCTTGCCCGATTGCAGCACGACGAGCACCTCGTCGTCCTCGCCGACGATGAGAGCGCCCACAAGATCGCCTCGGTCGAGCGCCAACTTGGCCACCTTGATGCCCAGACCACCACGGCCCTGCACCCGGTACTGGTCGACCGCGGTGCGCTTGGCGTAGCCACCCTCGGTCATCACCCAGACGAAGCCGTCGTCGGAGACGACCCGGGCCGCGAGCAGCGAGTCGCCGTCGCGGAAGGACATGCCCTTCACACCCGAGGTCGAGCGACCCATCGGACGCAGGGTGTCGTTCGTCGCCGTGAACCGGAGCGACATGCCCTGGCGGGACACCAGGAGCAGGTCGTCGTGCTCGTCGACGAGCAGCGCCTGCCGGAGCTTGTCGCCGTCGCGCAGGTTGATCGCGATGATGCCGCCGGTGCGGTTCGTGTCGTACTCCGTGAGCGCGGTCTTCTTCACCAGACCGTGCTCGGTCGCGAGGACGAGGTACTGCGCCACCTCGTAGTCGCGGATGTCGAGCACCTGCTGGATCTGCTCGTCGGGCTGCATCGCGAGCAGGTTCGCGACGTGCTGGCCCTTCGCGTCGCGGCCGGCCTCCTGCAGCTCGTACGCCTTGGCACGGTAGACCCGGCCCTGGTCGGTGAGGAACAGGAGCCAGTGGTGCGTCGTCGTGACGAAGAAGTGCTCGACGATGTCGTCGGCGCGGAGCTGGGCCCCGCGGACACCTCGGCCGCCACGGTGCTGCGAGCGGTACTGGTCGCTGCGCGTGCGCTTGACGTAGCCACCGCGGGTGATGGTGACGACCATCTCCTCTTCGGGGATCAGGTCTTCCATCGACATGTCGCCGTCGTAGCCGAACATGATCTCGGTCCGGCGGTCGTCGCCGAAGCGGTCGACGATCTCGCTCAGCTCGTCGCGGATGATCGAGCGCTGGCGGCTCTCCGACCCGAGGATGTCCTGGAAGTCGGCGATCTTGCGCTCGAGCTCTTCGGCCTCGTCGTGGATCTTCTGACGCTCGAGGGCGGCGAGACGACGGAGCTGCAGCTCGAGGATCGCGCGCGCCTGGATCTCGTCGACGGACAGCAGGTCCATCAGGCCGGTGCGGGCCTCTTCGACGTCGGGCGAGCGGCGGATGAGCGCGATGACCTCGTCGAGGGCGTCGAGCGCAGCCAGGTAGCCACGCAGGATGTGGGCGCGCTTCTCGGCCTCGCGCAGCCGGAACTGCGTGCGGCGGACGATGACGTCGACCTGGTGGGCGACCCACGCCGAGATGAAGCCGTCGAGCGGCAGTGTGCGGGGCACCCCGTCGACGATCGCGAGCATGTTCGCGCCGAAGTTCTCCTGCAGCTGGGTGTGCTTGTACAGGTTGTTCAGCACGACCTTGGCGACGGCGTCACGCTTCAGCACGATGACCAGGCGCTGCCCGGTACGGCCGGAGGTCTCGTCACGGATGTCGGCGACACCGGCGAGCTTGCCGTCCTTGACCAGCTCGGCGATCTTGATCGCCAGGTTGTCCGGGTTGACCTGGTACGGCAGCTCGGTGACGACGAGGCAGGTGCGACCCTGGATCTCCTCCACCGAGACCACGGCCCGCATCGTGATCGAGCCACGGCCGGTGCGGTAAGCGTCCTGGATGCCCTTGGTACCGAGCACCTGCGCACCCGTCGGGAAGTCCGGGCCCTTGATGCGCTGCATGAGCGCGGCGAGCAGCTCTTCGCGGGTTGCGTCGGGGTTGTCGAGCGCCCACTTGGCGCCCTCGGCGACCTCGCGCAGGTTGTGCGGCGGGATGTTCGTGGCCATGCCGACCGCGATGCCGACCGAGCCGTTGACGAGCAGGTTCGGGAACCGGGCCGGCAGGATCGCCGGCTCCTGGGTGCGGCCGTCGTAGTTGTCCTGGAAGTCGACGGTGTCCTCGTCGATGTCGCGGACCATCTCGAGCGCGAGCGGCGCCATCTTCGTCTCGGTGTACCGCGGGGCGGCGGCGCCGTCGTTGCCCGGCGAACCGAAGTTGCCCTGGCCGAGCGCGAGCGGGTACCGGAGCGACCACGGCTGCACCAGGCGGACGAGGGCGTCGTAGATCGCCGAGTCACCGTGCGGGTGGAACTGGCCCATGACGTCACCGACGACACGGGAGCACTTCGAGAACGCACGGTCCGGGCGGTAGCCGCCGTCGAACATCGCGTAGATCACACGGCGGTGCACCGGCTTGAGACCGTCGCGGACCTCCGGCAGGGCGCGACCGACGATGACCGACATCGCGTAGTCGAGGTACGAGCGCTGCATCTCGAGCTGCAGGTCGACCTGCGAGATGCGGTCACCGGAGACGACGATGTCCCCACTGTCGCCGTGGACGATCTCGGGCAGCTCGTCGGCGCCGTTCTCGTTGTCGTCAGCCATGTGGCTTCGTTCCCTTTCTGGACAGCCTGGAGGCTGTGGTTCCGTTGGTCGCGCCGGGCGCGACCACAGGTGGTCAGGACTGGTCGACGCGGCTCACGCCGCGCCTCCTGGCCGTTAGATGTCGAGGAAGCGGACGTCCTTGGCGTTCTGCTGGATGAACTGGCGACGTGCGTCGACGTCTTCACCCATCAGCGTCGAGAAGGTGCTGTCGACCGCAGCCGCGTCCTCCAGCGTGACCTGCAGGAGCGTGCGGGTGTCCGGGTTCATCGTGGTGTCCCAGAGCTCCTTGTAGTCCATCTCGCCGAGGCCCTTGTAGCGCTGGATCCCGTTGTCCTTCGGGATGCGCTTGCCGGCTGCGAGGCCGGCCTGCATCAGGGCGTCGCGCTCCCGGTCGCTGAACACGTACTCGTGCGCCGAGTTCGACCACTTCAGGCGGTACAGCGGCGGCTGCGCGAGGTACACGTAGCCGTGCTCGATGAGCGGACGCATGTAGCGGAACAGCAGCGTCAGCAGCAGCGTGGTGATGTGCTGGCCGTCGACGTCGGCATCGGCCATCAGCACGATCTTGTGGTACCGGGCCTTGTCCGGGTCGAAGTCCTCACCGATGCCGGCACCGAACGCCGTGATCATCGACTGGATCTCCTGGTTGGCGAGGGCGCGGTCGAGCCGGGCCTTCTCGACGTTCAGGATCTTGCCGCGCAGGGGCAGGATCGCCTGGGTCATCGGGTTGCGGCCCTGCACGGCGGAACCGCCGGCGGAGTCGCCCTCGACCATGAAGATCTCCGACACGGTCGGGTCCTTCGACTGGCAGTCCTTGAGCTTGCCGGGCATGCCGCCAGACTCGAGCAGCCCCTTGCGGCGGGTGGTCTCGCGCGCCTTGCGGGCAGCGAGCCGCGCCTGCGACGCCTGGATCGCCTTGCGGACGACGTCGCGTGCCTGCGTCGGGTTGCTCTCGAACCAGTGGGTCAGCTCGGTGCCGACGACGCGCTGCACGAACGACTTCGCCTCGGTGTTGCCGAGCTTGGTCTTCGTCTGCCCCTCGAACTGCGGCTCGCCGAGCTTCACGGAGATGACGGCCGTCAGCCCTTCGCGGATGTCGTCACCCGTGAGGTTGTCGTCCTTCTCCTTGATGATCTTCGTGTCGCGCGCGTAGCGGTTGACGAGGGTCGTCAGCGCGGCGCGGAAGCCCTCTTCGTGGGTGCCGCCCTCGTGCGTGTTGATCGTGTTCGCGAAGGTGTGGACGCTCTCCTGGTACGAGGTGTTCCACTGCATCGCGACCTCGAGCGCGATCTTGCGCTCCGGGTCCTCGGACTCGAAGCCGATGACGTCCGGGTGGACGAGGTCGGCCTTCTTCTGCGCGTTGATGTACTCGACGTAGTCGGCGAGACCACGCTCGTACATGAAGGTGTCGTTGCGGGCCTCTTCCCCTTCTTCCGGGGCGCGCTCGTCGCGGAGGTTGATCCGCAGGCCCTTGTTCAGGAAGGCCATCTGCTGGAACCGGGTGCGCAGGGTCTCGTAGTCGAAGACGACGGACTCGAAGATCTCGGCGTTCGGCCAGAACGTGATCGTCGTGCCGGTCTCGTCGGTCTCTTCGTCCTTGGAGACGGGCGCGACGGGGACACCGTCGGTGTAGCTCTGGCGCCAGACGTGGCCCTGGCGACGGACCTCGACGTCGAGCTCGGAGCTCAGCGCGTTCACGACCGACGAACCGACGCCGTGCAGACCGCCCGAGACGGCGTAGCCGCCACCACCGAACTTGCCGCCGGCGTGCAGGACGGTGAGGACGACCTGCAGGGTCGAGACCCCCTCGGCCGCGTGGACGTCGACCGGGATGCCACGGCCGTTGTCGACGACGCGGACGCCACCGTCTTCACGGATGCTCACGTCGATGGTGTCGCAGTACCCAGCGAGGGCTTCGTCGACGGAGTTGTCGACGATCTCCTGGACCAGGTGGTGCAGACCGCGGGGGCCGGTCGAACCGATGTACATACCGGGGCGCTTGCGGACGGCCTCGAGCCCCTCGAGCACCTGAATCTGGTCTGCGCCGTAGGACGGTTCGCTCTGCGGGGTCTCCGCGCCGAGCGGGTTCTGCCGGTCGTCTTCAGATTCTGCTGCCATGTCGAGCGTGCTCCTGCCTGCGCGCGGAACGCCCGCGCACTGCACCTCCCAGTCTACCGCAGAGCCCCCTCTTTCGAGGGCTCATCTGCCCCGCAGACGGGCTTTTCTGGCACTCCAGGATGATTTCGTCGCCTCAACCGTAGGTGTCGCGAGGACCGCGCCCCTGGACCGTCCTGGGGCCGCGTTTCCACGTGGGGGCGTCCGGGCCGGAAACCCTGATCGACTCGACCCCGGCTTCTGGGTGCCGTTCCGCGATGGTCGTCGTGACCGTCGCACGCATCAGTCGGAGCTGGGTCGCCCAGGCCGTCGAGTCGCACCGGATGACGAGTGCGCCGTCCTCGATGGTCACCGGTCGGGAGTGCTTCGCCAGCTCCTCGCCGACGACGCTCGGCCAGTCCACGAAGAGCTCGGAGCGGGCGAGGGGTTCGGTCCAACCGAGTTCCTGGGCGAGCGAACCGACGATGTCCGCGAGGCCCTTCGGCTCGCGGCCGCGCCCGTACGGCACGGTGTCGGCGTCGAACTCGCGGGCACGGCGGCGGCGGGCATCGGTGCCGCGCTTGGACGGGTCGCCGAACACCGCGCGCAGGTGGCGGTAGACCTGCGAGGGTTCGGTGGGCTTGCGGGGCTTCGGCATCAGGCTTCGGCTTCGGTCGGGTCCGTCTTGCTGTCCGCGACGGTCGCGTCCGCCGCGTCGATCGCGTCGGTCCCGTCCGTCGCGTCCGTCGCCGGACTGGAGGCCCGGGTCGCGTCCGCCTCGTCGGTCACGATCGTGCCCGCCTCGATCCGCACGGTGTGCGCCGCCAGCTTCCCGGGCACGTCACCGAAGACCGCGGCCGTGATGAGCACCTGCTCGTAGTCGGCGACGGCGTTCGCCAACCGTTCCCGCCGCGATTCGTCGAGTTCGGCGAAGACGTCGTCGAGGATGATGATCGGGTCGCCCAGGTTCGACTCGGCGCGCAGGATCGAGGCGCTCGCGAGCTGGATGGCCAGCGCGAAGGACCAGGATTCGCCGTGACTCGCGTACCCGCGGGCCGGTAATCCGTTGAGCTGGAACAGAACGTCGTCCCGGTGCGGCCCCACAAGGGTGAGCCCGCGGTCGAGTTCGTCACGGCGACGACGCTCGAGGGCGGCCGCGAACGCTTCGGCAGCCGACGCGACCGTGACGGGCTCGTCCGGGGTCCCGAGCACGGGGTCGGTCGCCGCCGCGGACTCGGGGTCGCCACCGCGGATGGACAGGACGCCGGTGATCGAGGCGTCGTGGTGTTCACCGGCGACGGTCGCGTAGGCCTCGGCCACGAAGGGTGCGAGCCGCCGGGTCAGGTGGTCACGGGCCCCGACGATCTCGGCGCCGAGTCCGACGAGCCGGTCGTCCCAGACGTCGAGCGTCGACAGGGCGTTCGCCTTCGCGCCGGTGGCACGGGCCGACTTCAGCAGGGTGTTCCGCTGGCGGAGCGTGCGGTCGTAGTCGGCGAGCACGCCCTGCATCCGCGGTGCGATCTGGCCGAGCAGCTCGTCGAGCATCCGGCGTCGCCCGGCCGGCTCGCCCCGCACGAGGGCGAGGTCCTCCGGGGCGAAGAGCACGCTCGTGCAGTAGCGCGGCAGCTCCCGCGGCTTGATCGCCGACCGGTTCACCTGCGCACGGTTGGCACCGGTGCGGTTGATCTGCACCTCGGCGAGGATGCTGCGGTCCTCGTGCGCGAGACGAGCCCGGACGATCGCGGCGTCGCATCCTTGACGGACGAGCGCTGCGTCGGTGGGGACGCGGTGCGAGCCGAGGGTGGAAAGGTAGCCGATCGCCTCGACCAGGTTGGTCTTGCCCTGTCCGTTGCGCCCGACGAACAGGTTCGGCCCGCGTGCGAGGTCGACGTCCGCCTCCCGGTAGTTCCGGAAGTCGGTCAGTTGGAGATGGTCGACGTGCACGCGGGCCGAGTCCGGGTTCCCCCGGGAAGTCCTAGGACTTCTTGACGGCGTGACCGCCGAACTGGTTGCGGAGCGCCGCGACGGCCTTCATCGTCGGCGAGGCGCTGCCCTGGCGCGAGACGAAGCGCGCGAAGATCGACGCCGAGAGCGCCGGCATCGGCACGGCGAGCTCGATGCCCTCTTCGAGCGTCCAGCGGCCCTCACCCGAGTCCTCGACGTAGCCCTCGAGCTCGTCGAGCTTCGGGTCCTCGTTCAGCGCGAGCACCATCAGGTCGAGCAGCCAGGAACGGACGACCGTTCCGCGCTGCCAGCCGGCGAACACGGCGGGGACGTCGGTGATCAGGTCCTTGGCCTCGAGGAGCTCGTAGCCCTCGCCGTACGCCTGCATGATCGCGTACTCGATGCCGTTGTGGACCATCTTCGCGTAGTGGCCGGCGCCGATCGGGCCGGCGTGCGAGAAGCCCTCTTCACGGGGACCCTCGGGGCGCAGCGCGTCGAACACGGGCATCGCGAACTCGACGTCCGCGGCGTCACCGCCGACCATGAGGCCGTAGCCGTTGTCCTTGCCCCAGACGCCACCGGAGACGCCGACGTCCATGTAGCGGATGCCGCGCGCAGCGAGCTGCTCGGCGTGCGTGGTGTCGTCCAGCCACTTCGAGTTGCCACCGTCGATGACCAGGTCGCCCTCGCCGAGGACGCCGGCCAGGTCGGTGATCACGTCGTCGGTGATCTTGCCGTGCGGGACCATGACCCACACGAGACGCTTGCCCTCCGGGAGGGCAGCGGCGAGGGCGCCGAGGTCGGCGACGTCCGAGACGGCGGGGTTGGCGTCGTACCCGGTGACCTCGATCCCTGCGTTGCGGAGACGGGCACGCATGTTGTTGCCCATGCGACCAAGGCCGACAAGACCGATGTGCATGATTTCCTCTTCTGTTCGTCGTCGCGCTGATGCTGCCGGTGGTGTGCGCCAGCGCAGGTTGCCTGTTGCGCCTATCGCAGCAGCAGGTTCGGCTGCAGCAGGTACCGGTATCCATCGGTCGCTGCGGCCTCTTGCGAAGTCTGGCCGGTGATCAGCACCGGGCCCGGCTTGTTGGGGTTCTCCGTCTTGGTGAAGGAGATGCGGACGAACTCGGAGTGCACCGCGTTCAGCCCGTCCAGGAGGAAGGCGGGCTTCAACGAGACCACCGTTTCCTCGCCGGTCAACAACGCACTGATCGACTCTGACGCCTGCGCTTGTTCGGATCCGATCGCCTCGAGCGTGAGCCCGTCGACCGTGAAGGAGAACCGGAGCGCCGCTTCGCGCTCCAGGACGAGAGAGACCCGTCGGACCGCCTCGACGAGCTCCGCGGTGTTGATCACCGCGTGGTCGTTGACGGTCTCGGGGAAGAGCCGGCGGACCGGCGGGTAGTTGCCCTTGATGAGCAACGACGTCACGGTCTTGTCGTCGGCGTGGAACGCGATGAGCTCGCGGTCGGAGTTGCCGCTGATCGACACCGACACCGTGGACGCCGAACCGAACGTGCGGCCGACCTCCTGCAGGGTGCGGGCCGGGACCAGTGCGTGCAGGGGGTCCGAGCCGACTCGGCCGGAGTCCCACGCGATGGTGCGGACGGCGACGCGGTAGCGGTCCGTCGCGATGAGGGAGAGGTCGTTGTCGCCGACCTCGAGCTGCACGCCCGTGATGACGGGGGTGACGTCGTCGCGGCTGGCGGCGACGGCGACCTGGGACACCGCTTCGGAGAACGCGTCGCCGGGGATCACACCGGTCTGCGGCCCGATCTCCGGCAGCGTCGGGTACTCCTCGACCGGCATGGACAGCAGCGTGAAGTGCGCGGACCCGCAGGAGACGGAGATCTTGGCGTCCTCGGTGGTGAACGACACGGGGGCGTTCGGCAGCCGGCTCGCGATGTCGTTCAGCAGCCGACCGGAGACCAGGACCGTGCCCGGCTCGTCGATCTGGGCCGAGATGGACGTCTGCGCCGACACCTCGTAGTCGAACGACGAGAGCGTCAGACGATCTCCGTCGGCGTGGATCAGGACGCCCGACAGGATCGGGAGGGTCGTGCGCTGCGGGAGGAGCTTCACTGCGAAGGAGACGGCTTCGGAGAAGACGTCCCGGTTGACCTCGAACTTCACAGCTGGAACCCCTGTCGATCGGCTTGGACTGTCCGGCCGCCCCATTCTGGCACAGGCGGACGGGAGCCGGATTTCTTGTCATCCCGCCGTCCACAAGGTTGTCCCGCGGAGATTGATCGTTAACCAGGAGTAATGGTGTTAACGCCTGTGCACACTGTGGATAACCCTGTGCATCCCGCTCCGCAGTAGGGAACTACACGCTTGTGACTTGTGAGCGGTGTGTGAGCGTTAACGGGATGAATGAATCTCATCTATCCACTTCCATCCCCAGTCTCCACAGGTGACCCCCCACCTGTGTACAACCGGGCGGCGTGTCCTCCACAGTTATCCACAGGCTATCCACACTGTGAGAACTCCGGCCCATGGAACCGTCTCAGATGGTGGATGGGGCCGGGAACGGGCCGATCTCAGCGGTAGCGGCGGTCCTGCTTGATGCGGCTGGTGAGCTCGGTGACCTGGTTGTAGATCGACCGACGCTCCTTCATCAGCTCGGTGATCTTCTTGTTCGCGTACATCACCGTGGTGTGGTCCCGGTTGCCGAACAGCTGCCCGATCTTGGGCAGGGACAGGCTCGTGAGCTCACGGCACAGGTACATCGCGATCTGGCGTGCCGTGGCGATCGCCTGGGAGCGGGACGACCCGTACAGGTCGTCGACGGAGAGCTTGAAGTACTCCGCGGTGTGGTTGATGATGTCCGTCGGCGCGACGACGTTGTCCTCGTCGAGGGTGATCAGGTCCTTGAGGACCGTCTGAACCAGGGCCATGTCCACCGCCGTCCGGTTCAAGCTGGCGAACGCGGTGACCCGGATCAGGGTGCCCTCGAGCTCGCGGATGTTGCTCGACACCTTCGATGCCATGAACTCGAGGATGTCGTCGGGCACCTGCAGGTGGTCGGACTGTGCCTTCTTGCGGAGGATCGCGATGCGCGTCTCGAGCTCGGGCGCCTGCACGTCGGTGATCAGGCCCCACTCGAAGCGCGATCGCATCCGGTCCTCGAACCCGGTCAGGTGCTTCGGCGCGACGTCGGACGTGATGACGACCTGCTTGTTGTGGTCGTGCAGCGTGTTGAACGTGTGGAAGAAGGCCTCCTGCGTGGAGTCCTTCCCCTGCAGGAACTGGATGTCGTCGATCAGCAGGATGTCGATGTCGCGGTACCGCTGCTGGAACTGGTTCGAGCGGTTGTTCGCGATCGAGTTGATGAAGTCGTTGGTGAACTCCTCGCTCGACACGTACCGGACGCGGATCCCCGGGTAGAGGCTCTCGGCGTAGTGCCCGATGGCGTGGAGCAGGTGGGTCTTGCCCAGCCCGGAGTCCCCGTAGATGAAGAGCGGGTTGTAGGCCTTGGCCGGTGCTTCGGCCACGGCGACCGCTGCCGCGTGCGCGAACCGGTTCGACGAGCCGATGACGAAGTTGTCGAAGTTGTACTTCGGGTTGAGTCGCGACTCGGGCCGACCGCTGGTGCCGGGAGAGTCGATCTGGCTCGGGACGAACGGCGCCTCGATGTACTGGCGCGGAGCGGCACTCTGCTCGACGGCTTCCTGCACGGGCTCGGCGTACTCGGGGACGTTCGGGTCCACCCGCGGCTCCGACGCCATGTCGGGGTTGACCGTGATCGCGAAGTTCGCGACCGAGTCGTCACCGATGCGACCGACCGCCTCCGTGATCGGGATCCTGATGCGCTGTTCGAGCATGCCCCGGGTCAGGTCGTTCGGGACCTCGAGGTACAGGGTGCCGGCGAGCACGCCCTTCGGCTCGACCAGGTTCAGGAACCCGTGGAGCTGCGGCGTGATGCGGGGGTCCTCGGCGAGGAGTCCGAGTACGGATGACCAGAGGTCCTCGACGGGGTCGGCCGGCATCGTCATGTCGCGCTCGTCTCCAGGGGTCGTGTCGTGCGTTCACTGCCGAACGAGGGTGCGTCCTGCGGGGTCGGACATGCCGTGGCGTCCTCGGCGACCGCACTCGGGACCAGGTCGTCGCCGGCGGATCGTCGGTGGCTCCGGGGGCTTCGTCGACGCCTCGTTGCCGCGGAGGTTCCCACAGGGTTGTCCACAGTGTTGTCCACGACCACCTCGAGCCGTCCGACAGGAGTACTTCCCTGTCGTACCGGCCATCGGGGCGATCGATCACACCACTGTAAAGGACCGGACCGAGTCCCACCGAACGGAAGTTGTCCCCAATGTGGAGAATGGGCTCGAGCGACGGCAGACCCGACGGCGCCGACGCAACCGGTCCGGGCGGGGTTTGACCTGCTCGCCGCTGTCACGTACCGTTAACCAGTTGACTGCGGCCCTTTGGTCGCGCCCATCTGCGTCGTTCGACACCCGGACGGCTACACATACGTGACGGCTCGCCGCGAGCAGCCGTGTGGAGAACATCATGAGCAAGCGCACCTTCCAGCCGAACAACCGCCGCCGCGCCAAGAAGCACGGCTTCCGCCTCCGCATGCGGACGCGTGCTGGCCGCGCCATCCTGTCGGCGCGCCGCGCCAAGGGCCGCACCGAGCTCTCGGCCTGATCAGGCTCATCGCCTGATCCGGTCCTCGGTCTGACCCCGGCGTCGCAGTGTTGGCCAGCGCCAACCGCATCGTGCGCGGAGATGACTACCGGAACGTCGTGCGTCGTGGTCGCAAGAGCGCCACGGCGCACGTCGTCGTGTCCGTGGTCCGTCAGCCGGCAGACCGCAACGGACCGACGCGGTTCGGCTTCATCGTCGCGAAGACGGTGGGGAACGCCGTGACCCGGAACCTGATCAGGCGGCGGCTGAAGGCGATCGCGCACGACCTGCTCGCCGAGACCCCCCAGGGCTTCGACGTGGTGGTCCGTGTACTGCCAGCCGCATCGCAGGCCGGATGGCCTACCCTGCTCGAAGACGTCACGCGCTCCTTCGCGCGCGGGGTGGAGAAGGCAGCATGAACCGCACTCTGTGGACCCGGCTTGCCTGGGTCATCGCGTTGCTCCCACGCAACGCGTGCGTCGTCGTGCTCCGGGCCTACCGTGCGGTGATCTCCCCGCTGTACGGCAACGTCTGCCGCTACCACCCGTCGTGCTCCCGGTACGCCCTCGACGCGATCCAGCAGTACGGCGTCGTCCGCGGATCCGCCATGGGCGCCTGGCGCATCGCCCGTTGCAACCCCTGGGCTGCTGGTGGCATCGACGACGTCAAGGAACGTCGTCACCCGTTCCTCGTCAACCGGTTCGGGTTCGTCCTCGCGCCGATCCCGCAGCAGCCGCACCCCGCGGTCGGAACGGCCCGGCCGGTCCTGCTCCCCCAGCGCACTCGAAAGGCGTAGCCGTCCCCATGGACATCATCGGATTCGTCCTCTGGCCGCTCAAATGGGTGGTCTCGGCCATCCTCGTCGGCTTCCACTGGATCTTCGAGAGCATCGGCATGGACCCGAACGAGGGCATCACGTGGGTGCTCTCGATCATCTTCCTGACGTTCGTGGTGCGCGCAGCGCTGATCCCGATCTTCGTCCGGCAGATCAAGTCGCAGCGCCGCATGCTCGAGGTCGCGCCGCAGCTCAAGAAGATCCAGGACAAGTACAAGGGCAAGAAGGACCAGTTCTCGCGTGAGGCCATGAGCCGCGAGACGATGGCGCTCTACAAGGAGACCGGGACCAACCCGCTCAGCTCCTGCCTGCCGCTGCTGCTGCAGATGCCGATCTTCTTCTCGCTGTACTCGGTGCTGCACGAGGCCCAGATCAACAAGACGGGCATCGGCCTGCTGACCAACGACCTCGCGGCGTCGTTCGGCAACGCGGCCCTGTTCGGCGCTCCGCTCCACGAGACCTTCACGAACGCCTCCGGGTGGGAGGTCCGTGCGATCGCGGGCTTCATGATCGTCGTGATGACAGCGTCGCAGTTCATCACGCAGCTGCAGCTCGTCGCCAAGAACATGTCGCCGGAGACCAAGGAGTCTCCGATGTACCGCCAGCAGAAGATGATGCTGTACATCCTCCCGCTGGTCTTCGTGATCTCCGGCCTGAGCTTCCCCCTCGGCGTCATGTTCTACTGGCTCGCTTCGAACCTCTGGACGATGGCGCAGCAGTACTTCGTCATCCGCAGCATGCCTACTCCCGGCTCCGAAGCCGCTCTGGCTCGTGAAGCCCGTCTGGCCAAGAAGGCACAGCGTCGCGGAACGGCCACCCCGGTCCTCGCCGAGGCTGGTGCCGGCGCCGGTGCGACGGAGATCGAGCCCGTGCGCGTCACCACCCAGCGTCAGCAGCCGGTCGGCAAGCAGCGCCAGAAGAAGAACGGGAAGAAGTAAGTGACCGAGCAGGACACCGCAGGCGCCGTCGAGGCGACGGAGACCGAGACCGAGGACGCCCGCGACGAAGCGGACATCGCAGCGGACTACATCGAGGAGCTCCTCGACATCTGCGACCTCGACGGCGACATCGAGATCGAGGAACGCGCCGGTCGTGTGTACCTGTCGGTCACCGATGACGGCGAGGCACTCCGCGTGCTGTCGAAGCCCGACACCGTGACGGCGCTGCAGGAGCTCACGCGGATCGCCGTGCAGGCGGAGACCGGAGAGTTCAGCCGGCTCATCCTCGACGTCGGTGGCTCGCGGGACGCCCGTGCTGACGAGCTGCAGCGGCTGGTTGACACCGCTGTCGAGCGCATCGAAGCCGGTTCGTCGTCGGCTGCGCTCCCCCCGATGTCGTCGTACGAGCGCAAGCTCGTGCACGACCTGGTCGCTGAGAAGGGCTTCCACTCGGAGTCCGAGGGTGAGGGTCGGGACCGCCACACGGTCGTCACGCGATGACGGACGCACCCGTCCCGACCGATGCAGCGCCCGTGCTCGAAGTTGAGCCCGCGGCGGCTGCAGCACTCTTCGGTGACCAGATCGAGGTTGCGCGCTCGTTCACCAACGAGCTCGCGCGGCGGGGTGAGGAGCTGGGCCTGATCGGCCCGCTCGAGCTGCCTCGCTTATGGACGCGACACATCCTCAATTCTGCGTTGCTCGCACCCCTCCTGGAGGCCCGGGGTCGCGTTGCCGACGTCGGTTCGGGTGCAGGGTTGCCGGGTCTCGTGCTCGCGATCGCCCGTCCGGACGTCGAGTTCGTCCTCATCGAGCCGATGGAGCGCCGGACGGATTGGCTCCGGGCTGAGTCTGACCGGCTCGGTTTGCAGAACGTCACGGTGCTCCGTGGCCGTGCCGAGGACGTAGCGGACGACGTCGTGGTCGACCAGGTCACTGCACGCGCCGTCAGCGCCCTGTCGAAGCTCATCCCCCTCACCGTGCCGCTGGTCCGCTCCGGCGGCCAGCTCATCCTGATGAAGGGTGCGCGTGTCGACGAAGAGATCGAGAAGGCCCGCAAGGTCATCCTTCGGAAGCGCCTCTCTGATGTCGAGGTGCTCGAGCTCGGAGAAGGTGTTGTCGACGAGACCACCCGCGTCTTCCGGGCTACAGTTGACTGACGCTGCGGCTCGGGCCGGGTCATCCGGCCGCCAGTGGCTCCGCGTTCCACGTGAAACATCGAACCGGGGAAGAGGCACTCGTTGAGTTCATCGACCGACTACGACGCGTCGACACCGCTCGCTCGCGAGATCGCCGACCTGAACCGTCGCCGGCGCGCGATCGCCACGCAGCAGTTTCCGCTCCCTTCCGAGACACGGATCATCACCGTCTCCAACCAGAAGGGTGGCGTCGGCAAGACGACGACGACCGTCAACCTGGCAGCGGGTCTCGCCCATGGCGGCGCCCGTGTGCTCGTCATCGACCTGGACCCGCAGGGCAACGCCTCGACCGCGCTGGGTGTCGATCACCAGGCCGAGGTCGCGAGCATCTACGACGTGATCGTCGACGAGGCACCGATGGCCGACACCGTGCAGGCCTCCCCCGAGTCGGACACGCTCTGGTGTGTGCCGGCCACCATTCACCTCGCCGGCGCCGAGATCGAGCTCGTGTCACTGGTGGCACGTGAGCAGCGTCTCCGGACGGCGCTCGACATGTACCTGCAGTCGCTGGACGAGCCGT
Organism: Curtobacterium sp. MCSS17_006; assembly: GCF_003234215.1. Lineage (NCBI taxonomy): Bacteria > Bacillati > Actinomycetota > Actinomycetes > Micrococcales > Microbacteriaceae > Curtobacterium > Curtobacterium sp. MCSS17_006. The sequence goes on along the minus strand of NZ_QKSO01000001.1, from coordinate 167,482 downwards.
ACCACTACGTCTTCATCGACTGCCCGCCGTCGCTGGGCCTGTTGACGATCAACGCCTTCGTTGCCGCACAAGAGGTACTCATCCCGATCCAGTGCGAGTACTACGCGCTCGAAGGGCTGAGCCAGCTGCTGCGGAACATCGAGTTGATCGAGCGACACCTCAACCCGAACCTCCGAGTCTCGACAATCCTGCTGACGATGTACGACGGCCGCACGAACCTGGCGAACCAGGTGGCGAACGACGTCCGGGAGCATTTCGGTGACCAGGTCCTCAAGGCGATGATCCCCCGCTCCGTCCGCGTGAGCGAAGCACCGAGCTACGGGCAGAGCGTCGTCGCGTACGACGTGAACTCCACCGGGTCGCTGTCCTACCTGGAAGCGGCCGCCGAGATCGCAGCACGAGGAGCGAAGCACTGATGGCACCGAAGCGAACTGGACTCGGCCGAGGCATCGGCGCCCTGATCCCGACGGCGACCGATCAGCAGGACCGTCCCGTCGACGTGTTCTTCCCGACCGGTGGCTCGCCGGCATCCGCTCCGACCGCGGACGAGCTGGTGGCCGTGCCGGGAGCTCGACTCGCCAACCTCAATCCGCTCGACGTGATCCCGAACGCGCAGCAGCCGCGGAAGGAGTTCCGCGAGGAGGAGCTCCAGGAGCTCGTGCACTCGATCCGCGAGATCGGCGTGCTGCAGCCCATCGTCGTCCGGCCCATCCCCGGCGCGACGGGTACCGAGCCCCAATACGAGCTCATCATGGGTGAGCGCCGTCTGCGGGCCACGAAGGAACTCGGCCTGAGCACGATCCCCGCGATCGTGAAGGACACCCCCGACGACGCGATGCTGCGCGACGCGCTGCTGGAGAACCTCCACCGGGCGCAGCTCAACCCCTTGGAAGAGGCATCGGCGTACCAGCAGCTCCTCGCGGACTTCGGGATCACCCAGGAACAGCTCGGACAGCGCATCGGTCGATCGCGCCCGCAGATCACGAACACGATCCGACTCCTGCGGCTCCCCTCCCCCGTGCAGCGGCGAGTGGCCGCAGGCGTGCTCTCTGCCGGACATGCTCGCGCCATCCTCGCCGCTCCGGACGCCGAGGCGATGGAGTACCTGGCCGAGAAGATCGTCAACGAGGACCTGTCCGTCCGTGCTGCCGAGGCGATCGCGCAGCAACTCTCCGTGAAGACGCCGCCGGCGAAGCCGAAGACCGAGCCGTCCAAGCGCCAGGCACACTTCAACGATCTCGCTGAACGGCTCGGTGATCGCCTCAACACGCGGGTGAAGATCGCAGTCGGTGTTCGCAAGAGTTCCGTCACGATCGACTTCGCGAACGGCGACGACCTCAACCGGATCCTCGGTGAGCTCGGGGTTGAGGGCCTCGAGGGCTGAACCAGGCCGTATGCGGCGCTGTGCGGCGCTGTGAGCCCCTGCGACGGTCGGGCTGGGGTCGGCGCACCTGCGACTCAACCCGGCAGCTCTGGTGGAAACACAGCGTGCTCGACGCGGCTGCTCGAGTAGTGAGGGTGGTTGGCCTCAGGTGAGATGGTGGCGACGTGACCACCATCGGCTCGCCCTTCGTGCCAGCGATCCGCGGGACGTTCTTCCGAGCGGTCGACCCGAGGTTCCGTGAGTTCGCTCTCGAGGGATCGCGTTCCGCCAGCCGCGACTGCAGAGCGGACGATCCGACGCGCTACCTCGGATTGCCAGTTGAGGGGGTCGAAGCTTCGATGCTTGCGAACAAGGGCGTGCGGCAGCGAAACGTGGAGATTGACGTCAAGGCCTCTCCGATCGTCTGTTCACGCGGTTCGGGCGCCTCGGGGCCCGCCGAACGCGCCGGGTGCCAACACCGGCGCTGAGTGAAGATCCTCATGGCGAGATGTTCCACGTGGAACACCTCGCCTCGCGAAGCAGGGAAGTCACTCAATGCCGTCGTTCCACGTGGAACATTTGGGCCCGTTCGAGGGGCAGGTGCAGAGCACGTGCCGGTGTTCCACGTGGAACATCGGCTGCATGGTCAGGCGCGGTGGTCCCGGATGGCCTGCTCGGCGAGCTCGGCGTAGGTCCAGCCGAGGTCGAACCCGGACGCGGACAGCGCCTGCGGCAGCAGTGACGTCTCGGTGAGCCCGGGGAGCACGTTCGCCTCAAGGAACCAGGGTGTGCCGGCCCCGTCGATGATCAGGTCGACGCGGGACAGATGCCGGAGTCCCAGAGCTACGTGCGCGGCCACCGCAGCCTCCGCGGCTGCTCCGGCGAACTCATCGGACAGTCGTGCGGGGGTGTAGAAGGTCGTCTCCCCCGCGTTGTAGCGCGCTTCGAAGCCGTAGATACCGTTGCGCGGCACGATCTCCACGGCGGAGAGCGCCACGGGGCCGTCGCCGGTGTCGATGATCCCCACGGCGACCTCCGTGCCACGGATGAGCTGCTCGACCACGACGTCGTCGCAGTACGTGTACGCCGTCACCATGGCCCGGGGCAGGTCCTTGACGTCGTCGACGAGGGTCACGCCCTGCGCACTCCCGCCGCGCGCCGGCTTCACCGCGAGCGGCACCGGGTGCTCGGTTGCGATGGCCTCGAGGACACCGACGGCACCGAGCTCACGGAAGACGTCGTGGGAGAGCGTCACCGAACGAGGGGTACGGACGCCGGCGCGGGCGACCAGTGCTGACGCCGTGGGCTTGTCCCATGCCAACCGAGCCGACGTCGAACGTGAGCCGACGAACGGGATGTCCACAGCCTCCAGGATGCCCCGCAGGGCCCCGTCCTCTCCGGAGGCGCCGTGCAGCGCCGGCCACACGACCTCCGGGCGTGATTCGGTGAGAGCCGGCAGGAGCATCGCGTCGGCGTCGCGCAAGTCCACCTGCCAGCCGTAGCCGGTCAGTGAGTCGGCGACCCGACGACCGGAGCGGAGGGAGACATCGCGCTCGTGCGAGATGCCTCCGGCGACGACGACGACGTGACGACGGGTGAGCTCGGCCATGCGGGGTCCTCCGGTGTGGAACTGCGGTGCTGTGCGATCAGCACTGAGGAAAAGCGCTGATCAGGAGATGTTCGGCGGCGGTGCGCTGACGGACGACGTCTCGCGGACCACGGTGTTCGGGCGGGTCGTCGGGCCGAACGTCTCGATGAGTTCGAGTTCGTCGTTGACGACGTTGGCCAGACGCTTGACGCCCACCCGGATCTGCTCCGGAGTGGGGTAGCAGAACGACAGACGGATGTGTCCGCCGCCGCGTCCGTCCGCGTAGAAGGCCGTACCGGGCGTGTAGGCCACGAGCTCCTTGACCGCGCGCGGCAACATCCCCTTGGAGTCGAGCGACTCGGGCAGGGTCAGCCACACGAAGAAGCCACCGTTCGGCTTCGTCCAGGACAGGTCGGGCAGGAACTCCCCCAGTGCGGACAGCATGGCGTCACGGCGCTCGGCGTAGATGCCCCGGAAGGTGTCGACCTGACCCTTCCAGTCCGCGGCGTCGAGGTACGCGTTCACGACGTACTGGCCGAAGGAGTTCGGCGCGAGCACGGCCGATTCGTTGGCGAGCACGAGCTTCTCGCGGATGGCGTGCGGTGCGAGCGCCCAGCCGACGCGGAAGCCCGGTGCGAGGGTCTTCGAGAAGGAGCCGAGGTACACCACGCCCTCTTCGTCGATCGATCGGATCGCCTGCGGCGCCGGCTCGTCGAACCAGAGGAGCCCGTACGGGTTGTCCTCGAGCACGAGGATGTTGTTCGACCGGCAGATGTCGAGCACCTCGATGCGGCGCTCGCGGCTCATCGTGACGCCGGCCGGGTTGTGGAAGTTCGGGATCGTGTAGAGGAACTTGATCCGCTTGCCCTGGGTGCGGAGGTTCGCGATGGCTTCGCGCAGCGCCTCGGGGACGAGACCGAACTCGTCCGTCGTGACGTGCACCGTCTCGGCTTGGTACGACCGGAAGACCCCGATCGCGCCGACGTACGACGGTGACTCGGCGAGCACGACGTCACCCGGGTCGATGAAGAGCCGTGTGACGAGGTCGAGGGCGTGCTGCGAGCCCGTGGTGACCACGACGTCCTCGGCGCTGGCACGGATGCCCTCGAGGCTCATGACGTCCACGATGTGCTCGCGGAGGGACCGCAGGCCCTGTCCGCCGCCGTACTGGAGCGCCATGGCGGAGTGCTCGTTCATGACACGGTCCAGGGAGCCCGTGACGAGCTCTCTGGGGAGCGCGGAGACGAACGGCATGCCGCCGGCCAGCGAGACCACTTCGGGGCGCGAGGCGACGGCGAACAGGGCTCGGACCTCGGAGGCGCTCAGCCCGGCGGTGCGCTGGGCGTAGGAGTCGTACCAGGGGTCGAGGCTGTTGCCGTTCGTCATCGAGTGCTCCGTTCAGTGGGACATTCCCGCCACACTACGACATCGGCCCGGGGAACCAGGGTTCCGCGACGAGGCCGATCGTCATCCGGTGGCTCCGGACGAGAACGGCCCCGCTCTCCGGGGAGAGCGGGGCCGTTCGGGTGGGGCGACCTACGCGAGGAACTCGGCGAGGTCGGCCTCGAGTGCGGGCTTCGGCTTGGCACCGATGACGGTCTTGACGACCTCGCCGCCCTTGAAGACCTTCATCGCCGGGATCGACGTGATCTGGTAGTTCATGGCCGACTGGGGGTTGTCGTCCACGTTGAGCTTCACGATCTCGATCTTGCCGGCGTGCTCTTCGGCGATCTGGTCGAGGATCGGCGAGACCGCGCGACACGGGCCACACCACTCGGCCCAGAAGTCGACGAGGATCGTCTTGTCGGACTTGAGGACCTCGTCCGAGAAGGTGGCGTCGGTGACAGCCTTGGCGTTGGACATGTGTGCTCCTTCGAGAAGTCGTTCAGGGGGTACAACGGCGATGCCGTCGTGGTATTCCGAGGCGGGTCAGGCCCGGGCGGCGATGACGTCGACCATGGCGGGCTCGGTCGGGGCAACGCCCTCGGCCTCGTCCGTCAGTGCGTCGTCGAGCTCGGCGAGGTACTTCTCGGCGTCGAGCGCGGCGACCGTGCCCGAACCGGCAGCCGTGATGGCCTGACGGTAGGACGGGTCGATGACGTCACCGGCGGCGAAGACACCCGGCAGGTTGGTCTTCGACGAGCGGCCCTGGACGGCGATCGTGCCCTCGGGCGCGATGTCGATCTGGCCGTGGATCAGGTGCGTGCGCGGGTCGTTGCCGATCGCGATGAACAGGCCGTCCAGCGCGAGCTCGGACTCCTCGCCCGTCACGGTGTCCTTGAGCGTGACGCCCTCGACCGCGGAGTCACCCGTGATGCCGGTGACCTCCTTGTTCCACGCGAACTCGATCTTCGGGTCGTTCATCGCGCGGTCCTGCATGATCTTCGACGCACGCAGGGAGTCCTTGCGGTGGATGACCGTCACCTTGTCGGCGAAGCGGGTGAGGAACGTCGCCTCTTCCATCGCGGAGTCGCCACCACCGACGACGGCGATGTTCTTCTGACGGAAGAAGAAGCCGTCGCAGGTCGCGCACCACGAGACACCGTGGCCGGACAGGCGCTCTTCGTCGGGGAGGCCGAGGTGACGGTACGCGGAGCCGGTGGCGTAGATGACCGCGAGGGCCTCGTACGTCTCGCCGGAGCCGACGGTGACCTTCTTGACCTTGCCGGTGAGGTCGACGGAGACGGCGTCGTCGTACAGGACCTCGGCACCGAACTTCTCGGCCTGTTCCTGCATCTTGATCATGAGGTCGGGGCCCTGGATCCCCTCGGGGAAGCCCGGGAAGTTCTCGACCTCGGTCGTCTTGGTGAGTTCACCGCCCGTCTCGACACTGGAGGCGACGATGAGCGGCTTGAGCTCTGCGCGCGCTGCGTAGATGCCGGCGGTGAACCCGGCCGGGCCGGAACCGATGATGATGAGCTGGCGCATGCCTGATTGCCCTTCCGTTGCGTCTGACCGGGTCAACCCATCGTACCGGCGAGGCATTCCACACGCCCCGTGAGCGTGCGGTGCGCGGCTGGGATCAGCGGCCGAGCTTGCTGCGGAGCATCCGGACGGCGTTGCCGATCTCACCGTTCTTCGCGACGACGAGGGCTCCGAAGTACACGGCTGCCATCACCGCGCCGGCGAGGACGAGGGTGATGGCCGCTCCGGTGAAGTCGGCCATCGCGAAGCCGCTCGCCGAGAACGACCCGAAGAAGTTCACGACGAGGAGTCCCACGACGCCCGCGATGAGCGCGGCGATGACGAACTGCACGTGCGAACGGGTGACCACGGGTCCTTCGATGCCACCGAGCCGCTTGCGGACGAGCACCAGGGCGACGATCGTCTGCGCGGTGCCCGCGAGGGTGGTGCACGCTGCGATCGCGACACCGATCGCCTCGTTCGGGAGCGTGCTGACCGCGAGGGCACCGATCACGAACAGCACCGACTGGACGCACTGCATGAGGAACGGCGTCCGGTGGTCGTGCATCGCCCAGAAGACGCGCTGGATGATGAACAACATGCTGAAGAGCGCGAGCCCCGGCATGTAGGCCAGCAGGACCGCACCGATCGACAGCGCCCCGTCGAAGGTGTTGGAGAACATGCGTCCGAACGGCACGGCGACGACCATCAGCGCGATCGACGCGAAGACGGTGAACAGTCCGACGATCCGCAGCGAGAGCGACAGGTTCTTCCGCACGGCGTCGAGGTCGCCGCGTTCCGCGTCGTGGCTCATCCGTGTGAAGTACGCCGTCGCGATGGAGACCGTGATGATCGAGTGCGGCAGCATGAAGAGCAGCCAGGCGTTCTGCAGCACCGCGTTGCCCGCCGCACCGGAACCCAGCGATGCGACGCGTGACTGCACGATGCCGGCCAGCTGGGTGACGAGGATCATCGCGAACAGCCAGCCGGCCGCCGTGCCCGTCGACTTCAGGCCGACCCCACGCCAGCGGAAGTCAGGTCGGAAGCTCAGGCCAGCCCGGCGCCAGAAGAACGGCAGGAAGGCGGCCTGAGCGAGGACGCCCAGGGTCGCACTACCGGCGAGGACAGCGATCTTGAGCGGAGTCCAGTCGTCGACGCCGGAGTTCGCGGCCCTGCCGCCGAACATGGCGATGAAGACGACGAGCCCGGCGATCGAGATGACGTTGTTGATGAGCGGCGCCCACGTGAACGGGCCGAAGACCTGCTTCGCGTTGAGGACCTCGCCGAGCAGGGAGTACATCGCGTAGAAGAGGATCTGCGGCAGGCACCAGAACGCGAACGCCACCGCGAGGTCGATCTGACCGGGCGTGAACCCCTTGCCCTCGCCTGAGGCGGTCTGCGCGTACACCTGCACGAGCAGTGGGGCGATGAGGGTGGCGACGACTGCGATGACGATGAACAGGGATCCGCCGAGCGTCACGATCTTGTTGACGTAGGCCGTGCCACCGTCGGTGTGCTGCTTCATCGCACGCACGATCTGCGGGATGAGCACGGCGGACAACAGGCCACCCGCGATCAGCGCGTAGATGTTGTTCGGGAGCTGGTTGGACACCGCGAACGCATCCGCCGCCGGTGACTGCGTCTGCCCGATCGCGTACGCCAGCACGAAGGTCTTCGCGAAGCCGAGGATGCGCGACAGCATCGTGCCGGCGGCCAGCATCGCGCTCGCCCGGCCGAGGCTGCGCTCGGCGACCGGCTCGGCGTCGACGTCGGGCTGGGGCTGGCTGGTGCTGATGGTCGGCTCCTCGGGGTCGCGGTCGTCCGCGACGGTGTTGCGTGCGGCGTCGGACGGGAGGCGCGGCTCGGCTCCGGCGCGCGCGATGGCGTCCTGCAGGGGGCCCTGGTCCACCGCCGCGGTCGTCTCTGCAGCCGTCTCTGCAGCCGGGGCTGAGGCCGCCGCTCCGGTGGCCGTGCCGGCCGTGGACGCGGCCACGCTGGGGGCGGGGGCCGCTCCGGAGCGGTGATCCGTGCCTCCAGGCCGGGTGGTGGACGCCTGCGCGCCCCCGACCGTCGGCTGGACCGCAAGGGGGCGGTTCGGGTCGTCGTCGTCCTCGTCGTCGAGTTCGCCGTTGCGGCGGCGGATGCGCTTGCGGATGCTGCGGAAGATGCCGAAGCCGAAGATGCCGATCAGGGCGATCGCGGCGGCCGCGGTGATGACCGTCTCCCACTGCGCCTGCACGTTCAGCTCGACGGTCGCGGGCTCGGCCACGGCGACGCCGGTGGGGCTCGAGAGCGACATCGTCAACTCCACCTTGCCGTTCGCGACCGACTGCACGGGGACGGTCGCACGGGTGGAGGAGTCGGGCTGGATCTCGACGACGATGTCGTTGCGGACGACCCGCAGCGCCGAGTTGGACGGCTGCACGGACAGGTGCACCGTGACCGGGTAGGCGGAGCTGTTGCGGATCGACACCGGCAGGGACGACCGGTCGCCGAGCAGGGTGAGGCTGCTCGAGTCGACGATGCCGACCTCGGTGGTGCTCTTCGCCCAGGCGGCCGTGCGGGCCTCCACCGCGGCGGCGAGGCCCTGGTCGTCGTCGCGCCACGCGTTCGAGGCGAGCGCGAGCAGACGGAGCCGGGCGGGCGCGGTGAGCTGGTTTGGGTCGCCGAGGATCGTCGCGAACGCGGAGAGCCCCTGTTCCCCCCGCACGAGTCGTTGCAGCTGGTCGATGCGGGCCTCGCCGGTGGACGCGCTGGCGAGCGTGAGCGACCCGGCGACGGCCTTCGAGGCGGTGGAGAGGTCGGCCGGGGCGACCCAGGCGGTGCTCTCGAGGGCGTCCAGCGCCTGGCTGAGCCGGGTGGAGTCGGACGGCCACTCGCGCCCGAGGGTCAGCAGGATCGGCCCCGTGGCGGTGGCGGCACGGGCCGAGGTGGCCAGCGTCGCGGTGAGCTCGGACATCGTCGACGACCAGGTCTGCCGGTCGGTGGCGGCGGCGGCTCGGCGGAGCATCGACGACATCGACTGGTCGGAGACGAGCACGTGGTCGTCGCCGATCTTCTCGGACGCGGTGATGGTGGTGTCCGCGCCGGCCGAGGTGTTGCCGCTCGAGACGATGGTGGTCTTCGTGCCGGCACGCTCGAGGGCGGGCAGGTCGGCGGAGGACACCGTGCCCTCGGTCGGCCAGGCGATCGAGTCCATCGAGTACGGGAAGTCGAGCAGGGACTCCGTGGTCGGCAGCGTCTCCTGCGCCTGGTCGGCACCGTCGTCGGTGGTGGTGCCGTCGCTCGAGGCCTCGGTGGGGGCCGGCGACGAGGTCTGCCCCGGTGTGGCCGTCGGAGTCGGTGCCGGGGTCTCTGCGCCGGGGAAGTTCTCGGACTTGACGGACTGGTCGAGGGAGATCGGCGACAGGATGCCGTCGGACCCGGCCTGGCGCAGGCCGGTGACGTCGGCGTCGGCGTAGGGCAGCGCGAAGGTCTCGTTGCGCAGTGCTTCCAGACGCTGCAGCCAGGTGATCGCACTCGACGGGGCGTTGTCGCCGAGGATCCGGATCGAGGCGATGATCCGCGGGTCCACCGCCACGGCGACGTTGTGGTCCTCGGCGGCGTCGAGCTGCTGCGTGAGCGTGCCGTCGACCGAGGTTGCGGCAGCGAGCACGGGGGCGGTGAGGATGCCGTCGGTCGACTTCGGCACGGTGATCGGCATCGCGACGGAGACGCTGACCGGGGCCTGTTCGAAGTCCGGGTACCAGGTGATCGCAGAGCGGTCGACGGCGAAGGCGTCGCCCGCCGTGTACTCGGCCGCGATGCGGCGGGCGCCGAACGAGGAGTACCCGCCGAGCGCCACGTTGCCGGAGACGATCTCGACCGAGTCGATGGTGATCGAACGGTGCGCCGGGATCGCCGGGATGTCCACGGAGTCCATCGGGGCGCCGAGGTAACCGGTCGTGGTGGTGTCGCCGAGCCAGCTCGCCAGGACGTCGCGCGTGCTCACCGAGCGGAAGATGTCGAACTCCGCGGTGCCGGCCGGCAGTGCCGCGTCGGTGTCGTTCGTGACGGTGACCGACAGGGTGAGGTCCTGGTCGCGCTGGACGACGCCACGGTTCGCGGGGGCGATCGAGATGGTCGCCTTGCCCGCGTCTGCGGCGGCCGGATCGGCGACGTGGCTCTTGGCTACGGACACCGTGGCGGCCGAGGCGTGATCGGTTGTGACGGGCGCGACGACCAGGCCGAGCGCGACGAGGGTCGACGCGGCTGCGGCGAGCGTGGTGCGGAGCATCTGCATACGGGGAGCGGGCCACGGGGTCGGTTCGGGCCGAGCACGAGTGTATGAGGCGCGACCATGAACAGGTCCCGTGCGCGCGCGGCTTGTGGAGAACTCGGGGCCTCGATCTGGGAGGATGAGCACCGTCATGCAGTCCGTTGCCCAGGCCGTCGAACGACTCGACGCACTCGCCACCACCGAGCCCGTCGACCTCCTCGCTCGGGCCTTCGCCGACGCCGGACACGAACTCGCCCTCGTCGGCGGCCCCGTCCGCGACGCGTTCCTCGGCCGTCCGGTGACCGATCTGGACTTCACCACCGACGCCCGGCCGGACGAGATCCTGCGGATCGTCGAACCCATCGCGAGTGCCACCTGGGACGTCGGTCGCCAGTTCGGCACCATCGCCGCACGGGTCGCCGGCGAGCAGGTCGAGATCACCACGTACCGCAGCGACGTCTACGACGGCGAGACCCGCAAGCCCGAGGTCGCGTTCGGCGACACCATCGAGGACGACCTGCTCCGGCGCGACTTCACCGTCAACGCGATGGCCCTGCGGCTGCCGGGCCGCGAGCTCGTCGACGTGCACGGCGGCGTCGAGGACCTGCTCGCCGCACGGCTCCGGACGCCCCAGACCGCGGTCGTCTCGTTCCGCGACGACCCCCTGCGGATGATGCGCGCCGCACGGTTCACCTCCCAACTGGGCTTCACCGTCGACGACGACGTGCGGGCCGCGATGGAGGAACTCGTCGCGTCGATCGACATCGTGTCCGCCGAGCGGGTCCGCGACGAGCTCGTCAAGCTGCTCAACACCGACGATCCGGTCCCCGGCCTCCGGCTGCTCGTCGACACCGGCCTCGCCGAGCGGTTCCTGCCCGAGCTGCCCGAGATGCGGCTCGAGGTCGATGAGCACCACCACCACAAGGACGTCTACGAGCACTCCCTCACCGTGCTCGAGCAGGCGATCGGGTACGAGGCCGAGCGGCACGCCGGCGACCCCCCGGACACCGTGCTCCGGCTCGCGGCGCTGCTGCACGACATCGGCAAGCCCGCGACGCGCAAGCTCGAGCCCGGCGGCGCCGTGAGCTTCCACCACCACGACCTGGTCGGTTCGAAGATGGCGAAGAAGCGACTCCGTGCGCTCCGCTTCGACAACGACACCATCGCCGCGGTGTCCCGCCTGATCGAGCTGCACCTGCGCTTCTTCGGGTACACCGAGGGCGCCTGGACCGACTCCGCCGTCCGCCGCTACGTCCGTGACGCCGGACCCCAGCTCGAACGGCTGCACGAGCTCACCCGTTCGGACGTCACCACCCGCAACCGCCGCAAGGCCGATCGGCTGGCGTTCGCCTACGACGACCTCGAGGACCGGATCAAGACCCTCTCCGAGCAGGAGGAGCTCGAGTCGATCCGTCCGGACCTGACCGGCGACGACATCATGCGGATCCTCGACATCCCGCCGGGGCGTGCCGTGGGCGAGGCCTACCGGTTCCTGCTCGAGGCCCGGATGGACGAAGGGCCCCTCGGGCCGGAGACGGCTGAGGAGCGCCTGCGCGAGTGGTGGAGCACCCGAGGCGACACCGGCGCCTGAGGCGACACCAGCACCCGAGGCGACGCCGACGCCTGAGACGCGACCGCCTGGCGGGCGGGACCGCTCTCCACAGGCCGGTGGCGCGCCTCCAGGCAGTCCGGTAGGCTACCCAGGTTGCCCCTCGCGCACCTGCGTGGTCTGGGGCACATGCATCAACCCTCCTGCCCCGGGAACCGCCCGGGGCCGCTGAGACCAGAGGAGGTGGGTTCCGCATGCACCAGTACGAACTGATGGCGATCCTCGACCCCGAGATCGATGAGCGCACCGTCGCTCCCAGCCTGGACAAGTTCCTGGCCGTGATCCGCAACGCGGGTGGCACCGTCGACAACGTGGACGTCTGGGGCCGTCGCCGGCTCGCTTACGAGATCGCGAAGAAGTCCGAGGGCATCTACGCCGTCGTCGACTTCACGTCGTCGCCCGAGGCCGCCAAGGAGCTCGACCGTCAGCTCGGTCTCTCCGAGGCCGTGCTCCGCACGAAGGTCCTCCGCGCTGAAGAGGGCATCGCGCAGGTCGCCGCCCAGAAGCAGCGTGACGAGGCTCGCGCGGCCCGCAAGGCCGCCAACGCCTCCGCAACCGCGACCGCGAGCGCCGAGTAACCCGTGGCCGGCGAAACCGTCATCACGGTGGTGGGCAACCTCACCGCGGACCCCGAGCTGCGCTACACGCAGAACGGGCTCGCCGTGGCGAACTTCACCATCGCGTCGACTCCTCGCACGTTCGACCGTCAGGCGAACGAGTGGAAGGACGGCGACGCGCTGTTCCTCCGCGCGAGTGTGTGGCGCGAGTTCGCCGAGCACGTGGCGGGGTCGCTGACGAAGGGCTCGCGCGTCATCGCGCAGGGTCGTCTGCGTCAGCGTTCCTACCAGGACCGTGAGGGCCAGCAGCGCACGAGCATCGAGCTCGAGGTCGACGAGATCGGCCCGTCGCTCCGCTACGCGACCGCACAGATCACCCGTGCAGCGGGTGGCAGTGGCGGCGGTCGTGGCCAGGTCGGCGGCGGCGCCAGCGCCCCCGCGGGCAACGGCGGCGGCAACTGGAACAACAACGGTGGCGGTCAGTCGGACGCGCCCTGGTCTCCCCAGGGCGGCCAGCAGGGTGGCGGCAACGCACAGTCGAACGACGTGTGGAGCACCCCCGGCGGCAACTTCGACGACGAGACCCCGTTCTGATCCTCAGCGTTCCGACGGACACACAACTTTTCTTCTAAGGACAAATCACTATGGCTGGAAAGAGCACCGGCGACCGCCGGAAGCCTCGCGGCAAGGGCGGCAAGAACGCTGCTCCCGCGAAGTCGATCAAGGTCGGCGTCATCGACTACAAGGACGTTGCGACCCTTCGCAAGTTCATCTCGGAGCGTGGAAAGATCCGCGCCCGTCGCATCACCGGCGTCTCCGTCCAGGAGCAGCGCCTCATCGCCCGTGCCGTGAAGAACGCCCGTGAGATGGCGCTCCTCCCCTACGCCGGCTCCGGCCGCTGATCGGAGGTCGACACATGTCGAAGCTCATCCTCACCCACGAGGTCTCCGGCCTCGGTTCCGCTGGTGACGTCGTCGACGTCAAGAACGGCTACGCCCGCAACTACCTCATCCCCCAGGGCTTCGCTGTCGCGTGGTCCAAGGGCGGCGAGAAGCAGGTCGAGTCGATCCGTGCCGCGCGTACCGCGCGCGAGCTCGCCACCATCGAAGAGGCACAGGACCTCAAGATGAAGCTCGAGAACGCGACCATCACCCTGTCGGTCAAGGCCGGCAAGGACGGTCGTCTGTTCGGCTCCGTCCGTCCGGGCGACGTCGCTGACGCCGTCCAGGCGCAGGGCGTCGGCTCGCTCGACAAGCGCAAGGTCGAGGTCCCCGCGACCATCAAGACCGTCGGTGACCACGAGGCCACCGTGCGCCTGCGCGAGGACATCACTGCCGTGATCTCGCTCAAGGTCGTCGCTGCCAAGTAGCACGGACGTTCCGCTCCACGACGGGCGGGTCTCCTCCGGGAGGCCCGCCCGTCGTTGCGTTCCGGGGGCGGTCGCGCGGCTTGTCCCACGGCTGTCGCCGACATGGTCACGGGCCTGGAGGCGCGGCTCGACTCGGGCTGGCTGGTTACGCTTCAGACGGGGTCGCGCTGGCTGGGAACAGGCCGAGAACTCTTCCCACAGGAGGGGTCCTTGTCAAGTCGTTTTACACAGTGGAAACGTGTCAAATCGGAACCTTCAAGGGGTACTTGAACCCCACTTTTCCACACACCGTGTGTAGCAGAAAAGCCCAGGTCAAGTGGTCGAAAGTGTGTTCGTACGGGTCTTTTTCCACAGACCCGTCCACAGTTCTCCACACAGCGCTCCGGCGTGTTCCGCAGGCTCTCCACAGAGTTATCCACAGGGCCGTTTGTTGGGGATAACTCTGGGGCCGTACGTTGGCCCAGCGACTCGGGGATGTCGGTTGCCGGGGGTAGAAACAGGGGTGCGGGTTCCGGCCGGTGGGTGCTGTCCCGCCGATCCAGGTCCGTGTCGTCAACAGAGGAGAGCGTGTGTCGATCGCACATCTTGAGCCCGCACCGCAGGACTACGCGGAGCGCGGTATGGAACGCACCCCGCCGCACGACATGCTTGCGGAGCAGTCGACCATCGGTGGCATGCTCCTGTCGAAGGACGCCGTCGCCGACGTCATCGAGACCGCCCGTGGCGTGGACTTCTACGTCCCCAAGCACGAGGTCATCTTCGACGCGATCCTGTCGCTCTACTCGCACGGTGAACCCACCGACGTCATCGCCGTCACCGACGAGCTGACCAAGACCGGGCTGCTGTCCCGCGCCGGCGGCGCCGAGTACCTGCACAGCGTCACGAGCATGGTGCCGACGGCCGCGAACGCCGGCTACTACGCCGGCATCGTCGCCGAGAAGGCGGTGCTCCGCCGCCTGGTGGACGCCGGCACCCGCATCGTCCAGATGGGCTACGCGTCCGAGGGTGAGGTCACCGACCTCGTCAACAGTGCGCAGGCCGAGGTCTACAACGTCGCCGGTGGTGTGCAGACCGAGGACTACGTCCCGCTGACCGACGCCATCTCCGCCGCGCTCGACGAGATCGAGGCCGCCAAGGGCCGCGACGGCCAGATGACCGGCGTGCCGACCGGGTTCGCGCAGCTCGACGGCCTGACAAACGGCTTCCACCCCGGACAGCTCATCATCGTCGCCGCCCGACCGGCCCTCGGTAAGTCGACCCTGGCGCTCGACCTGTGCCGCGCCGCCGCGATCAAGCACGACCAGACCGCCGCCTTCTTCTCGCTCGAGATGGGTCGCGCCGAGATCGCGATGCGTCTGCTCTCCGCCGAGACCAGCGTGCCGCTGCAGAACATGCGCAAGGGCACCGTGGACTCCCGCGACTGGACCACCATCGCGCAGACCCGCGGTCGCATCAACGACGCCCCGTTCTTCATCGACGACTCCCCCAACATGACGCTCGTCGAGATCCGCGCCAAGTGCCGTCGACTCAAGCAGCAGCACAACCTGAAGCTCGTGGTCATCGACTACCTGCAGCTGATGACCTCGGGCAAGAAGGTCGAGAGCCGCCAGCAAGAGGTCTCCGAGTTCTCGCGTGCGCTGAAGCTGATGGCCAAGGAGCTCCAGGTGCCCGTCATCGCCCTGTCGCAGCTGAACCGTGGTCCGGAGCAGCGTGCCGACAAGAAGCCGGCGATCTCCGACCTCCGTGAGTCCGGTTCCATCGAGCAGGACGCCGACATGGTCATCCTGCTGCACCGCGAGTCGGCGTACGAGAAGGACAACCCGCGTCAGGGTGAGGCGGACCTGATCGTGGCGAAGCACCGTAACGGACCGACGGACACCATCACCGTGGCGTTCCACGGGATGTTCTCGCGGTTCGTCGACATGCCGCAGTAGGCGCGAGGGCGCGTGTGACTGTCGTCGCAATGTGTCGCGATGCAGCGCGAACCGATCAGGCAAACCCACTTTGCAGCCGGACGACGTACCCCCGGACGAGGACGTTCGCAAAGTCTTCCTCAGCTCTACACTGGGCCAACGAACCGCTCAAGAGGGGGACTGTGCTTCCGGCGTTGGACGACCGCGGCTTTCTGCCGCCCGCGACCCATCCGTACCCGGCGACGCTTGATGAGCTGCATCAACGATTCGTGGTCGAGGCGCCGTTCCGCGAGCGTCGGCAACGGGTGTTCGACGCGCTCTCGTTGTACGCGGCGCTCGTCTGGGATGCACTCCCCTCGGCGCGGTTGCGGATCGACGGCGGCTTCGTCACACACAAGCCCTGGGCTGCACCGGAGGACGCCGACGTGGTCGTCGTATACGACCGACCAACCCCTCCCGGCGGCTTGAGCGCAGTGGTTCGCGCGCCGCTGTTCACGATGTCGAACCTGACTGCGGTGGTGTCCGGCGAATCTGTCACCCTCGAGAAGGCGGCAGTGATGGGCGGCCTCATCGACGCGTACCCCGCCCCCGCGGACAAGCCAGCGCTGCTCGCGTACTGGGATCGGATGTGGTCGAACGTCACCGGTCCAGGGAAGACTTCCCTCGACGGGGAGCGCAAAGGTTACGTGGAGGTGATGAATCCGAATGCCGGACGGTGATGAGAAGTCTCTCGAAGAGCTCTTTCGAGCGGCGTTACGCGAAGCTCGCGCCGATGCTGACAGCGACCTCCTGGTCGGAGCGCTCCTGTCCTCGGCCGTTGACACTCCGTCTTTGCAGCTCGTCGCTGAAGAGGAGTTGGCGCCTGATGCGGCCGAACTAGAACTGCATCTTGACGGGGGCGACGTGCGCGATCATGCCACGAACGCCAAGTCGTTCGGGGTGTTCGTCACGTCGATGGCGGACGCGTCGAAGGAGTACGCCAAGAGCATGCTTCGGCTCGGAGCGATGAGTGCTCCGCTCCGTATCGCTCCGGGGCCAGGGTCGGTCCGCGCCACTTTCATTGCACCGATGCCACACGAACGCGCTGATGAACGACACACGCCGCTGACAGCGGGCGTGACCGATGATCGCGTGTGGACCGAGAGCGACGTGTACTCGGATTCGCTGTGGGCCATCGCAAACGTGTTCAGCAACGCCGAACCTGAACCCGACAGCGCGGCCCTCGATGGCATCATTCAGTCGATCCCGTTCCGAGCCCGGACTCAGTTACGCAAGGTCGCCGAGCAGGTGGCCGCGAGGGACTGGCAGATCACCGGCCGCTTCCAAAAGCAAGGGCTGGGCTCTCACGGGGTATCTCTCACGAGCCGCGGCGCGAAACACCTCGCGGAACAGCTCGCTGTCCAAGACGTACACCGAACGCAATGGAACACGTCTGGAGCGATCACGGGTCACCGGTGGGACAAGGGACTCATGTTCTTCGCGGCAGATGATCGCGCGCGTACTTTTGCCGCGAGTTTCGAATCGTCCGACCTCGAGCAGCGCGTTGCACAACTAGCGACCGTCGAAGACCGCCGAGTGGAAGCACGGTTCACCATCTATACCGCCATCGGACGGGGTGTCGATGAAGGCCGCCGCAGTTACGTGCTTGAAGCGATCTATCCAACTGTTGCGGACGCGGAGCTCGACCTGCCCATCGCCGACAGACCGGTTTGATAGAACAAGGTGGATCGACTCGCGCAGCCGGCGCCGATGCTTAGGCTCACTCATCGACCGCGGCTTCTCAGCCGGAGTGAGGCGTCAGGGCGGGTGACGCGCCTATCTCGTCAGCGCTGAACTCGCCCCATCCCACTGGTACTAACCCGAGTTGGACGAATGGAAACGACAATCATCCGCGACGAAGCGGCCGCGCTGGGACACCTTGGTGTAGCGGCGCTCAAGATGATGGCCGCCGTATTCACCGCCCAAGTGCCCCGCTTCCCGGGACTAGTTCCGCCTGACGAGATCAGTGATCTCGTCAACCAGTTCTTCGCGGACAAGAACCCCGGCTATGTCGACGCCGTCACCGCAGCACCCAACGACGCGGCCGCAACCCGTCTGACCCGAAAATGGGCCGAACGATGGCTTGTTGACCGTGTCCGGCAACACCCCTGGGGAGCGCTGCGCAACCGACTGGAGAAACGCCTAGAACGCTCTCCACTGTTCGCGCCATCTGCCGTGGCGCACTACTGGCGCGAAGCGAGCGGAGAGGACGCCGATCGCCCACACACTCACGCCCAGCTGCGTGCGACTGCCCTCGCTGCACGTGTCGACGTCACCTTCCCCACAGGGGGCGGGGCGGTCACGCTCGGCCGGGCCGGACAGCTGGAAGAGCTCATACGACGGCTGCTGCACGTTGCTGGGCGGCTGAGCGTGAGCGACATCACCCGGATCTGCGCGGACCGATTCCCATCCGTGATGCTCAGCGGCGACGCGCATCTCTCGGCCGTGCAATCAGATGATGCTGGCCTAGACGAGGCCCCTGCCGACCCGGACGCCGTCCAGGTAGCAGCTGACCGAATCCGCGAGGCAATCCGCGGAGAGACGCTCCTGCGGCTGCTGACAGATAAGGAACGGCTTGTCATCCGGCACAGCGAGGACATGACCGCACTCGCTCGAGCCCTCGGGGTTGGGCGGAGTAGCGCGTACTCCGCGAAGGCACAGCTGCAGGCGCGGCTGATCGAGCTCGCTGGCGATGACGAGCGCGGAATGGCGGCGCTGAAGAGCATGATTGGCCTCGTGCTGGACGAAGATGGAGCTGTCCCGTCTTCACCGTCTGACGACCTGGAGGACACCCGTGCCATCTGAGGCAGCAGAGCGCTGGTTTGCGCTCGCGAAGCAGTTCCCCGTGAGCCCGAAGCTACGGGAACGTGTGTTGCGCGGCAGCAGCCAAACGGACAGTGTGGAATCAGGCCAGCTGCGGCAAGCGGATTGGCGCGACATCAGCGCGATGCTTGTCATCGATCAGGTTGACGACGACGGTGCGCTCGCCTGGGCCTACCCCGCCACACTCGAACCCAATGTCGCCGACAGCCGCGCCGTCATCATCGATGCCGAGAGGACCCCCGTCGGCGGCGCAATCGGTGTTTGGCCGACTGAAGCGGCCTGGGTCCCGTTCGCTGCACTCGACGCCATCATTGCCACGTTGCCGCCGACGCTGCTGAGCGTCCTCCGCACGGCTCAGCAACCTGAGACGCTCCTCGATACTGCCGGCGGAGTGCATCGTGCGCACGCCGATCCTTCGCCTGGATCCGGGTCCGCGCTAGGAACTGACGAGCTCCTCGACGCATTGGAAACACTGCGGGAGGCACCCCGGCTGACCGTCCGAGACGACTCGCAACCACCCGCTGACATCTCAGCGATCGCACTGCCAACGATCATGCAGGTCCTGCGAGTGTCACAACCCAGAGCGATGGCCATCCGCCTAGGCAAAGAACAGCTCACCGCCGATGAAACCCGAGCGCTCGCTGCCGCGGTGGGAGTCACTGAGACTGCCATCGAAGCGTTGCGACTGCCGTTGCCTAGGGAGCTCGATCGAGAACTGCAAGAACCACGTTGGCGGCCGATGATTCGGGCGAGCGCCGTTGATGGTGACGAGACTGCAGCACGAGCGCAGTTGGGCTACGAGGCGTTCCAGCTCGCCGCCCGTCAAACCGGGTCCGGCCGGGAGTTGTGGCGGCAACGGTTGGAAACCGTTCGCAACCTGCGGAGCCGATGACGTGCCACGCACCTTCGACGCGGTCCCCGCACAGGTGGACGCGATGCTCGCGGTGTGGCACGCTCGCGGCGGCGACGTCGAAGCACTCACGCTCGACGCGATGCGGGAGCTGCGGCAGCGAACAGATCTGACAATCACCGTCGTGCCAGAGTTCGTGCCACGCGACTACACGCAAGGCTGCTCCGTCGCCGGCGGGTACCGATGGGAGCCGCCGACATTGCTCGTGACCGAGTCGATGTCGAGGCGCCGGCAGCAGTTCACCGCCCTCCACGAGCTCGGTCATCACCTGCAGAAAACTGATGTGTGCCTCGGCACGACCGTGGTTGAGCACGCTCACCCCGAGGAGTTCGAGGACGCCTGCTGCGACGCGTTCGCGGCGCGGATCCTTCTTCCCGCGGACCTGGTGGTGCTGCACACGCCGCGCCGCGGCCCCACCGCGGTCGGCGCGGTCGAGCTGTTCGACTCGTCGAACGCGTCACGGGCGGCGATCTGCGTTCGACTGGCCGGGGCGCTGCAGTCGCCCGGCGTCGTCGCCGTTGTTGATGGCACGGGTACCGTGAGCTTCGCCGCAGCACGTGGCGGTCTGTTCCCGCCTGCACGTGGAAGCGACCAGCGGCAGAACCCTTTGGTGCGCGCCGCGTTGGACGCTGACGACCCCACTCGAGCGGTCACCCGAGACGATGCGCAGATTTGGTACCGAACCGGCCACTCATCGAACCGCCTCTACGGCCACGCAGCATGGTCCGGAGATCACCTCTTCCTCGTCCAGGTGGAGTACGGCGCATCCTGGTTGTCGTACTCGCCGCCCCGCGACGGCACATCGGAACGAACCATCGACCGGTGGGAAGAGTGCGAACACTGCGGCGCCCGCTTCACAATCGCATTCACCTGTCGTCGGTGCGGGCACCCGCGCTGCCCCGCAGGGCACTGCGGGTGCACGGCTGCGGCGCTGCGCACCTGCAATGAGTGCTTCCTCGAGAAGGCGTCTGCGCAGTTCCCGGCCGGGTCCATGATCTGCGCCGACTGCTTGAGCTGACATCTCTGCTGGACGATCTCGGGACTGTCCCGTCTCTGACCAGTGAGCAGGCAACCGCCTCCTCACAGCGGACAGAAACGAGGAGCCCACCGTGGCCTCATCCCAGCACACGACCAGCGTCGTCATCGACGGCGAGCAGATCCACATCCACCAGCGCCACCTCACCGGGGAGGAGCTGCGGAACCTGATCGCCCCGCCGGCCGAGCACATCTGGCTCGACGTCCCCGACGCGCAGGACCACTCCGTCGCCAACGCGGAGACCCTCGCCGTGACCGACGGCATGCGGTTCTTCACGGATCGTCCTCGCACGATCTTCATCGACAAGGTTCCCTACGAGGTGCGCTCAGCGTCCCTGACGGAGCAGCAGCTGCGTGACCTTCCCACACCGTCCGTCCCCGAAGATCACGGCATCTGGCGAGACATCCCCGACGCCCTCGATGACCCCATCGGTGCCGGCGAGATTGTTCCGGTCGCTGCGGGAGACCGGTTCTTCACCAGCCCGCTCCCGATGCACGACATCCCCGTCATCGTGAACCGTGCCCCGGTCACGGTGCGAGGAGCACGACAGACCGGGGCGTCGATCAAGGCGGCCGCGATCGCGCAGGGTGTGCCGATCCAGCCGGACTTCCTCCTGTCCATCAAGGACGGCAAGAAGTACCGCACCGTCAGCGATGACCAGCGCCTCCACGTCCACGCCGGCGACGAGTTCCGTGCGCTCGACGGGGACGACAACTCGTGAACGAGGTCACCATCAGCAGGGCGATCCTCGACGCGATCGACGAGCTGGAACAGACCTTCCTGGACGCGAAGGTCACCTTCGAAAGCGACGGCCAGGGCGGCGCGTGGGTGCGTATCGATCCTGTATCGCTGGGCCCGGCCTACCAGGAAGAGCGCTCCTGGATCGCGTTTCAGATCACCTACCCCTACCCCGAGGCGGACGTGTACCCGCTGTTCATCCGACCGGATCTACACCGACGAGACGGCGCTGCGCACGGGATCGCGTTCCAGAACGTCACGTGGGGTCCACACGGTGAGCCGGGCACACAGCTGTCTCGTCGCAGCAACCGGCTGAACCCGGCCGTAGACACCGCCGCGACCAAGGTCCTGAAGGTACTGCGTTGGCTGGAGACCGAATGAACAACGCATGGTCGGTCGTGATGACCGAGAAGCACTGGCAGGAGCTTCACACGCATCTGTTCCCCGGGGACGGCGACGAACACGGCGCCGTACTGCGGTGCGGCATCGCGACGAGCAGCCGCGGGAACCGGCTGCTCGTCCGTACCGTCGTCCCGGCGGTCGACGGCACGGACTACATCCCCGGCGACCGCGGCTACCGCAAGCTCACCGCCGCGTTCGCAGCCGAAAACATCGACGCGTGCGCCGAGGAAGGGCTGGCCTACCTCGCCGTCCACAACCACGGTGGCACCGACCGCGTGGGTTTCTCCAACACAGACATGGCATCGCACGAGCGTGGGTACCCGGCGCTGCTCGGCATCAACAATGGCCCGCCCGTGGGGGCGCTCGTGTTCGCCAGGGACGCGGTCACCGGTGACATCTGGACCGCCGACGGCCGCCGTCACGAGCTCACCCATCTTCGTGTTGTCGGACGCCCGCAACACGATCTCACCGCCGAGCCGACACCGATCGCAGTCGCCGACCCGGCCTACGACCGGCAAGCGCGGATCTTCGGTGACCGCGGCCAAGCGATCCTCGCTGCGTCCCGGGTTGCCGTCGTCGGTGTCGGTGGAGCGGGATCGCTCGTCAGCGAATACCTCGCCAGGCTCGGTGTCGGCGAGATCCTCCTGATCGATCCGGACCGTCTGGACACCTCGAACGTGCCCCGTGTCGTTGGCGCGCGCCGACGGGATCTCCCGGCAACGCTCCTCCCGGCATGGGCGCCGCGCTGGGCCGTCGCTGCGGCGGCCCGATGGTCGACGCAGAAAGTACGCATCGCCGCACGCGTGGCCAGGGAAGCGTCCCCGGCGTCCCGGATCACGACGATCCCACGCTCCGTACTCGAAGCCGACGTCGCCGTCGCTTTAACCGACTGCGACCACATCTTCCTCGCGGCCGACTCCGCGCTCGCACGCCGCCTCGTGAACTCCATCACCCACCAGTACCTGATCCCCAACACCCAGATCGGTTCGAAGGTGTCCACCAGCAACGGACACGTCAGTGACATCTTCTCCGTCTCACGGATGAGCAGCCCGGGCAGCGGATGCCTGCGCTGCAACGGGCTCATTCCCGCCTCGCGGCTCACCGAGGAAGCCACCAGCGACATCCAACGACGCCGCCAGCGATACGTCGACGACGACGACGTGCACGCTCCAAGCGTGATCACGCTGAACGCCGTCGCCGCATCCCGTGCGGTCGATGACTGGCTCATGAGCATCGGCGGCCTCACCGAACCGGACGTGACCCCTGACCACTGGGTGTCGTACAACCCTCGGACCGACGAGACCGTGGAATTCGAAACCGTCGCCGAGCCAGCGTGCCCACATTGCGGCCCCAGCCGATTTGCTCTCGGGGACGCAGTGCCGATCCTGGCCAGACCCACGTCGGCATCTTGACTGCCGCATGTCGACAGTTAAGTCGAGGAGATGATTGGCAGCCTTCAGTCCCTCCCCTACCGGCCACCGTCGGCCCCGTCTTCGCGACCGTTCCTCCACCAAGCATCGAACGGAGGTCGGTTCGGCATCTCCTAGGCTCAGAGGAGAGCTTGCTGTGTAGGAAGCTCGTGAGGCGCCTGTCGGCTGCTCGCCGTCGCTCTAGGAGATCGCATGTCCTCGTTCCGCAAACCGCCGTTCGCTGCGCGAGCGCCTTCGACGCCTCTCGAAGCGGTCCGCACAGAGCGGGTCAACAGAGTTGCGAGGAGCGAGCAGGTCGTTGCGAGCCGGCGGGCCTTCAAGGAGGGGTCGAACGTTCGGTAGGAACTCCGATTCAAACCTCTCGTCTCCTCGTGTCGCCCTAGAGCCGTCGGCACCGAGATGAACGGATATCGTCTACCCAATCCTGGGTTTCAGACTCTCTGGTCCTGCGCCGGAGCAAGCCGGGCTGGATCGCAGAAACTTATGAGCCACAGAACCGTCCGTCTTTGGGCGAGAGCGTGAGGGGCAGTGACTGAAGTTAACGTCACGGCGATCTATGAGCTACCTGTACCGATCTGGGTCGCGGCGGCAACGTTGAGTCGGACCTACGAATCGGGTGTTGGTGGCCTCGAATTCGACGTTGCGATGCCGAAAGATCATGAGCCAGACGGCGCACCGCCCGCCATCTCGGACTTGTCAGAGGAGGCGGAGGGCTTAACCTGGACGCAGGAGTACGGTGCTTTCATCCCTGAGTCCTTGAAGCCAGCCACGGCGCTGGTGCGCATCGCGCTGCTGAATGTTAAGGGCCCAAATGACGATGACCTGCCCTGGCGGACAGTGGATCAGCAGCTTGCGGAGGGTGTCGACTGGTGGTTCGGCAGTGTTCGCAGTTGGGTGGAGGTCCTTACCGGCCAGGATCTCGACCCTAAACACCGCGTACTCGACGCAGAAGCGGTGGGCTCGGGGCTTACCTTTATCGAACCACCGCATCAAAACGCCCTTGGGTTGAGGATCACCACCCCGCACATTCGGCCAGTCCAAGAACGAGAGTGGGAAGCGCTGCTGAAGGCCGTCGGGGAGGGGAAAGAACCTCCGTTGGAAGAGCTGCTTAGCCGCGATGCCCGTGCTGCGCAACGTCGAGGCGCGAATCGTCGAGCGATCATCGACGCTACTACGGCGGTAGAGATCGCCTTGACGCGCCACGTCGGAAGCCTGCGCTCCACTTTGCCGCCGAAGCAGCAGAAACGGCTTGACCGGAAACCGAGCTTCGGGACCTTCATCTCGATTGCAGAAGACTCAGGGCTAACGCTGCAGGTGACGTATGAGCGTCTTCGCTCTTTAAATGAGTTGCGTAACAATGCTGCGCACCGAGGTTTGGCACCCAGCGATCTCGAGGCTGTTCGGGCCGTCCAAGTCATGATCGATTTTCTGGCGGAGCACGGTGTTTACCGCCGGATGGCGACTTCCGAGCCCGACGGCAGTGAGTTCACCGTCTATTGAGACGCGTGAAGGATTGTGACTTCGAGAATGAGTAGCCTGCGCATGGTGACTCGGACAGTCCCGACGCGGGCGGAATCCGATCAGAGCGAGGGAGCTCCCGGGATTCAAGCTTCAGAACCGGCAGTCACCGGTCGAGCACGCACGCGGTACTCGATGCCGTGACGCTACGAGCATGCGGCACCTCTCTGATCGGGTCTGCGACGCCGTGATCTCCGTCAAGGAGGTTGGCGGTCCGTTGACGTCGCGCGAAGGAGCGTGATGAGCGCATCGTGACCAGAGACTTCCGCAAGCCTTTAACACCAAGCGGATCGAGGCCTGATGTCGATGGATCCAGGCCAGGAGTCACGAGTCGGCCGGTCGCGCTTGACGAGCAGGATGGGCCCCCATCCGGGGGGGCTGGACACCTCGCGACGAGGTTTGAGCCCGACTCGCCTATATGCTGCTTCGATGAGGAGTCACGATCCCGAAAACCCGGTCGTCTACAGCGGTTCAATCCGATGGGCGATCACACTACGTCCGCTGGTGGTCACACTCACCGGTGTGGTGGCGGCCGGTCTAGCTGTAGGGATAACCCGCGTTCTGGAGTGGGGTCGTTCAGTATTCGATGTCGTTGCCCTTGGGTGGGGGATCTGGGGGACTTTGCTCGCGCTAACGATTTATCTCGTAAGCACTGCAAATGCGAAGACGGCGATTGACGCGTCACAGGATGAAGAGGACGCGGAGGACGCGACTGAGGGGGTCGTCGCGACAGTGGGTTCGACGATGAGCGGTCCTGCCCTCAAAACTGCGCTGTCTGAGCACGAGGACTACGTCAAGGCCCTACGGCGGAAGTACCCGGATATCCCGCTAAAGGACATAGTGTACGTAGATGTCGCGCCCCGGAAGGGCCAGGAACGCAATCGGGCTCGAATCATTGCGACGCGTGAAGGTAAAGAGTACAGCGTATTCCACGGGGGTCGTACGGGGAGCTGGATCATCAGACGCGTCTGAGCCACGGCCCGGTGGGTCAAGGGATGAACGGAGGTTGGGCCACGTGCTTCGGCGCGCAGCTGAGCTATCACGTACTGGTAGGAGCGGCGGAGAGTCGTCGAGGCGGTCGGATCTCGTCGCCATGCCGACGGCCTCTCATCCTCACGTGTGCCTAGGCAGCCTGAAGTTCAGGCATTCTCCCCGGCCGAGGCCCGACCGGCAACGCGGACACCCGCGATAGTGCGGCCGATGCGAACGCCGACCAGGGTGCGCCTAAGGAGCTGTCGCCGGTCGTCTCGATAGCCGATCCTTAGCAGGTCAGCCGCCTCGAAGAGCGAGGAAGCTCGAGCAGTGCAAGCGAACATCAAATCGGTGACAGTGCACGGCCGAACTCAGGACCGTGACGCCGACCTCGACCACGTACAGCAGTTCGAAGTTGAGACCGACACGGGACACCGTTACGTGGTCACCTGCGAAGGCCCACCAGCCGGATCTCCCTCAGACCGGAAGGTGACGCTCGCCGATGATGGTCACCTAGTCGGCAGTGTCCGCTTGCTCGGCGCAGGCATGCCTGGCGCGACCAACTACCGTTACAAGAAAGCTGGCGCGCTCCTCGCGGGCGGTAAGCAGTTCGATCTGTGGAACGCGGTGCAGTCCCTGTTGCAGTGATGCCTCTCGGCTGGTCGGGCACTAACCAGCACTCGGCCGTTTGCGGCGCTGTTGAGCGTGTTCGATAGACGATGGTGATCCGGACATCTTGCCGCGCCCTTCAGTGACTGATTCGCTCTCGCGTTAGGCCCGGTTCACGGTTGGGTGCGCAACAGTGCCGACCTCTGCCGTCTCCGGAGGAACCTGGCTCATTCGGGCTTCGGTAAGTGCGACGGCGTCGGTGTACTTCAAGGGCGCCTGACGCCACCAAACGTCACGCCCTCTCATCCGTGACGCGGCGCTCACTCACGATATGTTCGTGACGAGCTACCTCGATGATCGGAGCCCGATGCCTCGCCCCCTCGACGCGGATCGACCACTGGCCGCGTTCCGCTGCGGCGGTTGCGGTGTTGAGTACCCGACGCATCTGCGGAATCGGAAGTACTGCACGAGCGAGTGCCGTCTGCTCTACTCGACGGCACGCACGGGGTGCTGCTACGGATGCCGCACCCAGATCGCGATGGACCTCGATGAGCGGTTCGTCGCGCATGTCACGGGCGAATGGGAAACACTCTCGACCGCGTTCGCGGCTGAGCACGAGGACTGCCGCCGCGGGATCATCGATGAGTCGGGACGGCCGGTCGGTTGCGGATGTTCGCGGTGTAGCCGGGATCGAGGCGATGCCCAGCCACGGATGGGCCTCGCTCCCCCGTCGAAGGCGCGCGAGGTGACACCGGAGTTCGCGAGGAACCGGCCGATCGTGCTCGAGCGCGACGCTTGGGTGTGCCAGATCTGCGCCATCCCGATCGACCGCGACGCGCGATCGTTCGAAGACCTCGCGCCGGCTGTCGACCACATCGTTCGCGTGACCGAGGGCGGAGGCGACGAGCTGGACAACCTTCGCGCGACGCATCGGTGGTGCAATCTCAGGCGCGAGCACTTCTTCTTCGGCGCTGACGGTCTCGTTGCGGAGGCGGCGCGAGCTCGCTTCGGGAGTGCTCTAAAGGGTCTGCGCGCCAGCAAACGAGCAGACGAGCGATGAGTCCGCCAAGCGGCTTCGATGGTGCTGGCTGGTTCGGCGATCTCTCGAAGATCGGCGCACAATTCGGCAGCATCGTGCCGAAATACACGTTCGATCTGCAGCCCGGCCTCCTCGCGAACCCTTCGTGGTACACGCCGAAGACGGACTGGGCGGCCACGATCGCGAGCTCGTCGATCGCCCAGGAGCTGATTCGTAACGTCACGACGAGCTTCTCCAGCCTCGTCGTGCCGGGACTGACGTCGAGCGCGCTCGGTTCAATCCTGGCGAATCTGCCTTCGTGGGAGGACATGGCACGGGGCATCTACCCCGTGAACATCCTCGATGCCGAGGCAGACATCACCATTGCCGAGATGAAGGCCTGGATGCTCGAGGAAGGCCTACCGATTGCGTGGGTGCCTCGTGCGACGACGATCGACGCGTTGCACGCCGCCGGCTCAGCCTCCGCGCGACGGGTCGTCTTCGGTCGACGCTGGAAGACGATCCTGACCGACTGCGAAGCTGTTCTGCAGAAGGTGTCCTCGTCGGAGGTTGCCCCGTTCGCCACGCTCGCGCAGAAGGCGATCGACGGAATCCGAGAAGGTCATCATGAGCTTGCCCAGGCGTTCGTGGCGAACACCCTGGACACGACTACGCGACGCTGGATGTCGACGAGCCTGCGCACAGAGGTGACTTCAGCCTCACCGAAGAAGCGCAAGGATCCGGACACGTTCACATCGCGTCAGTTCTTCGCGTTCGCGCAGCTCCAAGGCATCTACCGGCCGTACTTCCCCGACGACGGCGAACCGATCCCTGCGACGTTCAACCGTCATGCGGCAGCGCACGGGGTCTCACGCAGGCAGTACTCCCGAATCAACTCGGTGATCGGAGCGGCGCATCTCACCAGTTGGCTCTGGTTCGTCGACACGGGCTTGAGCCGGAACTCCTGACCCGTCACTAGATGTTTGACGTCCTGCCGGTGGTCTCATGCGGATCGGCTAACGGACACGTCGTGCAACCCTTTTCCTATGGTCGACGATGAGGTTCCGCTGGCTCGCGGCGACGCTTCCGCGAGCGTCATGCGCGTGGGTGACACCGTTCGGAAGCCTCCTCTTCCATCAACGTTGTCCGTGGCTCGGTTCACCGCCCACCTACGATCCCGAGGTAACGACGTGCCGACTGCGCACGGTCGGGATCGGGATAAGGGCCGCAGCTCTTCGAGACCTCCCGGCAGATCTGTCATTCATTCCGCCCGCGGCCTGGGCTTTTCGGCACGCGACAGCAAACGCTGCAAAACGGCCGCGACACCACGTCTGCAAGCCCCTTGTCCGCAGGCACCGATGCGACACCTTGCGTCGACGCTCACAGCGCGCGACGCCTCGCCGACGTCGCATCGACTAGCGGGCGATCGTGAGGGCCCCGTTGTCCTCGCGGATGCGGCCGTCCTTCGGGACCCACACGCGCAGGCCGTCGAGCCTGCCCGTGGTGAAGGACGAGGCGTCATCCTGCAGCAGCGTGGTCACGGCCTCCGGTGCGGGGAGCCGCTGGTCGCGTCCGACGACGATGGCGACGTAGGGGCCACGGTCGAGTCGGTTGGTGCCGTGGTCGCCGACGTACGGCTGGAAGAGCGTGGGAGTCGCCGACACGAACAGGATCCGACCGTCGGGCACATCGTGTTCCTCGAGGTACCCGGGCAACAGCGCGATCCCGGTCGGGTGCGCCCGCGCGACGGCCTGACTCACCCGGAACGAGGGGACGACGAGCGTCGCGACGAGGACCAGCACGACCGGGACGGTCAGGGCCCTCGGGGGGACGGTGGCGAGGCGTGCGAAGCCGATGGCGGCGAGGACCAGCAGGAACGGCATCCACGCGGTGTAGTAGGTCGGCAGCGCGATCTTCGCGACGACGACGTAGAACCCGACGAGCAGCACCAGGGATGCGCCGACGTACGCGACCAGGCGGTCCGCCTGCACCACCAGGGCAGCGAGCACACCGATCGCGAGGACGACGAGCATCCCCTTGCCGGTGCCGTCGAGCAAGAACCGGAAGCTCGCCCACCACGGTGCGAACGTGTAGATCTGCCCGTCGATCGTGATCGGGTGCCCGTTGGTGTTCTGCCCCTCCTGGAACGCGACCATGTACTGGATCGCCGAACGGATGCCCATCGGGACGTACAGGGCGACGAACGTCACCGTGAAGGCGGCGACCCACAGCGCGCCGCCGACGAGGCCCTTCCGCCAGGCCTTGAACAGGACCGGGAGCAGCAGGAACGCCGGGAGCAGCACGATGGTCGACAGCTTGGACGTGACCGAGGCGGCCATGAGCACGCCGGACACGGGAGCGAGCCACCAGGCCCGCTCGCTGCGGATCCACCACCACGCGGCGACGATCGCGAACACGGCGAAGGCCATCATCACCGGGTCGAGCAGGGCGAGCCGGTCGACCCGGGCACCCGCACCACCACGCGGGGTCAGCCACCACAGCGACGCCGCCAGCAGGGCACCCCAGTACCCGATCTCGCGACGCAGCCACAGGTAGAGGACCACGCCGACCGCGAAGGTGAGCACGCCGACGAGGACCCGCGGGCCGATCGGACCCTGCCCGGTGAGGAGCTGCACGAGCCCGAACAGGTACTTGGCCGTCGGCGGGTGTTCGCGGTTCGCGGTGAAGTCGCCGTGGACGTACTGCCACCCGCTCTGCAGGTAGATGTTCTCGTCGCCGGTGATGTTCGAGCCGGCCAGGTTCCAGAAGCACTGGTAGAGCGCGGCGATCACGACGAGGGAGGCGATCGTCACGCGGAGACGGAGGTCGCCGGCGAACCCGGACACTCGTGATGGCACCAGACGAACTTACTGGCCCTCCGACCGTCTTCGGCATCGACGTGTTAGGTTGTGCACAACCTAATGGAGCGCAACGTGAAACTCACCAGCTGGATCGGCCTCGTCACCGGCGGCCTGCTCGCCGGGCACGGCATCGCCACGGTTCGCCGCACCCCGCTGCGCGCTCGAGCCCAGCAGATGCAGCGACGTGGATTCGAGCCGGGCGTCCCACACGCACTCGGCATCCCTGCCCTGGAAGTCCTGGCCGGGCTCGGACTCGCCACCGCAGCGGTCCGCCGTGCCCCGGGGAGCGACCTGGTCGGCACCGGCTCCGCCGTCGCGGCGACGGCCCTCGGTGGGACCCGGCTCGTGATCGACCGCGAAGACGGCTCGGTGACGAGCACGACCGGCGGTGCTGCCGCACTCACACTCGCCGGCGTGCTGCGGCTGCTCACCTCGACCCGCGGCCGTCCGGTCGCGCGGATCCTCACGCTCGGTTCCGCCGCTGCCGCGATCACGTTCGAGGCCGCACGCCGACGCCGCGTCCTCCGCAGCCGCTGACCTCGCCCCCCACTCCACCGAACCCCACCACGACCGTGAAAGGCACCTCCCCGATGGCAACCCGCACCCCCGCAGTCCGCTCCACCCGCCCCCGGACCATCGTCCGCATCCTGTTCGGTGCGATGCTCACCTGGGCCGGCATCAGTCACCTGACGGTGGCCCGCGAGGAGTTCCAGGCGCAGGTGCCGAAGTTCGTGCCGCTGCCGACGGACGTCACGGTGATCGCCTCCGGTGTGGTGGAGATCTCCCTCGGGGCTGCGCTGATGCTCCTGGCTCGGCGTCAGGTGACCGTCGGGTGGGTCGTCGCGGTGTTCTTCCTCGCGGTCTTCCCCGGCAACATCGCGCAGTGGATGCACCACCGTGACGGGTTCGGCCTGGACACCGACACCAAGCGCTTCGTCCGCCTGCTGTTCCAGCCCGTGCTCATCGCTGTCTCGCTGTGGGCGACGAACGCGCTGCGCAAGCGCCGCTGAACCGGCCCGCGCGAGCGCCACTGACCGACGCTGCACCCGCGCGACCGTGACCATGGGGCAGAATCGGCCCCATGAGCGGGGACGACATGGATCAGCCGCGCGTGGTCGCGGTGAGCAAGGACGGCGAGCACCGGTTCAGCAAGCCGTTGGTCGACGCGGTGACGCTCGTGGCGGGGTGGGGCATCGAGGGGGATGCCCACGCCGGCACGACCGTGCAGCACCGCTCCCGGGTCGCTCGTGACCCCTCCCAGCCGAACCTGCGCCAGGTCCACCTGCTGCACGCCGAGCTGTTCGACGAGGTCGCCGAAGCCGGGTTCAGCGTCGAACCGGGACAGATGGGCGAGAACGTCACGACCAGTGGCATCGACCTGCTCGGGCTGCCCGAGGGAGCAGTGCTGCACCTCGGCGATGACGCCTCCGTGCAGGTCACCGGCCTGCGGAACCCGTGCCAGCAGATCAACGGCTTCGAGCCGGGGCTGCTCCGCGCGGTGTTGGGGCGTGCCGAGGACGGCACGGTCGAGCGCAAGGGTGGGGTGATGAGCGTCGTGCTCACCGGTGGCACGGTCCGGCCGGGCGATCGCATCCGGGTCGAGCTCCCCGACGGCGAACGACGACCCCTCCAGCCAGTCTGATGGCCGAGCGCGTGCGACGCGTCCTGGTACTCGGCGGCACCGGTTGGCTCGGGCGAACGATCGTCGACGAGCTGCTGTCCGAGGGCACCGACGTCACCTGCATCGCCCGGGGCACCACCGGCAGCGTCCCCGAGGGAGCGCGCTTCGTCCAGGCGGATCGAGCCCTGGCCGGCGCGTACGAACAGGCCACCGGGAACTGGGACGAGGTCATCGAGCTCGCAAGCGCCCCCGAACTCGTCGCCCCGGCGCTCGACGCCCTCGCCGACCGGGCCGCGCACTGGACCCTGGTGTCCACGGTCTCGGTGTACGCGGACAACGACGAACCGGGCGCCGACGAGTCCGCCCGGCTGGTGGAGCCGAAGGACCCGTCCGAGTACGCCGACGCGAAGGTCCTCGCCGAGCGCATGACGCGGCTCCGGCTCGGGTCACGGCTGCTCATCGCACGCCCGGGGCTGATCGTCGGCCCTGGCGACCCGAGTGACCGGTTCGGGTACTGGCCGGCACGCTTCGACCGTGGTGGGCCGGTGCTGGTGCCGACGACGGCGGAGCGGTTCGTCCAGGTGATCGACGTTGCGGACCTCGCCGCTTGGATCGTCCGTGCCGGGCGCGAGGGGTTCGTCGGCACGGTCAACGCCGTGGGCGCTCCGGTGCCGATGCAGGAGTTCTTCCGCTGCGTGGCCGAGGTCACCGGCTTCGACGACGAGCTGGTCACGGTCGACGACGACGTCCTGCTTGCACACGACGTGGCCTACTGGGCCGGACCGCGATCACTCCCCCTGTGGATCCCGGTGTCGGAGGCCGGGTTCGCACAGCGCTCCGCGGTGGCGTTCACGGACGCCGGCGGAGTGACCCGACCCCTCCGGGACACCGTCGTGCGCGTGCTCGAGGACGAGCGCGCCCGCGGGACGGATCGGGAACGCCGTGCCGGCCTCATCGCGACCGAGGAACGGGCGATCCCCACCAGGTAGACGCGCGGTCCGCACGAGCGAGGTCAGGACGCGGCGGCAGCCTGCTCGTACAGACTCGTCGCGAGGTCGTTGAGCACCTCGTGCAGTTCGCCCTTGTGCGCCCCGTCGACGGCCCGGAGCATCGCTGCGTACCGCTCCTGGTAGTCCGACACGACGACATGGCCCGGGGGCAGCAGCCGCAGCAGTGAGCCTCGGCGATCGGCCGGGTTCGGTGCGCGTTCGAGCAGGCCGGCGGTGCTCATCCGGTCGATCATGTTCGTCACCGCGCCCGAGGTCAGCCCCAGGTACCCGGCGACCTCGGTCGGCGTGGAGTACCCGGTGTCACTGATGAGCACGAGCGCTCGCAACGCGTTCTCGTGCACGCCCGCACGAGCGCTCAGCTGACTCACCAGGCTCGCGTTCGCACGCACGACGGCGGTGAACGCGGCCATGAGATCGGCCGCGTCGTCGTCGTTGCGTGTTGCTGCCACGAGGGCCCTCTTCCGTGTCGGGTACCGGGGGGACAAGAGGCGTCCCCCGTACTGGGGCAAGTATACGAGTGGTCAACTTGGTGAATCGCTGACTATCTTAACCATTGAAGCAAAACAGCCCGAAGGTCTTGCTCCCCCCGACTTCCTGCAACCACCACCGAACGAAGAGGTACCCCGTGTCCACCAAGCTCCGCACCTCCGCACTGAAGCGGATCCGCTTCGCCCCCGTGGCGCTCCTCGCGGGTATCTTCGCCGCCGTCCTGCTCTCCCTCTCGCTCACCGGCACCCTCTCCGGGTTCGCCGCGAGCATCACCAACAGCAGCAACACCGCCGGCAGCGGCACGCTGATCATGCAGGAGCAGAACGCCGGCGCGACCGTCACCTGCCTCAGCACCGACGGCGGCTCGGTCTCGACGAACTCGGCGACCTGCTCGACGATCAACAAGTTCGGCGGCAGCACGACGATGACCCCGGGCAACACGGTCAACACCGCGATCTCGATCAAGAACACCGGCACCGCGAACGCCAGCACCTTCACGCTGAACCCGGGCGCCACGTGCACCCAGTCGGCCAACGGTTCGGCCAACGGCACCGCGACCGACCTCTGCGCCAAGATGAACCTCGTCGTCACCTCCGGCTCCACCACCGTGTTCAGCGGCACCCTCGCCAGCTTCAAGGGTGCGGCGGCGTCGGCCTTCACGATGCCGCAGGCCCCGGCCGCCGGCGCGAGCGTCCCGTTCAACTTCGCGGTGACCCTCGACTCCTCGGCCGGCAACACCTACCAGGGCCTCGCCGCCTCGGTCCCGATGACCTGGACCTTCACGGCCTGATCCAGCCTGATCCAGCCTGATCCGGCCTGATCCGACCCCCCATCACCCCTCCCCCCAGACCGGCGACGCTCGGCCGACCCCCCTCCGGTCGAGCGTCGCCATTCCCCTGAATCCCCGGAGCAGCGCCCATGAGCCAGACCGCAGCGATCCCGCTCAGCGGCATGCTCGACCGCCCGGTCCTCCGCGGCCGTCAGGTCACCCGCTCCGAGACGGTCCTCGCCTGGTCGGTCGCCGCGATCGCCGCACTGCTCCTCACCGCCGCCGTCCTGTTCCTCTCCGCCGGCGGCCGCTGGTTCGTCGTCGAGACCCCCTCGATGGGCGAAGCCGCCCCGGTCGGCACCCTCGTGCTCGACCTGCCGGTGGACGTCGCCACGCTCAGCGTCGGAGACATCGTCTCGTTCGAGACCTCCGCCAACCCGGACGTCGTCTACACGCACCGCATCGTCTCGATCGACGCGGACGGCGGGATCCACACCCGCGGTGACGTCAACGGCGCGACCGACCCGTGGACGCTCACCCAGGCCGACGTGATCGGCACCCCCGCACTCCTGGTCCCGCGCATCGGCTGGCTGCTCCGGGCCGCTCCGATCCTGCTCATCGGCACGCTGATCATCCTGACCCTGACCAGCGCGTTCACCGACCGGGTGACCCGCACGTGCCTGCGGATCGCGGGCAGCGCCCTCACCGTCGCGTACGCGGCGTTCGTGTTCAAGCCGTTCGTCAACGTGACGACGATCACGAACACCTCGAGCCCGACCGGCGTCGAGGCCACCGTGATCTCGTCGGGGATCTTCCCGGTCCGCGTCGACGCCCACGGCGGCAACAGCGTCCACCTGGTCGACGGTGAGATGGGCAAGGTCGTCATCCACGAGCTGACGAAGAACGGGCACTACCAGCTCATGTCGAACATCGACCTCGACCCCCTGGGTTGGGTCGCCCTGTTCGCCGTGTGCCTCGTGCCGCTCGTGGCGTGCCTGGCGGTCGGCCGCGTCGAGGCGGTGCGTCCCTCGTGATCCTCCGTCGCCTGCGCGACGGTCGCGTCGTCGCCGTCCTCCTCGTGGTCGCCCTGGCCGTCGTCGTCCTGCTGAACCAGTTCGCCCCGACCCGCTCGGCGTACACCGCGCGCGTGACCAACAGCGCGAACACGGCGGCGACCGCCCCGTACTTCACGTGCACCGGTGCCGTCGGCGCCGACACCGCGAACGCGCTGTTCGCCTACCGCCTGATCGAGGCTTCTGGATCGAAGACGGCCACCGACTGGTCGGGTCGCGGCGCGAACGGCACCTACCAGGGCACCATGACCGCGACCACGCCGAGCCCGAACGCCTGCCCGCGTGACAGCGGCAGCGCCTACGCGCTCAACGGCTCCACGAGCTACGTCTCCACCCCGCGCTCGTACGCCAACCCCACGACATTCAGCGAGGAGGTCTGGTTCCGCACCACGGTCGCCGGCGGCATGCTCATCGGCTTCGGCAGCAGTCAGACCGGAGCGTCGAGCCAGCACGACCGGAAGCTCTACCTGACCACCAGCGGCCAGCTCGCGTTCGGCACGTACACCGGCAGTGCCACCCAGGTACTCACCTCGCCGTCGGCCGTCAACGACGGCAGGTGGCACCACACCGTCGCCACGATGTCGCCCACCAACGGCATGCGCCTGTACGTCGACGGCACGCTCGTCGCGTCGAACACGGCCTTCAAGAGCCCCGAGAACTTCACCGGGTACTTCCGCGTCGGCTACGACGTCGTCAGCGGATGGCCGGGTGCCACGAACAACCCGTACTTCACCGGGTCGATGCGGTACGCCGCCGTCTACGGCACGGAACTGACGGCCAGTCAGGTCGCGGCGCACGCGGCCGCCGGTTCCTGACGCACTGACTGCCGGCCTGGAGGCGCACCGCGGCCCCGCCACGGGCCTCCAGTCCGTCCCCTGGTCACGTCGACGACGTGGGCCGGGTTGTCGGACCGGGCCCACCAACCCGCGGATTCGGGCCGACGAATCCCGCTGATCAGGCCTTTTCGTGCCCTCGACCGTGCCAGGATCGTCAGGTCCTGAGACGTCGGAGTCTCCATCCGACCGTCTCGAAAGGCGCCACCCCCATGTCCTTCTGGGCCCTGTTCCTCATCGCGCTCGGCGTCTCCGCAGACGCCTTCGCCGTCGCCCTCGGCAAGGGCCTGCACATGAAGCGCTTCGACGTGCGGCACGCGATCGTGATCGCGCTGACGTTCGGGGTGTTCCAGGCGGTGATGCCGTTGCTCGGCTGGCTGCTCGGGTCGGCGTTCGCGCAGTACATCGCGGCCTTCGACCACTGGGTCGCGTTCGGGCTGCTCGCGCTGATCGGCGGGAAGATGCTGTGGGAGGCGTTCTCGAAGCACGAGGACACCGAGCAGGACACCGATCGGCTGCCGGTCCGCGAGCTCCTCGTGCTGGCGGTCGCGACCAGCATCGACGCCCTGGCGGTGGGCGTCACCCTGGCGTTCCTGCCCGTGTCGATCGGCGGCGCGGTGCTGCTCATCGGGATCACCACCGCGGTGCTGTCGTTCGTCGGGGTCCTGGTCGGTCGTCGTGTCGGTGCCCGTTTCGGCAAGCCGGCGGAGATCGCGGGTGGCGTCGTCCTGATCCTGATCGGCCTGAACATCGTGCTGGAGCACACCGGCGTCATCGGCTGAGGCCACGGTCCGGAACCAGCCCCAGACAGACCGGAGGCCCGTGGCGAGCTGCCACGGGCCTCCGTTCTGGTGCTGGTGGGTGTCAGTAGCTGCCCATGCTGCCCGCCGGAGCGTTCGCGACGACAGCGATCACGAAGATGATCCAGATGATGCCGAAGACGAGCGACAGGGCGCTGATGATGATGCCGGCGAGGGCGAGGCCGCGGCCGCGCTCCCCGGTCTTCTTGATCTGCGAGAGCGCGATGATCGACACGACGAGGCCGGCGATGTTCACCACGAAGGCCAGGACGAACCCGACGATCGCCATGACGTTGAAGCGGTCGGACGACGGCTGCATCGGAGCGCCGTAGGGCTGCCCGCCGGCGGCGTAGGGGTTCGGGTTCTGCTGGTTGTACTGGGGCGTGCCGTCACTCATGGCGCCGCGTCCTCTCTGATCAGGGGGATGTCTACACAGGAAACGTACAGGACCAGCGGGCCGTACGGGGCGGTGGGATCAGGCAGGACCGCACCCGTCAGATGTCGAGCACCCCGTCCACAGCGTCCGACCGGTCAGCGATGTGGCCGGTGGCGATCTCCTCCTCCAGGTGCACCGTGACGTAGGTCCAGTCCTCCACGTGCCCGGCGTCGTCGAACACCCGGTAGCGCCGACGGAGCCGCAGGTACGGCACGGCGCGGTGCTCGAACGACACCACGAGCTCGGTCGCCGGCCACTCCCCCTCGACGGTGACCTCGACCGCCCGGTAGTCACTCGCCGACCGGCGGGGCTCCGGGTGGTCGCGGGTCCACAGGATGCCGGGCTGGTCGAGGGCCTCGAACACGTCCACGAGGTCCGCGACCGCGCGCTCCCGTGCGGCAGCGTCCAGGTCGTGCAACGGCCAGTGCGCGCCCTCGACGTCGGTCAGGTCGAACCGCTCCGTCCACGGAGCGCGGGCTGCTTCCAGACGCTCCTGCTCGTCCTCCCACGACGTCTCGTCCTCGTCGTTCGCGGGGCGGGACGGCAGGTCCTCCGTGGTCACGGTGGCGGGGAGGCCGCCGGTCAGGTCGAGGTCGACCTCGCGGGAGACGTAGACGACGTTCCGGAACACGGACGCGTCGGGCTCCAGTCGCGGACCGGTCGGTGCGTACCGGATGGTGAGGACCGAGCCGGTACGGCGGACGTCCTCGACCAGGTGGTCGACGGCGATCGTCGTCCGGCTGCCGTCGGTCCGGACGAGCACCAGTTCAGTCGACGGGGTCGGCAGGGGCGGAGCGGGTTCCGCCTGCGGTTCAGGCGGCGGGACGAAGCCGCCCTCGACGCCGCCGAAGCTGACGCTCCAGTACCGGGGCCCATCGTCGTCATCGTCGTCCAGCAGCTCGGGCTCGTCGTCCTCCGGCTCCTCGCCGGCCGCCAGCGTCGCCGCCCACTCCTCCGGCGACGGCCAGAACGGCTCCGACGGCGCCCACGGCAGGGTCTCCGGGTCGACGCCGTCGAGCGGGTCGTCCGAGTCCTCGTCGTCCTCGACTGCCTCGTCGTCCTCCGGATCCCCGAGGCCCTCGTCCTCGTCCTCACCCATCCACATGGACGCGTCACGTGGGTCGCCGATCCACAGCCCCTCGACGTCCGCCCCGAGCACCCGTCGATCCCCGAGGTCGACCGCGCACGTCACCCCGGTCGGCGTGACGTGCACGGCCGTCCGCGACTCTGTGTCGAGGTCGCCTTCAGCGTCCTCGCGCGACACGTAGACCACCCAAGCGCCCTCGTCGGTCGCGAGGACCCCGATCTCGTCGACCGCACCGTCCGGCAACGGGGCGTCCGGCCACGTCACCCACCGCACGTCGTCGCCCGTGACGATCGCCGCGACCGGTCGTGTGGCGTCCGGCACGATCGTCGCGTCACCGACGCCGACGGCGTCGATCGGCTCGAGGAAGCTGCTCATGCAGCGACCGTACCGCGGCCCTCTGGCCGGGCCGTGAACAGCCGGGAGGCTCGTGGCGGGCCCGCACCGCGCCTCCCGTCCGTCCGTTCCCGGTCCACCTGCCGGACCCGCCGCAGCCGTCGGGCGCATGATGGGCGGATGGCACGCATCCTCGTCACCGGATCCACCGACGGCCTCGGGCGGGGAACCGCCGACTCGCTGCTCCGCAGCGGGCACGACGTCGTCGTCCACGCGCGCAACCGGGCCCGCGCCGAGGCGGTCGCCGACCTGGTGGAGCGCGGCGCCGAACTCGTCGTCGCCGACCTGGCGGACCGCGACGCCGTGATCGCCACCGCCCGGGAACTCGACGCTGGCACCCCGCTCGACGCCGTCGTGCACAACGCCGGCGTGATCTCGGGCCGTTCCCTGGTGCCCGTCAACGTCGTGGCGCCCTACCTGTTCACCGCGTTGCTGCGCTCGCCGGAGCGGCACGTGTACCTGAGCAGCGGGATGCACCGGGGCGGCCGCCCGCGCCTGGACACCGTCGACTGGACCGGCGCTTCGGAGACGAACTCGTACTCCGACACGAAGCTGTTCGTGACGGCGCTCGCCGCCGAGGTGCCGCTCCGGCGCCCGGGCGTGCTGAGCAACGCCGTCGACCCGGGCTGGGTGGCGACCAAGATGGGCGGGGCCGGCGCTCCCGACGACTTCGAGCTGGGACACCGCACGCAGGAGACGCTCGCGACCGACCCAGACCAAACCGTGACAGGCGGTTACTGGTTCCACGGGGAGCGGCAGGAACCGCACCCGGCGGTCGCGGACCAGCGGTTCCGCACCGCACTGCTCGACGCGCTCGGCGAGGCCACCGGCATCACGCTCTGAGTCGCTGACGGAACCGCCGCGACCGGTCGGGTGCTCCTGCGAAGGCGTTCGTGGCGTCCGGACGAGGATGGCGTCGAGACGACGAACGGAGGACCCGGTGACCCTCGGCCTGCACAACGGATCGAGTGGGTGGCAGCGCGTGCGACGGCACGGCCTGCTCCTCGCGAACGTCGCCGTCTTCGTCGTGTGCTTCGTCGGCATGGTGTTCGCCGGGTGGCGGGTGTCCGCGGCAGACGCGCTGCAGCACGGCGAGGCGGCCGTGTCGCTCTGGGGCTTCCTGACGAGCGGCGACTTCGCCGAGGCGACCTTCGAGAACTGGGAGAGCGAGTTCCTGCAGATGGGCGCGTACATCGTGTTCACGGTGTTCCTGTTCCAGAAGGGGTCGAGCGAGTCCGAGCCCCTGGACGAACAGAGCCCGCAGGACGAGGACCCCCGGGAGCACGCCGACGACCCGAAGGCCCCGTGGCCGGTGCGCCGGGGCGGGATCGTGCTCGTGCTGTACGAGAACTCGCTGCTGATCCTGTTCGCGGTGCTGTTCCTCGGCAGTGTCGTCGGGCACGTGATCGGTGGCGCTGCGGCCTACAACGAGGAGCAGCTCGAGCACGGCGACAGCGTGGTCTCGGCGTGGGGCTACCTCGGCACGAGCCAGTTCTGGTTCGAGTCGATGCAGAACTGGCAGTCGGAGTTCCTGGTCATCTCGGTGATGGTGATCGCCACCGTGTCCCTGCGGCAACGAGGGTCGAGCCAGTCGAAGCCCGTGGCCGCACCGACGGAGCAGACCGGGGCCTGAGCCG
This sequence comes from Curtobacterium sp. MCSS17_006, assembly GCF_003234215.1. Lineage (NCBI taxonomy): Bacteria > Bacillati > Actinomycetota > Actinomycetes > Micrococcales > Microbacteriaceae > Curtobacterium > Curtobacterium sp. MCSS17_006. The sequence continues at coordinate 127,417 of NZ_QKSO01000001.1, read as the reverse complement.
ACCCGGCTGACGATGATCGCGGGGTTTCCCCACCGACCACGGGGGGCAGCACCGGTGTGCGGGCGGACCCCCGCAGCGAGGCTGGTGCCGGGCAATAAGCTCGTCACCGACACGAAGAGGTCCGCATGTACACCGCCGTCGCCACCCCGGGCGAACCCACCACCCTCCCCCGGTTCCGACCGTTCCGAGCCGTCGCCGACGGCAGCACCTGGCGGGCCTTCGCGTTCCACGCCGCGCACCTGCCGATCGCGATCGCCGCGCTGGCCTGGTTCGTCGTCGTGCTGGCCGTCGGCATCCCGGTGTCGCTGACCTGGGTCGGCCTGGTCGTCGCCGCGTTCCTGCTCGGTGGGTCGCACTGGTTCGCCGCGCTCACCCGCCGGATGTCCGCCGCGCTGCTCGGGCAGGTCGTCGTCGCTCCGGCACCGCCCCGTGCAGGTTCGACGCCGCTCGGCACCGCGTTCGCCCGGCTGTCGGACGGCCCGACCTGGCGGGCGTTCGCGTACCTGCTCGCGGGGTTCGTGCTGACCACGACCACGTTCGCCGTCTCGACCGCGGTGCTCGTGAGCGGTCTGGGCGCGATGACCCACGCGGCGTGGGGGCACTTCCTGCCGGCGCAGCGGGGCGCGGACGGCGAGCTCCACAGCGGTGCGCAGTTCCTCGGCGTGTACGTCGACACCCCGCCGCTGCAGGTCGCGTTCGCGGTGCTGGGCCTGCTCATCGTGCTGTTCCTCTGGCCCGCGGTGAACCACGGGCTCGCGGCACTGCAGCGTGTGGTCATCCGCGCCCTGCTCGGTGCCACCGCCCGCGACCTGCGGCTCCGCCAGGTCACGGCCTCGCGCGACGCCGCCGTGCTCGACGCCGACACCACCCTGCGCCGCATCGAGCGGGAGCTGCACGACGGCACCCAGGCCCGGCTCGTCGGCCTGGCGATGACCCTCGGCGACGCCCGCGACCGCCTGCAGACCGGCGCTGACCCGGACGCGGTCACCGCACTGGTCGACCGGGCGCACGCGTCGACCAAGGAGGCCCTGGTCGAGCTCCGCGCCCTGGCCCGCGGCATCCACCCGCCCGTCCTCGACGAGGGGCTCGAGGCCGCGCTGACCTCGGCGTGCTCCCGGACCCCGTTCCCCGTCGCGCTGTCGGTGGACCTGCCCGTCCGGCCGTCCCGCGTCGTCGAGGGCATCGCGTACTTCGGGGTGCTCGAGCTGCTGACGAACGTGTCGAAGCACGCCGGAGCCTCGGCCACCGCCGTCCGGGTCGGCATGCTCGGCACCGACCTGCTCGTCGAGGTCGAGGACGACGGCCACGGCGGGGCCCACGTCGCGCTCGGCACCCCCGACGGTCACGGCACCGGCCTGGCCGGCGTGCTCGAACGGCTGCGCGCCGTCGACGGTGACCTGCAGGTGGACAGCCCCGCCGGCGGCCCGACCCGCGTCCGGATGCGCATGCCGAGCGGAGCCGAACGGTGAGGATCGTCGTCGCCGACGACAACACGATCGTGCGCGAGGGGCTGACGTCGCTGCTACGCGGTCGCGGGCACGAGGTCGTGCCGGTGTCGGACGGCGACGCCGCGGTGGCCGCCGTCGCGCACGGCGCGGTCGACGTCGTGGTGATGGACATCCGGATGCCGCCGACCCACACCGACGAGGGCGTCCGTGCGGCCGTGCGGGTGAAGGACGTCCGGCCCGACGTCGGGGTGCTCCTGTTCTCGCAGTACGCCGAGGCGCAGTGGGCGCGGGCGCTGCTCGACGTCGCCACGGTCGGCGTCGGGTACCTGCTCAAGGACCAGGTCGCCGAGGTCGGCACCTTCATCGACTCGCTGCACCAGGTCGCAGCGGGCAACGTGGTGCTCGACCCCGAGGTGGCGGCCGCACTGGTCCAGGCGCCGCGTGCCACGAGCGGTCCGCTCGACTCGCTGACCGCCCGCGAGACCGACGTGCTGCGTCTGATGGCCGAGGGCCGGTCGAACGCCGCGATCGCGGACACCCTGTTCCTGTCCGGCGGGACCGTCGAGAAGCACGTCACCGCCGTCTTCACGAAGCTCGGGCTCGAGGCGACGCCGAACGAGAACCGGCGGGTGCTCGCGGTCCTGCGGTTCCTGGCGGACTGAGCGGGGCCCTGGACGGGCCGAGCCTGGACGGGAGGCCCGTGGCGGGCCCGCCACGGGCCTCCCGTCCGGTCCGCACCGCGCTGGTGCGGTAGGTTCCTGCCGAACGCAGTCCGCACGTGAGAGGGGGCGCCCGATGGCGCAGGGGCACCGCTCTCCGCCCACGATGAGCGACGTCGCCGCCGTGGCGGGTGTCTCGAAGAAGACCGTCTCGAACGTGCTGTCCGGCTACGAACACGTCTCCGTCCGCACCCGTGACCGTGTGATGGCCGCCGTCGACGAGCTCGGCTACGAGCTCAACGTCTCGGCCCGGAACTTCCGCGCCGGACGCTCCAAGGTGCTCGGGCTCGCGGTGCCGGAACTGCGGCAGGCGTACTTCGCGGAACTCGCCGATGCCGTCATCCGCGCTGCCGGAGCCGTGGGCTACACGGTGCTCATCGAGCAGACCGCGAGCGGCGTGCGCGAGGCGGACGCGATCACCCGGATGCGCGAGCACTCCATCGACGGCATCATCTACAGCCCGCTGACCGTCCGGCCGAGCGACGCCGCCGCGCTCGAGGTGAAGTTCCCCCTCGTCGTGCTCGGCGAGCCGATCCCGGACGCCCCCGTGCCGTTCATCGCCATGTCGAACGCGGACGCGCTGCGGGACGCGACCGCCCACCTGCTCGACGCCGGTCGCCGGTCGATCGCGTTCATCGGCTCCGACCCGTCGGGACCCGTGCGCACGGCGCAGGAGCGACTGCGGGGCTACCGCGAGGCGCTCGACGACCACGGTGTGCCGTTCGCGCCCGAGCGGGTCGTGCCGACCGCGCTGTGGCACCGGGCCGAGGGTGCGGCGGCTGCGCGCCAACTCCTCGACGCCGGCGTGCCGGTCGACGGGATCGTCTGCTGCAACGACGCGCTGGCGCTCGGGGCGATGAGTGCCCTGCAGCTCGCGGGCCGGACCGTACCGGACGACGTCGCGGTCGTCGGGTTCGACGACATCGAGGAGTCGGCGTACTCGACCCCGGCGCTGACCACGGTGTCGGCCGACCTGGACCGCGTCGCGGCGACGGCGGTCGGGGTGCTCGTCGCCCAGCTCGAGGAGGGCGCCCCGGCGGCACCGGGGGTGCTGCGCTCGCGCCACGCGCTGGTGGTGCGGGCGTCGTCAGCGACCCGCTAGGGACTGGAGGCCCGTGGCGGACCCGCCACGGGCCTCCAGTCCGTCCCGGTGCCGCGTCTCAGGCCGCGACCGGCTCCGCAGGCCGGTCACGCAGTGCCGGGCAGTGCTCGGCGGTGGGGTGCTCGGTGATCGCGATGACCTGGTCGAGCCGCCCCCGGACCGCCTCGAGCTCGGCCAGCTGCGCGGTGATCCGGTCCCGCTCCGCGATGAGCAGCGCGAACGACTCCGGCGTCGACTCCCCGCGGTCGACGCAGGGCAGCAGCTGCACGATCGTGCGGCTCGCGAGCCCGGCGGCGAACAGCTGCTGCACGAGCTGGACCCGCTCGACGGCTGCGTCCGTGTAGATCCGCTGCCCGCTCGCGGTGCGCGACGCGGTGAGCATCCCCTGCTCCTCGTAGTACCGCAGCGAGCGGACGCTGACGCCGGTCTCTGCTGCGAGGTCACCGATGCGCATGGTGCTCCGATCCGGGGCTTGCCCCTGACATGAATGTGAGGTCTTAGCGTAGCCGAGCCGATGCGGGAGACACCCGAGCGGCAGGAGGAGACACCATGGAGATCGCTGGATCGGTCGCACTCGTCACCGGCTCGAACCGCGGCATCGGACGCCGCTTCGCTCTGCAGCTGCTGGAGCGCGGAGCCACCAAGGTCTACGCGACCGCACGTCGACCCGAGCTCGTGGACATCGAGGGCGTCGTCGCGCTGCCCCTCGACATCACCGACCAGGCATCGATCGACGCGGCGGCTGCCGCCGCGGGCGACGTCACCCTGCTCGTGAACAACGCCGGCATCTCGACGACGGGCTCGCTGCTCACCGACGACCTCACCGATGCGCGCCGCGAGATGGACACGCACTACTGGGGCAACCTCGCGATGATCCGGGCGTTCGCGCCGGTGATCGAGCGCAACGGTGGCGGCGGCATCGTGAACGTCCTGTCCGCACTGTCCTGGTTCGTCTACCCGGGATCCGGCGCGTACGCGGCGGCGAAGGCCGCCGAGTGGAACCTGACGAACGCCGTCCGGTTGGAGCTCGCAGGCAAGGGGATCAGCGTGCAGGGGCTGCACCTCGGTGCGGCGGACACCGACATGATGGACGGCTACGAGGGGCCGAAGGTCGACCCGGCCGACGTGGCGCGGGCCGCGCTGGACGGCGTCGAGCGGGGTGCGGCAGAGGTCGTCGTCGACGACTGGAGCCGGATGGTGAAGGCGTCGCTCGCCGATGCACCGGAGCGCTTCTACGCGCAGTTCGCCTGAGCGTCGCCCCTGACTGGGGGCGTGTCCGCGCAGCGCAGTCCTGGACCCGGTGCGCGGTCATCGGCGAGCATGGACCCCGATCAGGAGCGGGGGCACGTCGCCTGCCGCTGGAAGGGAACCATGCGTCCTGTCAGGAACGCGCTGAGCACCGGGGCGATCGTCGCGATCCTCGCCGGTCTCACCATCACCGCAGCACCCGCCCAGGCGGCGACCCCGGGGGCCGGCGCGAGCTGCGCCCCCGGGGCCCTGTCGGTGCAGACGCTCGAGAGCGGCTGCACCGCGACCTCCGGCACGGTCGTGACGCCGGACGGCCGCACCTTCGCGCTCCCCGCGCCGGGTGAGAGCGTCATGGCGAGCAGCTCGGCCGCCCCCGGGGCGCCCGAACTCGCCGACGTCCTCATCGCCAACAACGGCTCCGCCGGTGTCGCCGTCCGCGTGGACGAGGCCTGGACCGGTTCGGCCCCCGCCGTCCAGCAGGAGCGTGCGCAGGGCCAGGCCGCGACGGCACAGGCCGCTCCCGCCGCGACGACCGCTGCGACCACGAAGTGCACGAGCACGGCGTACAAGGCGTCCGGCTACACCTGGCCGAGCACGGTCAAGTGGTACTACAACCAGACCGACCAGAAGTCGACGTACGCCAAGGACGCCCTGCGCAAGGGTGCTAACGCGTGGAACGGCACGATCTCGGCATGTGACCGCACCGTCACGTCGACGGCGAAGAACGACTACCTGCGTCTCGCGACCCAGAAGCCCAACCTCACCGACCAGGGCGGCTGCTCGCGGAACAACGGCTACAACGTGATGGGCTGGGGCAAGCTCCCGACCGGGACCCTCGGCGTGACGTGCGTCTGGTTCGACGGCAACGGCAACGCCCGCGAGGCCGACCAGCGCTACGCCACCGGCTTCAAGTGGAGCTCGACGGCCACCTGCTCGGGCGCGCGCTTCGACACCCAGGTCGTCGCGACGCACGAGTGGGGCCACCTGTACGGCCTCGACCACGTCGCCACCGGCACCGGCCAGGTCATGGAGCCGTCCGGCGGCTACTGCGAGCTCGACGGCCGCACGCTCGGCCGTGGCGACATGACGGGCATCTCGACGCTCTACTGAGCTCGACGCTCTGCAGGGACACGGACGGGGTCGTGGCGGAGAACCGCCGCGACCCCGTTGGTCTGTCGGTCTCGGTCAGGCCGCGTCGGCGCGGTCGGTCCTGGTCAGACCGCGTCGGCGCGCAGGAACTCCGCCACCGGAGTCGACCCCGTGTTGAACCGGAACGTGTTGCCCGCCGTGCCGGGGTTCTCGACCACGTCGGCGACCACGTGCGCCACGTCACCGCGCGGCACCTGGGTCGACGAGCCGTCCCAGTCGACGGAGCCGGTCGGCTCGTCGTCGGTCAGGGTGCTCGGGGCGACGATCGTCCACTGCAGCCCCGAGTCGCGGAGCACGGCGTCGGCGATCATCTTCGACTGCGCGTACGCGAAGAAGTCCTGGTCCTGCGGGACGCCGTGGTCGAGCTGCGAGCCCGAGAACGACACCATCACGTAGCGGTCGACGCCGGCCAGCTTCGCCCCCTGGATCGACAGCACCGCAGCGTCGCGGTCGATCGCCCAGGTCCGGTCGACGGACCCGCCACCGGCACCGGCCGACCACACCACGGCGTCGTGCCCGCGGACGAGTTCGGCGAAGTCGTTCAGGGACTGCTGCTGGATGTCCGCGACGAGCGGTTCGCCGCCGTGGGCTCGGATCTCGTCGGACTGGTCGGCGTTCCGGATGACGGAGGTGACCGTGTGTCCGCGCTCGGACAGGATGCGGGTGGCGAGGAGTGCGACCTTGCCGTGGCCGCCGAAGACGATGACGTTGCTCATGGGCCGGACGCTACTCGGGGCGGCTCCGTGCCCGGGGAGCGCCCGGGGAACGCTCGCGTCCGTCCGTCGCCCGCGATGCTCGGAACACCCGAGGTCACCGTGCGTACCGTCGGGGGCAACACGACAGGAGTCACGATGAGCAAGCAGCACGAGCAGCACACCCTGGTCCGCACCCTGGTCCTCGGCATCATGAGCGGCGGCCGGAGCGCCACCCCGCTCGCCGTCCTCGCACTGAACCACGACCGGTCCTCGCTGAAGGGTTCGTGGCAGCAGTGGAAGGTCTTCAGCACCCCGGTCGGCCGCGGGCTGCTCGTCGCCTCCGCCGTCGGTGAGCTCATCGGCGACAAGCTGCCGAAGACCCCGAACCGCATCGCCCCGTCCGCACTGCTCGGACGGATCGCGTCCGGTGCCCTCGCCGGTGCCGCCCTCGGCACCACGGGCAAGCGCGACCTGCGCATCGAGGGCGCGATCCTCGGTGGCGTCGGTGCCCTCGTCGGCAGCTTCGTCGGCTGGGGTGCGCGCAAGGCCCTCGGGGGCGCGGGCCTGCCCGACCCCGTCGTCGCGCTCGCCGAGGACGCCGCGACCATCGCCGGCTCCGTGAAGGTCATCACCGCCGACTGAGCGCTGCGCTCGCCGGCGCTGCGCTCGCCGGCGCTCGCCGCTTGCGCCGTGCGTGCCGCGGGCGCGTTTCGTGAGCAGGAACGGTCGGGTCGCACCGCCGCACCCGACCATTCCTGCTCACGATCCGCACGCCTCGGCCTACGGTGGCCTCCATGCACATCGTCGTCATCGGAGCCACCGGCCACATCGGCTCGTTCCTCGTCCCCCGTCTCGTCCGCTCGGGTCACCGGGTCGTCGCCGTCACCCGCGGCACGAGCACCCCGTACGCCGACGCCCCGGAGTGGCAGCAGGTCGAGCGGATCACCGCCGACCGCGAGCAGGAGGACCGCGACGGCACCTTCGGCAGCCGCATCGCCGCGCTCGGTGCCGACGCCGTCGTCGACCTCGTCTGCTTCACCGAGTCCTCCGCCGCAGCGCTGGTCGACGCGCTCCGCGGCACCGGTACGCACCTGGTGCACTGCGGCTCGATCTGGCGCGCCGGCGTCTCGCACGTGCTGCCGATCACCGAGCAGAACGCAACCCCGCCGTTCGGTGACTACGGAGTCCAGAAGGACGCCATCGCCCGGATGCTCAAGGAAGAAACCGCATCAGGCGGTTTGGTCACGACGTCGCTGCACCCCGGTCACATCAGCGGTCCGGGCTGGACGCCGATCGGTCCGCTCGGCAACCTCGACACGTCGGTGCTGACGAAGCTGTCCGCCGGCGAACCGCTCGAGGTCCCCGGTCTCGGCGCCGAGACGATGGCCCACGTGCACGCCGACGACGTCGCGCAGGCGTTCCAGCTCGCGGTCGAGCACCGCGATGCGGCGGCGGGCGAGGACTTCTTCGTCACGGCTCCGACGGCGCTCACCGCGCGCGGGTACGCCCACCTGGCAGCGTCGTGGTTCGGCCAGGAGGCCCGGCTCGACCCCGTCACGTGGGACCGGTTCCGCGAGACCACGGCTCCAGAGCACGCTGACGCCAGCTGGGAACACCTGTCCCGCAGCCAGGTCTTCAGCACCGAGAAGGCGAGTCGTCTGCTCGGCTACGCACCGGCGTTCACCGCCGAGGAGACCGTGCTGGACGCCGTGCGCTGGCTCGTCGACCACCGTGAGCTCGAGGTCGCGAACCCCCTGGTCCGCTGAGCCCCGTGGTCAGACCCGCTCCGGCTCGACCACGAGCCCACGGTTCCGGTGCACGACCCAGACCGTCGCGGCGAACCCGGTCAGCACAGCGGCGCCGATCGTGATCGCTGTCCAGCCCCCGGCGTTCCACAGCACCGACGCCAGCGCGGAGCCGATCGCCCCGCCGATGAAGTTCGAGGTGACGAAGGCCGTGTTGAGCCGGCTCCGCGCGGCCGGGTCGACCGAGAAGAGCCGGGTCTGGTTGAGCACGTTCGCGGCCTGCACGGCGACGTCGAGCAGCAGCACGGCGAGCAGCACCACGACGATCGAGTGCGCACCGATCCCGGCGACGACCAGGGAGACGAGCAGGAGCACGATCGCTCCCCCGGTGACGGGGACCGACAGCCCCCGGTCGTGCAGTCGCCCCACCCGCTGCGCCGCCACGGCACCCGCGAGCCCCACCAGGCCGACCAGCCCGATGCTGCTGGTGGAGAAGTCGTAGGGGTCGCTGCTCAGCAGGAACGTCAGCGCGGTCCAGAACATCGTGAACACGGCGAACACCGACGAGCTGATCACGAGCGTGACCTGCACGGTCCGGTGGGTCCGGACGGCACGGAACACCGACAGGATGAGCTGCGGGTACGCCACCCCGCCGCGGGCCTCGAGCTCGGGGATGGCCCGCCGCAGCAGCACGGCGAGGACGACCGCGACGACGGCGGCGAGCACGTAGATCGCGCGCCACCCGAACGCGTCCGCGACCAGGCCGCTGATCGTCCGCGACACGAGGATGCCGGTGAGCACCCCGGACGCGATCGTGCCGACCACGCGTCCGCGCTGCGCGGGGTCGGCGAGGTCCCCGGCCAGCGGGATGAGGAGCTGCCCGGCGACCGTGGTCAGCCCGACCAGCGCCAGGGCGACCAGGAGCGTCGCGAAGGTCGGAGCGATAGCGGCGAGCAGCAGCGCGACGGCGGAGGCGACGAGCACCCAGGGGATCAGGCGTCGGCGGTCGAGGACGTCCCCGAGCGGCACGACGAGCAGGATGCCGAGGGCGTAGCCGACCTGGGTCAGCGTGACGAGCAGCCCGGCGAGCGACGCCGAGGTGCCGAGCGACGATGCGATGTCGTCGAGCAGTGGCTGCGACCAGTACAGGTTGCCGACCGCTGCTCCCCCGGCGACGGCGAACAGCAGCGTCCGGCCCGTCGACATCGAGTGGTCGGTGGTCATGCTGCGGGTGCTCCCTCGTTCACGGCGGCCAGGGCGTTCAACGTGCGCGGGTAGCCGATGAGCGGGACGAGCACGGTCAGGACGTCCAGCATCTGCTGGCGGGTGTTCCCGACGTTCAGGTTGCCGGCCACGTGCCCCTGCACCTGGGCGTCGGCACCGCCGAGCGCCGCGAGCAGCGCGAAGGTCAGGAGTTCACGGGTGGGCAGCGGCAACCCGTCCCGGCCGACGGTGTCCCCGAAGCAGTTGCCGGACAGGAACCGCTGGAAGTGCACGGCGTCCGCGGGGGCGTTCTCGTACATCGCGTCGACGCGATCCGCACCGACGACGGCGCCCTGCACCGCTCGGCCGCGCTCGAGCCGGTCCGCCGGGGTGGTCGTCGACTGCCCAGCCAAAGGCAGAGTGACCCCGCGGGCGACCAGTACGGCGTTGGTGATCGTCAGGAAGTCGCCGACTCGTGCGGAACCGACGTAGGCCACGGCCTGGTAGACGATCTCCTTCGCCTCGGTGGGCGAGAGCGGGCCGTCGAGGGCCGCGTCCAGCAGGTCGCGGAACGCCGTCGGCGCCCCGGCCGCGATCGTCGCACCGAGCTGGACGACCACGCGGTCGTGCTCGCTGAGTGCTGCGTTCCGCAGGGTCTCGTCCACGAAGTCGGCGTGGTACCGGGCGAACTCGGGGTCGGTGTCAGCGAAGGTCATGTCCTCGACGCTAGGGCCGACCGCGGAGCCGTGACAGGTGCTGTCCTCCCCCCTCAGCCGTCACCGTCGCCGGAACAGCTCCCCCAGGTGCCACGGCCCGGGTGCGAGCCGCACCGCTGCCTCGGCTCGGACCCGTTCCTCGAGTTCACGGTCGCGGGTGAGCTCGTGGATCTCCTGCTCGGCGCGCCACCGGAACCGCAGTCGGCCGAGGAACCCGGTCGGCGGAGCCGGGACGACGGTCTCGACGGACTCGGTCTCGTTCACGCGTCCTCCCCGGCAGCAGCACCGGCGACGGAAGCGGTCGACGCAGCCGCCGCACTCGTCGCACCGGTCGCGCTCGTCGCCGCGAGGTTCGCCAGCAGCTGCAGCCGTTCCTCGGACGCCGACCCGGGCTCGGTGCCGTACACGACCATGGTCAACCCCGAGTCCGTGACGAGTTCCATCGTCTCGTAGCTCATGTCGATGTCGCCCACGTCCGGGTGGTGCACGCGCTTCACCCCGCTCCGGTGCCGCATCACGTCGTGCGCGGCCCAGCGCCGCCGGAACTCGTCACTGCGGGTGGAGAGCTCCCCGATCAGGTCGGTCAGTCCCTTGTCGTACGGCGAGCGGGCCGCCTCGGCGCGCAGGGCGGCGACCACGTCGCCGGCGACCGAGTCCCAGTCTCGCCAGAACTGCTGACCGCGCGGGTCGAGGAACGCGAAACGCGCGGTGTTCGGGGTGCCGGAGGGCGACAGGAACAGCGGCGAGTACACCGCGCGGGCGAGCGCGTTGCCGGCGAGGAAGTCGAACCGGCCGTTGCGGACCCAGGCCGGGGCGCTGATCGAGTCGAGCACCCGCTGCACGTTCGGCCGGACCTTCGACGTCGGGATCGTCCGGCGCGAGGCGCCCGAAGCGTTCTGCAGACGGGCCAGGTCGAAGAGGTGCGCGTGCTCGGCATCGTCCAGAAGCAGCGCACGGGACAACGACTCGAGGACGCTCTCGGAGACCCCGGTCAGGTTTCCGCGCTCGAGGCGGACGTAGTAGTCGACGCTCATCCCCGCGACGAGTGCGAGCTCTTCGCGCCGCAGTCCCTTGACGCGGCGGACCCCACCGAAGTCGGGCAGACCGACCTGCTGCGGCGTGACGCGCTCGCGGCGTGTGCGGAGGAAGTCGCGCACTTCGCTTCTGGTGTCCATGCGTCCACGGTACGGCCGGCCGGGTGTCGCAAGCAGGGGTTGCTGGTACCCGTCAGCAGGGATCGGCCCGGACCCGGACGGGACGGACACGAGCCGGTTCGACCGGGTGATCCCGGAGGTCTGACGCGACCACGAGCGGCCTGGAGGCGCGGTGCGGGCCCGCCCCGTCCTCCCTAGCAGGCTCGGTCGGCGCGGCCCGCGTGACGCTGGCGCGTCACCGCTGAGCGGACCGCGCCCGTCCACGCGGTGGTCGCGACCACCGCGTCAGGCGAGCTGGCGCGCCCGTTCCGCGATGCCCTCGGTCGCCGCCCACGAGGCCAGCACCCGCAGGGCGTCGGCCGTCGGGCTGCCCGGCGTCGCCGGGTAGATCGTGAGCGAGAGTCCTGGGTCCTCGGCGAGTTCGAGCGTCTGGAAGTGCAGTTCGAGCGGCCCCACGACGCTGTGCCGGAACGACTTCACGCCGGCGTAGTGGCGGCGGACGTCGTGCGCTGCCCAGAGCTCGCGGAAGTCGTCGCTCCGCATCGACAGCTCGCCGATCAGTGCGGCGAGGTCCTTGTCGTTCGGCGTCCGGCCCGCTTCGCGGCGCAGGATCGCGACGTTCGTGTGCGCGGCCCGTTGCCAGTCCTGGTAGAAGTTCCGCGCCTGCGGGTCGAGGAAGATGAAGCGCGAGAAGTTCATCGGCCGGGCCGGTGCCGCGACCAGGTCCGAGTGCATCGCGAAGCCGAGCGCGTTCGCGGCGACGATGTCCTGCCGGTTGTTGATGATCATCGCCGGGGCGTCCGTGACGACGTCGAGCAGGTACTGCAGCTCGGGTCGGACGGCAGCGACGGGCACGACACGACCGGCGCGACGCGGGGTCTCGTTCTGGTGCTGCGACAGGTCGCGCAGGTGCTCCTGCTCGGCGGGGTCGAGCTGCAGGGCCCGGCCGATGGCGTCGAGCACGCTGTCCGAGACCCCCTGCAGGTTCCCGCGCTCGAGCCGCGTGTAGTAGTCGATGCTGACGCCGGCCAGGCGTGCGACCTCCTCGCGACGCAGCCCGGTGACGCGGCGCCGTGTGCCGAAGGTCTCGACGCCGGCCTGCTCCGGGGTGATGCGGGCGCGACGGCTGGAGAGGAAGTCGCGCGCTTCGTCGCGGTGGTTCATGCCGTCACGGTACTTCGCCCCGTCCGGCGCGAGCGAGGGGCTGCGGGAACCCCTTTCACGTGCGCGTGAACGGGACGGACACGATCCGGTCGTCCCCGCTCGACGGCGTCCCACGGCCGTCGGTGTTGTTCGTGACGAACCAGAGCGTGTCCGACGGGCCCTCGAGCACCGTCCGGATGCGGCCGAAGTCGCCCGCGAAGTACTCGGTCGCCGTGCCGGGGTCGTCGGCGGGGACCGCACGGAGCACCTCGCCCCGCAGGTTCGCGACGAACACCGTGTCGTCGACGACGGCGAGGCCGCTCGGGGACGCCTCGTCGGTGGACCACTGCTGCACGGGGTCGACGAAGCCCTGGTCCTCGCCGCCGGTGCCCTCGACCTCGGGCCAGCCGTAGTTCGACCCGGGCTCGATCACGTTGAGCTCGTCGTTCGTGTCCTCGCCGAACTCCGACGCGAACATCGTGCCGTCCGACGACCACCCCATGCCCTGCACGTTGCGGTGCCCGAGGCTCCACACCGGTGATCCGTCGATGGGGTTGTCGGCGGGGACGTCGCCGTCCGGGGTGAGCCGCAGGATCTTGCCCGCGAGCGACTCCTCGTCCTGCGCGTCCGTGCTCGCGCCGGCGTCCCCGACGCTCGCGTAGAGCATGTCGTCGGGCCCGAACGCGATCCGCCCGCCGTCGTGGAACGTGTTCTTCGGCAGGCCGTCGATGATCGTCGTCGCCTCGCCGAGCCCCCACGACCCGGTGCTCCCCGTCAGCTCGTACCGCTGGATCCGGTTGCCGTCGTCGGCCGTGGAGTAGACGAACAGGTCGTCGTCGTGCAGCGCGAGCCCGAGCAGTCCGCCCTCGCCGCCGTGGCTGACACCGTCGACCGTGCCGACCTGGCGGGTGGTGCCGTCGGACCGCAGCTCGAGCACCCGGGCCGAGTCGCGCTCGCTGACCAGCGCGTCGCCGTCGTCACCCGTCAGGACCACCGACCAGGGGGCCTCCAGGCCGGTGACCACGTCGGTGGTGTCACCGTCGAGCGCCACCTGACCGGCCGACAGGTCGGCGGGCGCGGTCGCGCGCGCCGACGGCGAGCCGCCCCGGTCGGATCCGTCCCGCTCTGCTCCGTCGCCGCTCGTGCAGGCGGTGAGGGCCAGCGCCGCGACGGCGGCGAGGCCGGCCACCGACCAGAGGCGGCGGCTGCGGGGCGTTCCGGCGGGTGTGTCCACGATGATCCTCCCGGGGTCGTGGGTCGATCACACACGCTGCGTTCGGGAAACCCCTGAGGGGGTCTGTCGGCACCTCCCGACGGTGCGCACGGCGGCCTACCGTCGTCGGCATGCAGATCGAACCGAAGCAGCCGACCGTCAAGAACCCGCCCGAGCAGTTCACCGGCGACGTGTACCTCGACGCCATCGCCTCGCCGAAGCAGCCCGGTCAGACGATGACCGTCGCCAAGGTCCGGTTCCTGCCCGGCGCCCGCACCGCCTGGCACTCGCACGCCAAGGGCCAGACCCTGCACGTCACCGAGGGGGTCGCGCGGATGGGCAGCCGGGACGGCCGCGTCATCGAGGTGCAGGCTGGACAGACCGTCTACACGCCGGCCGGCGAGGAACACTGGCACGGCGCGACACCCACCGACTACATGGAACACCTCGCGATGCTCGAGGCCGCCGACGACCCGGCGACGACCACCACCTGGCTCGAGCACGTGAGCGACGAGGAGTACACCGCATGACCACCATCGCCATCGTCGGGGCCGGCAAGGGCCTCGGCCTCGCCGTCGCCGAGCGCTTCGCCCGTGAGGGCTTCGCCGTCGCCCTGATCTCCCGCAACCAGGACCGCCTGGACGGCCTCGCCGCAGAGCTGCGTGAGCGCGGCCACACCGCAGCCGGGTTCGCCGCGAACGTCCGTGACGGAGACTCCCTGCGCACCGCACTCGAGCGTGCTACGGAGCAGCTCGGCCCCATCGAGGTGCTGCAGTACAGCCCGCTCCCCGCCAAGGAGTACATGCGCCCCGTGCTCGAGACCACCGCGGACGACCTGGTCGGCCCGATCGAGTTCTCGGTCTACGGCTCGGTCAACGCCGTCCGCCAGGTGCTGCCCGGCATGCGCGCCATCGGCCACGGCACGATCCTGTTCGTCAACGGCGGCAGCGCGGTCCGACCTGGCGCCCGCGTCACCGGCACGTCCGTCGCCTTCGCGGCCGAGAGCGCCTACGCGCAGCTGCTGCACGACGCCGTCCGCGACGAGGACGTCCACGTCGGCCAGCTCATCATCCCGTTCGGCATCGACGACGGGCAGCCCGAGCACTCCGGGGAGTCCATCGCCGACCGCCTGTGGGCGATCCACACGGAGCGCGGCGACTTCCGCACCTACGCGGAGGCGCTGCCCGAGCTCGCGTGAGCGCGGCGCTCGCCGCTTCGTGAGCAGGAATGGTCGGGTCCGGCACAGCGACCCGACCATTCCTGCTCACCATGTGACGGACGGGAGGCCCGTGGCGATGCCGCCACGGGCCTCCAGTCCGTCAGTGCGCCCGTCGCACCGCCACCCGCCGCCGACCCCGCGAGGTCAGCCACGCCCCGGCCGTCACCACGAGGGGCAGGCCGATCGCGAGCAGGGCCAGCACCGGCCAGTCCGGCACGAACGGCATGTGGTTCACCCCGACCGGACTCTCGGTGAACCGCAGGGTCAGGGCGCGGATCGGCAGGAGCCCGAGCAGCGTCCCGATCACCGAGCCGACCGTGGCCAGGATCGCCGCCTGCCAGGTGGACACCCCTCGGCGCAGGCGTGGTGCGGCACCGACTGCGTCGAGCACCTCGTCGTCCCGCCGGCCGTCGGACCGTGCGAGTCCGATCGCCACCGCCGTCGCACCGATGGTGACGGCCGCCGCGAGTGCGAGCACGATCGCCCGGATGATCGCCTCGTTGTCGGTGGGGCCGGCTTCGTAGGTGAACTGGGGTCCGTCCGACCGGGCACGGTCGTCGCCGCCGAAGCTCTGCCACGCCGAACTCAGCGCGTCCCATTGCTCGGGGGCGATGTCGCCGGGCAGCTTCGTCACGAGCATGCCGTCGACGGCGACCACCCCGTACTGCGCCGCGGTCGCCTTCGTCATGAAGACACCGACCCGGATCCGCGGGGTCTGCACGTCGAGGACGGCCGGGATCGACACGCTGGAGTCGGGCTTCGTCTTCGCCGTGATCGGCGGGCTCTCCCACGTGCGGTCGTGGAACGCGTCGATCCGGACCGCGCCGTCGTGGGCGTACTCCGGCCAGAGCGACACTGCCTTGCCGTCCTCCAGCGCATCCCGCACCGCGTCCGACGGGCGGTGGCCGGTGAGCACGGCGTAGTCGTCGACGGTGCCCGTCCAGATGTGCGGACCCATCGAGTCGCCGCTCTCCAGGTAGACCGCGCAGTTCGTGGTGTTGTTCGACGGACACGCGCGGCCCTGCCAACGGTGCGGCTCCGTGACGGTCGAGGGAGTGTCGCCCGCGCTGGCGTTGACGACCCCGAGCACTCGGATCCGGTCGTGGTCGAACACGCGTGTCGCGATCTTCGCAGCGTGCGCCGTCAAGGCCGGGTCGTGGCCCTGGGGCATGCCCTCCGTGCCGATCAGCTGCACCTCGGCCGTCGCCACCCCGACCGCCGTGGAGTACTCGTACCCACGGACGTACTGGGCGTGGCTCGACGCGCTCCACGTGATCACGACCGAGGCCACGAACACGACGCTCATCACGCTGGCGAGCACCGGCACCGTGCGGACCGGGTTGCGGCGTGCGTCGCGGGCGGCGAGCCGGGCGGACAGACCGGCCCGCGAGGTGAGCCGGGTGATCAGGGCGAGCAGCCACGGTGAGCAGATGGCGATGCCGAGCTGCATCAGGCACGGCCCGATCGCGACGCCGGCGCCGACGACGTAGGCCCACCGGTCCTGCTGCACCGGACGGTCGTTGAGCATGAGCACCCCGACACCGCACGCCAGCGTCATCACGGCGCCGAGGACCACGAGCAGCGGCCCCCAGATGCGACGACGACGGCGGGCCGGACGGCTGACGGGCACCGGACGGAGCGAGCCCCGCAGTGCCGCGAGCACGTTGATCCGGGTGGCCGACCGAGCGGCGACGAGTGCGGAGACGAGTCCGGCGAGCACGCCGGCCACGGCGATCGACAGCAGCAGGAGCGGCGGCACGTGCAACCCGGGGAACGACGCCACGTTGCCGTTGTCGATCAGTCGGTAGGCGAGCACGCCGATCCCGGTGCCGGCGACGACCCCGAGGACCGCGCCGACGAGGCCGAGCACCACGCCCGACCCGGCGACGATCGTGCGGACGAACCGCTTGTCTCCGCCGACGCTCGTGACGATGGCGTACGAGCGGGTGTCCGCCCGGGTGCCGACCAGGAACGCGGCCCCGGCGAGCAGGGCGACCTCGAACATCGCGAAGACGCCGAGCAGCCCCATCGCCCCGAGGTACCAGCCGAGCGACGAGCCCAGCTGCCCACCGGGGAGCCGGGCGTCGGGCGGGTCGAGCACGACCGGACGCGACTGCACGATGATGCCGTGCGCGTTGAGCTGGCGGATCTCCGACCACGTCGGGGCGTCCGACGGCAGGTACACGGTGACGTCGGTGAGCCCGGCGTCGTCGGCGGTGTCGGTCGTCGCGAGCGTCGTGCCCCACGGCAGGAACACCCCCTGCGTCCCCGGGTCGGTCCCCAGGTCGGTCATGGTCCCGGTGATCGTGAAGCGCTTGGTGACCGGGTCGGTCAGGTCCACCGTGTCGCCGATCCGCGCCCCGAGGCGTTCGAGGGTCGCCGGCGTGACCATGAGCTCACTGCGCGTGGTCGGCGTGGAACCGTCGAGCACGTGCCAGTGGCCCTCGAGCGACGGATCCCAGACGCTGCCCTCGACGGCGGTCAATCCGACCGGGCCGTGCGCACCCTGCAGCACGACGGGCGTGCTGCCCACCGGGATCGACAGGGCGCCGTCGGGCACGTGGGCCAGGACGTTCGTGAACGGTGCGTCCTCGTCCGAATCCGTGACGGGGCTGTTCCGCTTCGAGTCGGTGAACTCCCACTGCACCGGGTCCTGCACCATGCCGGGCAGGTCCGGGCCGGACACCCGCATCTGCGCCGATGCACGGCCGAGGTCGTAGTCGAGCCGCTCGGTGACCGTGGCTTGCGTCGACTGCACGACGACGGCGACGGCGGCGAACCCGGCGGTGGGGATCCCGATGAGCGCGATGATCAGTGCCGCGCGGCCCGCCTTCGCGAACGCCAGTCGACGCCCCAGACGGAGCGCCGGTCTCAGGGCGAACGGCGTCCGGCCGGTCCCGGCACGCCGACCCCGGCTCACGAGGCGGTCCGGTCCGTGAGTACAGCCTCGACGCCCGAGTACACGGTCTCGTCGACCACCCGACCGTCGCGCAGGAACACGATCCGGTCCGCCCAAGCCGCGTGCCGGGCGTCGTGGGTCACCAGGAGCGCGCCGGCTCCGGCGTCGACGTGCCGACGGAGCATGCGGAGCACGACCTCGCCGGTCTGCGAGTCGAGGGCTCCGGTCGGTTCGTCGGCGAGCACGAGCCGGCGCTCGCCGACCACGCCGCGGGCGATCGCGACGCGCTGCTGCTGGCCGCCGGACAGGTCGTCCGGGTAGGCGTCGGCGCGGTGCGACAGCTCGACGTTGTCCAGCGCGAGCTCCGCGGCGCGGCGGGCCTGCGAGGCCTTCCACCCGTCCAGCTCGAGCGGCAGTGCCACGTTCTCGACCGCGGTCAGCGAGGGGATCAGGTTGAAGTCCTGGAACACGAACCCGATGAGCCGGCGCCGCAGCGCTGCGAGCTCCTTGGCGGGACGGTCGGACACGAAGGCGCCGTCGATCAGCACCTCGCCGCTCGTCGGTGGCAGCAGGGTGCCGGCGCAGGCGAGCAGCGTCGACTTGCCCGACCCCGAGGTGCCCATCACCGCCACCATCTCGCCACGCTCGACCCGCAGGTCGATGCCGGCCAGGGCCGTGACGGCCTTCGCGCCGGAGCCGTAGTGCACGCTCACGGCGTCGAGCTGCAGGAGCGGTGCGGCGGTCACCGTGCGCTCCGGGCAGCGGCAGCGGCAGCGTCGGCACTGGCCGGTGCCGCCGGGTGCTCGTCCGGCCGGTACCGCGCGACGCTCGACTCCACGTGGTCGAGCCAGCGCACCTCGGCCTCGGCCTGGAACACCATCGACTCGAGCACGAGCGACCACGCCAGGTCCGTCGACGGGTCGGTCGTGCGCTTCAGCCGCGTCAGGTCCTGCAGGTTCCGGATCGCGGCACCGCGCTGCACCTGCACCAGCCGGGCGACGTCGACCCCGGGCACGGTCACGGCGAGGGCGAACTTGATCGCCAGCTCGTCACGCCCGCGCTTCGCGGGCACGGGCTCGCTGAACCAGCGTGCCACCTCCGCGCGACCCGCGTCGGTCGCCGTGTAGACGACGTGTCCGTCGTCGTCGGCGTCGCCGCGGGCCACGAGGCCGTCGCGTTCCAGGCGGTCCAGGGTCGTGTAGACCTGGCCGATGTTCAGCGGCCAGCTCCCGCCGGTGCGGTGCTCGAACTCCCCCCGGAGCTGGTACCCGTAGCCGGGTCCCCCCACCAGCAGCGCGAGTACGCCCATCCGAACGCTCATGACAATTCCCCTGTCTCGGGCCACCGTGGCCATACTGAGTATGCACATACCCGGTATGCGTGCGCAAGCACGGATCTGGACAGGGCGGGAAAACGGACGGGAGGCGCGGTGCCAGCTGGCACCGCGCCTCCCGTCCGACCGGTCGTCGCGTTCGCGACCCGCGGTCGCGTCCTGAGGGTCAGTGACCCAGCTTCGCCAGCTCCTCGAACTCGTCGTCGGTCAGCTCGACGGTGGCACCCGCGAGGTTGTCCTCCAGGTGCGCGACGCTCGACGTACCGGGGATCGGCAGCATCACCGGGGAGCGCTTGAGCAGCCAGGCGAGCGCGAGCTGCGCCGGGGTGGCACCCTTGCGCTCGGCGATCTCGGTGAGCGGCGAGTCCTCGCCGGTCAGGCCACCCGTGGCCAGGGGGAACCACGGGATGAAGCCGATGCCCTGCTCCTCGGACCAGTCGAGCAGCTCCTCGGCGTCACGCTTCTGCAGGTTGTAGAGGTTCTGCACGGAGACGATCGTGGCGATCTCCTGCGCGGCCTTGACCTCGTCGACGGAGACCTCGGACAGGCCGATGTGGCGGATCTTGCCCTCGTCCTGCAGCTTCTTCAGCTCGCCGACCTGGTCCTCGAGCGGGACCTTCGGGTCGATGCGGTGCAGCTGGAACAGGTCGATGCGCTCGAGGCCCAGGCGGCGGAGGCTCATCTCCGCCTCTTGCCGCAGGTACTCCGGGCGGCCGACGGGCGGCCAGACGTTCGGGCCGGTGCGGGTGAGGCCGGCCTTCGTGGCGATGACGACGTCGTCGCCGTAGGGGTGCAGGGCCTCCTTGAGGAGCTCCTCGGCGACGTAGGGACCGTACGAGTCGGCGGTGTCGAAGAAGTTCACGCCGAGCTCGACGGCACGCTTGAGGACGCGGATCGCCTCGTCGTGGTCCTTCGGCGGTCCCCAGACGCCGGGGCCGGTGAGCTGCATGGTGCCGTAGCCGAGCCGGTTGACCTCGAGGTCGCCGCCGATGCGGAAGGTGCCGGAGGACGCGGCCGGACGGTTCGTGGTGTCAGTGCCTGTGGTCATGTCCCCGGTCTACGCCCGGTGCGTTGCCGGTCCCTGAGTCGGTGTCCCCCGACCGCTTTCCGGGTTCGCAGGGTCTACGGACGGGTGGGCCGACGGTACGGGGTCTCGCCGCGTTCGAGCCCGCCGACGAGCCTGGCGAGCCGGTTCGTCCGCACCGTGGCGTTCGGGGCGGTGGTGATGCGGTGCAGGACGGCGTACCGGTTGGTGGCGTCGAGCTCGGCGAACAGCGCGGCGGCTGCGGGGGCGGCGTCGAGCGCGGCCTGCAGTTCCTCGGGCACCGTGGCCGTTGCCGAGCCGGCGTAGGCGCGGTCCCACCGGCCGTCACCCTTGGCGCGCTCGATCTCGGCGTGCCCGCGCTCCCGCATCCGCCCCTCGGCGATGAGCGCGGCGACCAGGCCGAGGTTCCGCTGCGACCACAGCGAAGCCTTCCGGCGCGGGGTGAACCGCTGGCGGTAGGTGGAGTCGTCACGTCCGCGCCGCTGCCCGTCGATCCACCCGGAGCAGAGCGCCTCGTCGAGGGCCGTGTCGTAGGTCAGCGTCGTCGGCTCCGTGACGCCCTTCTTCGCGAGCACGAGCCACACCCCGTCCGGTTCGTGCTCGTGGTCGTCGAGCCAGGCGCGCCACGCGGCGACGTCCGGCAGCACCAGGTCGACGATGTCCATGCGGTCATCGTAGGACCGGCCGGCCGCTCGGGTCAGGCCGCGCCGCTGCTGATCCGGGTTGCACTCGCCCAGTCGTGCACCCAGTCGGGCACGGTCAGGTCGCGGTCCGCGCCACCCGCCGCCTCGAGCAGGTCCGCGGTCGGCACGGTCCCGCCGGAACGCCGCAGGAACCGGGCCTGCACCACGGCGCGGGCCATCACGGCACCCTGTCGCACGAACGTCTGCTCCAGGTACACGGCACGGTCGTCGACCCCGAGCACGTGGGTGCGGAGCTCGAACCGTTGCCCGAGCGTCAGCGACCGCTTGTACGTGATCGTCTGCGCCGAGACGACGGGGTACCAGCCGTGCTCGCTCAGTGCTGCCCAATACCCGGAGCGGAGCATCAGGTCGAGCCGACCGAGGTCGAGCATCGACAGGTACTTGCCGTTGTTGACGTGGCGCAGGGGGTCGAGGTCGGTCGGGACCACCCGGAACGGCGTCCGGACCTCGTCCCAGAGCGACGCCCGGCGGCGTCCACCGACCCGAGCGCGCAGACGGGTGCGCAGCTGCAGCAGGAGCAGTCGGAAGTACAGGTTCACGGGTCGATCACACCAGTGCGCGGAGCACTCGTGCGAGCACCTTGGAGGAACCTCACGAAGCGCGCGGCCGTCTGCCGACACACGACCAGCCGCTCCCGACAATCGGCAGGCGGCGGGGTCGGGCGGTTCAGCCGGGGAAGCCGCCGCCGGCGCCCGTGATGCCGGGGTGCGCGGACTTGGCGAGCCCCTCGGTCCTGGAGTGCGCCGCATCGGCTTCGGCCGCGGCGCGTGCGCTGTCACGCGGATCCGACAGGTCTTCGATCGATTCGAGCGCTCGCCGCCGACGGCGGTTCTGCACCTCGAGCACGACGAGCAGGGCGCCGAGCACGACGACCACGGCGATGACGATCCAGATGACGACCACGACATTCCCCCGAGCCCGGGGCGTCTGCCCCGTCCCTCGCAGCGTAGCGGTGCGGAGGCGGGTACAGCCAGTGCCTCCCGCCGTCAGGGGGACCGGGAGTAGACCTGCAGCATGCAGACACGCAAGCTCGCAGACCTCGAGGTCGGCCCGATCGGCCTCGGAACCATGGGCATGAGCGCCTTCTACACGGGCGCCGGCACCGACGACGACGAGTCGATCCGCACCATCCACCGCGCGATCGACCTCGGCGTCACCCTGTTCGACACCGCCGAGGCGTACGGCCCCTACACGAACGAGGAACTCCTGCGCCGCGCGCTCGAGGGCCGTCGCGACGACGTCGTCATCGCGACCAAGTTCGGCCTGTACCAGCACGAGGCCGGTGAGGAGACGCCGACGCAGCAGCGCGGGATCTCCAGCAAGCCCGAGTCCGTGCGCGAGGCGCTCGAGGGCTCCCTCCGTCGCCTGGGCACGGACCACATCGACCTCTACTACCAGCACCGCGTCGACCCGGCCGTCCCGATCGAGGACGTCATCGGCCAGCTCGCCGGCTTCGTTCAGGAGGGCAAGATCCGGCACATCGGACTGTCCGAGGCTGGTGCCGACACCATCCGCAAGGCCCACGCGGTCCACCCGATCACCGCGCTGCAGAGCGAGTACTCGCTGTGGACGCGTGACCCCGAGGGCGACGTGCTCGACACCCTGCGCGAGCTCGGCATCGGCCTGGTGCCGTACTCGCCGCTCGGCCGCGGGTTCCTGACGGGTGCCATCACGAAGCCGTCCGACCTGGACTCCGACGACTTCCGCCTGGCGAACCCGCGCTTCCAGCAGGAGGCGTTCGAGCAGAACATGCGCATCGTCGACGCGGTCAAGGAGATCGCGACCGAGGCCGGGGCCACCCCGGCGCAGGTGTCGCTCGCCTGGCTGCTCGCCCAGGGCGACGACATCGTCCCGATCCCTGGCACGAAGCGGGTCTCCCGCCTCGAGGAGAACGTCGGCGCAGCCGACCTGACCCTCACGGCGGACCAGCTGTCGCGCCTGTCGGCGCTGCCGGTCCCGACCGGTGACCGCTACCCCGACATGTCGACCATCGGTCGGTAGACGCGACCGGATGACGGACGGGAGGCCCGGTGCCAGCTGGCACCGGGCCTCCCGTCCGTCGTCAGTCGCGTCAGCGGACGCGAGACGCCGGCGTCTCAGACCTCGGCGGCGAAGGACGCGGCCCGGACCTGCAGGTCCTCGATGCGCCGGAGGCGCGCGGCCTCGACGTCGTAGCCCTCGTAGGCGGGCGGCGGCAGCTTCCGGACGTTCCGCGAGCACTGGAAGTCCTGGCACACCAGGGTGCCGACGGTGTTGCCGTTCCGTCCGGCCGGCCCGGACCGTTTCGCGCTGTAGAACGCGACGTCGTTCGGCAGCTTGACGTCCTGGCACCACGAGCACTGGGCGCGGGAGCGGGGCGAGGCCTCGGCCTGCCGGAACAGGATGCCGATCAGGTCGCCGTCCAGGGTCGGCACGACGGCGTACGCACGCCGCCCGATCTTCGGGTCGCGCCAGCCGAGGTAGTCGAGCGCGTCCCAGTCGAGCGTCTCGAAGTCGGCGGGCAGCGTGAGGTCGGACACCTCCTTGCGCGAGGCGTTGACGAAGGACGTGCGGAGGGTCTTCTCCACGATGGGGAGCATGGTTGATCGCTTTCGTGCGGGCCCGGGGTGTGCGGACGCACACCGCACCGGGCGGAGGAGGTCAGGGTTCGACGAGGGCGGCCGCACCCGAGGGCACGACCGAGGGCCTCACGCCCTGATGCCGGCGATACGGGCGCCGACCACCTCCTGGAAGCTCACCCGACCAGCCTACGACCGGGTGTCAACCCCGGCCCGGTCCGCCCGCGGTCGGTTCGGCGTCGCCGTGACCAGGACGACCGAGCCCTCGTACGTCGGGCGGATCCGCAACGACCCGTGCCGCCGGTCCCACTCCCCCGACTCCAGCGCGGTCCGGAGCGCAGCCACCGACCGCCGCACGGTGAACTCGTCGACCAGTCCCCACGCCGGGTCCGCCTGGCGCACGCCGGGGTCGAGCAGACGCTCGGGGCGCGCGTAGTACGCCTCGGCGAACCCGTCAACGCACGTGAACGGGATCGGCAACGGGGTGCTCGTCACGGTGTCGTCGCCCAGTGCGTCGGCGATCCGCGGCAGTGCGGGGTGGCGACGGGCCTCGGCCGCCAGCACCTCGGGCGCGTACTCGGCGAGCCAGGAGCGCTCGATGCGGTCGGGGTCGAACGTCAGCACCACGATGGGGCCCCGGGTCACCCGACGCACCTCGGCGAGCCCGCGTTCGAGGTCGTCCCACGCGTGCAGCGAGAAGGTCGTCATCGCGGCGTCGAAGGTGTCGTCGGCGAAGCGCAGGTCTCCGGCGGGTTCCACGGCGGTCACGTCGCGGTCGGTCGGTGCGTAGGAAACAGCGCCGGCCCCGACGTCGAGCACGGTCCGGGCGTCACCGAGGGCCTTCGCGACCGCACGGGCGAACGCGGGTTCGGGCCGGCGGTGCTGCCGACGGTCCGCGTCTCCTGCTGAGCCGTCCGTCGTCCTGGTCACGTCCCCACCCTCCGAACCCGCGGGGTCCGGGTCAGTCGACCGACTCGGACTCGGGCTCGGACTCGCGCAGGGCCGCGTACTGCTCGGCCCGCTCCGTCGCGGCCCAGCTGCCGAGCAGCGCGAGCGACCGCTCGGACTCGCTGCCCGGTTCGGCCGAGTACGAGAACAGCGTCAGGCCGGGGTCGGCGACCAGGTCGAGCGCCTCGTAGGACAGCCGCAGCTCCCCCACGATCGGGTGGTCGATGCGCTTCTTGCCGGTGCGCTGCATCCGGACGTCGTGGGCAGCCCACCAGCCGCGGAACTCCTCGCTCCGGGTGGAGAGCTCACCGACGAGCGTGATGAGCCCCGGCTCGCAGGGGTTCGACACCGCGGCGGTCCGGAGCACGGCCACGGCGTCCTTCGCGGTCTGTGCCCAGTCCGGGAAGAAGTCGCGGGCGGCCGGGTCGAGGAACGTGAAGCGTGCGGTGTTCACCGGGCGTCCGGGGCCGGCGAAGAGCGGTGCGTAGAGCGCACGGCCGAGCTCGTTCGTCGCGACGACGTCCCCGCGCTCGTTCCGCACCCAGGCCGGTGCGCCGGTGATGGCGTCGAGCAGCCGCTGCACGCCGGGGCGCACGCGGGTCGGCACGTTCCGGTGCATGACCTTCGCGCCGGAGTTCGCCAGGCGCGTGAGGTCCCACAGGTGCGCTCGCTCGTCCTCGTCGAGCTGCAGGGCGCTCGCCAGGCCCTCGAGCACGCTGTCCGAGACGCCCTTGAGCGAGCCGCGCTCGAGCCGCGTGTAGTAGTCGACGCTCACGCCGGCGAGCATGGCGACCTCGTGCCGACGCAGCCCGGGGACCCGTCGGACCCCGCCGCCGAACGACGGCATGCCGACCTGCTCGGGGGTGAGCCGTGCCCGCCTGGAGGACAGGAAGTCGCGGATCTCGTTGCGCACGTCGATACCCATGGGGAGAGCGTACGTGCCCGGGCCGTGCGTCCGGCAGGCGGGAGGTCCGAGGCGGGGCCGCCGGCCGTCGCTGACTGGTCACGACACGTCGCGTGCCGTGCGCCGTCCCGTCGCGACCTGTCGGCTGGTGGCGCCGCAGGCGACGGCCTGTGACCGCTCGCCGGCGCCCTGCGGGGTGTTGCGACCGCCCGGAGCGGCGGACGGGAGGCGCGGGGCGGCCCCGCCACGCGCCTCCTGTCCGCCGTTTGGTCGCGTTCCGTTGCGTGACCGGCCGTGCCCGACCGGTCGCGACGCGTCGCGTGCCGCCCGCCGGGTGGTCGCGACCTGTCGGCTGGTGGCGCCGCAGGCGACGGCCTGTGACCGCTCGCCGGCGCCCCGCGGGGTGTTGCGACCGCCTGCCGCCACGGGCTTCCCACGCTCCGCCAACCGGTCAGGGCGCGGCGTCGGCCCCGATGCGCACGCGCGCGACGCGGTGACCGTCCATGGCGGTCACCTCGAGGCGGTGTCCACCGGCCAGGACGACGTCGCCGACCTCGGGCACGCGGTCCAGCTGCACCTGCACGAGCCCACCCACGGTCTCGTAGTCACCGTCGGGCAGGACGGGGCCACCGTCCGCAGCCAGGTCCTCGAGCACCGTGGCTCCGTCGACGCCGTCGTGCGCGAGCATCGACTCGTCGTACTCGGTGGTGTCCCACTCGTCGCGGATGCGGCCGACGAGGTCCTCGAGCAGCGCCTCGAGCGTGACCATGCCGGCGCTGCCGCCGTACTCGTCGACGACCAGGGCGATCTGGTGGCCGTCGGTGCGCATGTCCGCGATCGCACTCGACAGTGACTTCGTCTCGGGCAGGGCGAGCACCGGCCGGACGAGCGTGGCGACCGGGGCCGCGGGGTCGACCGGACGCAGCAGGTCACGGAGGTGCACGAACCCCTGGACCTCGTCGCGCCCGCCGGAGGTCACGAGGTACCGGGTGTGCCCGGCCGCGATGGCCTGGTCGGTGGCCTCGGCGACGGAGAGGCCGGCGTCCAGCGTCGACACGTCGTACCAGGGCCGCATCGATTCCCGCAGGATGCGGTCACCGGCGTCCAGGGCGCTGCGGGCGATCCGGCGTCCCTGCTCGTCGACGCCGGTGTGCTCGTCGACCAGGCCGCGGAGCTCCTCCGTGCTCATCGACTCGCTGCGGGCGTCCGGGTCGCCACCGAGCAGTCGCACGACGGTGTCGGTGGACTTCGAGAGCAGCCAGATCACCGGCCGCATCAGCACCGCGAAGCGCTCCAGGGTCGGGGCGACGGCCATCGAGAAGCCCTCGGCACGCTGCAGGGCGAGGCGCTTCGGCACGAGCTCGCCGAACACGAGCGACAGGTACGCGATGACGAGGGTCATCAGCACCAGCGCGACGGCTTCGGCCGTGCCCTGCTCGAGGCCGAGCCCCTGGAACAGCGGCGCGACGTCGGGTGCGATCGAGGATGCACCGTACGCGGCGGAGAAGAACCCGGCGACGGTCACGCCGATCTGCACGGCGGACAGGAACCGGTTGGGGTCACGACCGAGCTCGGCGACCCGCATCCCGCGAGGGCCGCGGCGTTCGAGCTGCTGCAGCTGGGATTCGCGGAGGGAGACGAGTGCGATCTCGGCGGCTGCGAAGACCCCGCCGACGAGCACGAAGAGGATGACGAGCCCGAAGGCGATCCAGGTGTCAGCGCCCATCAGCGGGCAGCCGCCTCGGATCGACGACGGGCGGGCGGTCTGTGGGGATCGTCCATGCCTGTGAGTCTGCACAGGCCGACTGGGACATCACCGTGCTGCCGCTCGACAGCGGCTGTGGATCCGGCCTCGCGACGGGGCGCGGTCGTCACAGAGGCGGTCGCTACAGCGTGAGCGAGCGACCGATGCGGGCTTCGAGCCACGCCTTCGGGTCGATCGGCGTGACGCCGTCCATCAGGACCTCGAGGTGCAGGTGCGCACCGGTCGAGACGCCGGAGGACCCGACGAGCCCGATGAACTGTCCGGCCGCGACGGTGTCGCCGACCTTGAGCGGCGAGGAGCCGGGGATCATGTGGCCGTAGAGCGTGGAGACCTGACGGCCGTCGACCACGTGGTCGATGATGACCGCGTTGCCGTACGAGAAGTACGTGCCCGAGACCCGGACCTTGCCCGCGGCGACGGCGCCGATCGGCGTGCCCATGCCCGGGGTGAAGTCGAGGCCCTGGTGCAGCGACGAGCACGCGCCGCACGGTGCAGAGCGGTACCCGAAGCCGGAGCTCATCTGCACCGGGCCGGGGAACGGCGAGCGGACCGCGCCGCCGAACGAGACGGCGCCACCCGCGGTCGCCGCGGTGTCGGCGGAACCAGCGGTCTTCGTGGTGACGGTCGAGCCGCCGCCGACGGTGAACCCGTCACGGTCGAACCCGGCGGCCGTGACCGCCTGGGTCACGGCGTAGTCCTGGGTGCGCACGACGGGCGCGATGGTCGAGGTGGCCATCGAGGTGCCGGCGCTCGCGTGGGCGGGCATCGCCGAGGCGGCGAACATCGCGATGGCGGCGGCGGCGCTGGTGAGGGTGATGCGTCCGGCGCGGGCCGACCGGGAGGCGCGGGGTGCGCTGGCGACGCGCGTCACCTTGGGCGCAGGGCGACGGACGACGCGCTGGATGCGGTCGTCGACGTGCTCGGTTGTGGCGCGTGCGGTTGCGGAGCGGCGGCCGGCCGGCTCGGTGGCCGAGGACGCGGTCGCGAGGACGACGGCCTGCGCGGGCTTGGCGACCTTCGCGGCCTTCGGTGCCTTGGCCGGCTTCGCTGCCTTCGCCGGCTTGGCGACCTTCGCTGCCTTGGCCGGCTTCTCTGCCTTGGCGGCCTTCGCGACCGGCGCCGTCTTGCTGCGACGCTGCGGTCCGCGGGCTGCTGCACGCTCGGCCTCGAGGGCGGCGCGACGGGACAGGTGCACCACCGGGGTCTCCGGGTGCTGGTCGAGTTCGGGTGCAGTCGTCATGGCCGCCCACCATTCTGCACGACTCTGTCGCTTTGTACAGGCCCTTTCGTGATCTTTTCGTTACCGAGTGCGCTGGGAGGCCCCTGATCACCGCGGGCGGAAGCGTCCCCCGGACCCTCCGCATCGGTACGGTCAGGGGAAAGCGACGGAAGGACCCGCACCATGGCCCGATCGCCGCGTGAGCGGTACGGAACGGTCGACCTGGCGTCGGCCGACGTCGTGCTGGCCGGTACCCAGGAACTCCTCCCCGTGCTCCGGGCCGCCGCCGTGCGCGCCGGGATCGACGCCGGGCGGATGCGGGTCATCGGGGTCGACGACCTGCCGGACCCCGAGGAGACGTGGGACGCGGCGTTGGCCGTCATCGCGATCCGCCGCCCCGGTGACGACCCAGCGTTCCACCGGGCGCAGGCGGCTGCCGAGCTCATCGCACCGATGCTCGCGCCGCACGCGGTCCGCATCGTCGTCACGGTGTCCGGGGTGACCCGGCTCGCGCCGAAGCTCGAGCGCACCCTGACGTCCGAGGTCCTGCACCAGATCGATGCCGCGTCGGCGTCCTCCGGGTTCCGCCGGCCCTTCCGGCCCCTGCGCATGCGGCTCGGCCTCGCCGGGCTCCGTGCCGCCGGCGTCCGGGTGTTCCGCGTCTCGATCGGCGACTGAGGCTCAGGCTCCGTCGGGTCCGGAGCCCTGCGCGGCGCCCGCCTGCACTGACGGGTGTGGAGGAGCTGCGTGCGCGACGACGGAGACACTGCCGACGGCGAGCACGAGTGCCAGCGCTCCGGCGGTGCAGGCCGTCCCGATCCGCCGCAAGCGCGACCGGCTGCCACGCTGGCGCGGTGCGAACCGCTTCGTGCTCCGACGGGGCTCGGGTCCGACGAGCCACGGACCGGAGCCGTCGGGGTCGTACGAGAACGGGCCGGAGCCGTCCGGCGCGTACCGGTACGGGCCGCTGCCGTCCGAGGCGTAGGCGGACCGCAGGTCCTCCGCGGTCCAGCCGAAGTCGTCCGGGGTCTGCCGTGTGGTGGTCATGCGCGCGCTCCTCGCTCTGGTGCTGCGGAAGACCAGTCCACGCACCGTTCCTATGTGTCGACAGTGCGCCTCCAGGGTGTCGGCCGAGCATCTGCCGCGCGGAAGCGGGGGCCATGTATCTTGATGTCGAGACATCCTGCGCCACGAGTACCGTGGACGTACCGACGGTCGAACAAGGGAGTACCCGCCAGCATGGCCAAGATCATCTACACCCTCACGGACGAGGCGCCGTTCCTCGCCACCCACTCCTTCCTCCCGGTCATCCAGGCCTTCGCCGGCACCGCAGGTGTCGACGTCGAGACCCGCGACATCTCGCTCGCCGGCCGGATCATCGCCCAGTTCCCGGAGCGGCTCACCGACGAGCAGCGCCTGGACGACGCCCTCGCCGAGCTCGGTGACCTCGCGAAGACCCCCGAGGCGAACATCATCAAGCTGCCGAACATCTCGGCGTCGATCCCCCAGCTCAAGGTCGCGATCAAGGAACTGCAGGCGCAGGGCTACGACCTG
This sequence comes from Curtobacterium sp. MCSS17_006, assembly GCF_003234215.1. Taxonomy (NCBI): domain Bacteria; kingdom Bacillati; phylum Actinomycetota; class Actinomycetes; order Micrococcales; family Microbacteriaceae; genus Curtobacterium; species Curtobacterium sp. MCSS17_006. The sequence continues at coordinate 97,734 of NZ_QKSO01000001.1, read as the reverse complement.
CCCGACTACCCCGACGAGGCCACGACCGACGAGCAGCGCGACGTCCGCGCCCGCTACGGCCGTGTCCAGGGCAGCGCCGTCAACCCGGTGCTGCGCGAGGGCAACTCCGACCGCCGCGCACCCCTGTCCGTCAAGAACTACGCCCGCAAGCACCCGCACCGCATGGGTGCCTGGTCGCGTGACTCGAAGACGAACGTCACCACCATGGGCGTCGACGACTTCCGGTCGAACGAGAAGTCCTGGATCGCCCCCGCCGACGACGTCCTGACGATCACCTTCGTGGCCGAGGACGGCAGCGAGCAGGTCCTCAAGCAGTCGATCCCCGTGCTGCAGGGCGAGGTCGTCGACGGCACCGTGCTGCACGTGGCCGCACTCGAGTCGTTCCTGCGCAAGCAGATCGAGCGCGCCGCCGCCGAGGACATCCTGTTCTCCGTGCACCTCAAGGCCACGATGATGAAGATCTCCGACCCGATCATCTTCGGCCACGTCATCAAGGCGTTCTTCCCGTCGGTGTTCGAGCGCTACGGCGCCGACCTCGCCGCCGCGGGCCTGACCCCGAACGACGGCCTCGGCTCGATCCTCGCAGGCCTCGCTGCGCTGCCGAACGGCGCCGAGATCGAGCGTGCCTTCAAGCAAGGCATCGCCGACGGCCCCGAGCTCGCCATGGTCGACTCGGACAAGGGCATCACGAACCTGCACGTGCCGAGCGACGTCATCGTCGACGCATCGATGCCCGCGATGATCCGCACCTCGGGCCACATGTGGGGCCCGGACGGCGACGAGCACGACACCCTCGCCGTCATCCCCGACTCGAGCTACGCCGGCATCTACCAGGCCGTGCTCGACGACTGCCGCGCCCACGGCGCCTTCGACCCGTCGACGATGGGCTCCGTGCCCAACGTCGGCCTGATGGCGCAGAAGGCCGAGGAGTACGGCTCGCACGACAAGACCTTCGAGCTGCCCGGCGCCGGTGTGGTCCGCGTCACGACCGCCTCGGGCGACGTCGTCATCGAGCACGACGTCGAGCCCGGTGACATCTGGCGCGCCTGCCAGACCAAGGACGTCGCCATCCGCGACTGGGTGAAGCTCGCCGTCACCCGCGCCCGTGCCTCCGCGACGCCGGCCGTGTTCTGGCTCGACGAGACCCGTGCGCACGACGCGAACCTGATCGGGCTCGTCCGCGAGTACCTCGGCGAGCACGACACCGAGGGCCTGCAGATCGAGATCCTCGCGCCCGAGGACGCCATGCGCTTCTCGCTCGAGCGCATCCGCCGCGGCGAGGACACCATCTCGGTCACCGGCAACGTCCTGCGCGACTACCTGACCGACCTGTTCCCGATCATGGAGCTCGGCACCTCGGCGAAGATGCTCTCCGTCGTCCCGCTGCTGGGCGGTGGCGGCCTGTTCGAGACCGGTGCCGGTGGTTCCGCCCCGAAGCACGTGCAGCAGCTCGTGCAGCAGAACTACCTGCGCTGGGACAGCCTGGGCGAGTTCCTCGCACTGGCGGTCAGCCTCGAGCACCTCGCCGGTGTGACGGGCAACGAGCGGGCGAAGATCCTGGGCGAGACCCTCGACCGTGCCACCGGGACGTTCCTGGAGCAGGACAAGTCCCCGGGTCGGAAGCTCGGCTCGATCGACAACCGCGGCAGCCACTTCTACCTGGCGAAGTACTGGGCCGAGGAGCTCGCGGCGCAGACCCAGGACACCGAGCTCGCGGCGTCGTTCGCGGACCTCGCGGCGAAGCTCGGTGAGCAGGAGCACACCATCGTCGACGAGCTCGTCTCGGTGCAGGGGCACCCGGCCGACATCGGCGGCTACTACCGCCCCGACGACGCCAAGACGAGCGCGGTCATGCGTCCGTCCGCCACGTTGAACGCGGCGCTGGCAGCGCTCTAGCAGCGACCGGCCCACTGACGGGAGGCCCGGTGCCAGCTGGCACCGGGCCTCCTGTCCGTCCGTGGTCGCGACCACGGCTGCTCACGAAGTGACGCGTGGGCGCTCGTCGCGTCAGCCGCGGGACGGCACGGGCGGGCCGGCGGCGAGCAGCCCGGTGAAGACCAGGGCGACGGCCACGACCCCGATGCCCGCGGCCACGGCGGGCCGACGCACCACGAAGAACAGCAGGCGGTCCCAGAAGCCCGAGTGGGCGTCCGGCGAGCGTCGCCAGGAGCCCTCGAGCATGCCGCGGCGGGCGACCGCGACCTCGAACGGCACCGTGGCGTACGGCACGACGGCACTGGCCCAGCCGAGCACGAGCGCCCCGAACGACCACCGCTGGTTCACCGCCACGACCGTCGTGATCACCAGGTACGCCAGGAACACGAAGCCGTGCACCCCTCCGCCGATGCGGACGCCCCAGTCACCGGCGTCCAGGCCGTACTTGAGCACCATCCCGAGGATGAGCAGGGTCCAGGTCACGAGTTCGGCGACCGCGGCGGCGCGGAACAGGGAGCGCGGAGTCATGCCGTCAATCGTGGCGGACCCGGTTGACAGACAGCAGAACGCCCCGGATCGTACGACCCGGGGCGCGCTGCAGGTCCGCTCAGTGCCGCACGACCACCGTCTGGCCGAGGCGGTTCACACCCGTGCTCGCGTCCCACGTGCCGGTGTTCGCCGTCTGGATCGCGAAGGCAGGGTTCGCCGCCACCGAGGCCTCCGGCGCGGGCAGGGCGAGTGCGACGTTCCAGCGCCCGTTCGGCACGTCGGCCAGCGACGCCCGGACGGTCACGGTCCGTCCCGGCTGCCAGGACGACGCGTCGGCGGCCACGGGCACGGTCACCCGGCGATCGCCGTCGGTCAGGACGAGCTGCACCGGGCGGCTGTTGTACGGCGCCGCCCAGCCGTCGTTCCGGATCGACACCGCCACCGACGGCTTCGCGCCCGAGGTGGCGGTGCTCGACGTCATCGTGAAGCGGTAGCCGAGCTTCTTCGCGGCGTCGGTCATGCCGTCCGCGCCCCAGGTCGCCAGAACGTCTTTGTTGTAGTCGAGGTTGAGGTAGCTGTAGTGGTACTTCGCCATCTCAGCCGAGGCGGACGGGTAGTCGGTCCGCGGCGCGTTCACGGCGCAGGTCTCACCACCGACGGGGACGTACCGCGACTCCGCCGCCAGGTAGTCCTGGTCGAGCGACAGCGGGTTGCTCAGGAACGTGCCGAAGTCGTCCGGCGAGGCGAGGAAGCAGTCGTTGTGGTGCCCGATGCGCGACGCTGCCGATCCGTCGTGCGCCTGCTCCGGGGTGAGTGCCCCGGCCGTGCCGGACGGGGTGCGGAGTGCGTCCTGCTTCATCTGCATCGTGCGGACCTGGACCGAGCGGCTGGAGGGCAGGGCGGCGAGTTCGGCCTGCAGGACCTGTCGTCGGGCGTCCTTGTCGGCCTCGGTCAGCACGCCCGGGTTCGCCGGGTCGCTGGCGAAGTGGTCGGTGTAGTAGCCCTCGCCCCAGAGCCCGATGAACCCCTGCTGCAGGGTCGGGATCACGTCGGCGTTCCGGCGGAGCGTCGGGGTGAGCTGCTCGATGTGCGCGAGCACGGTCGGCAGGTCGGCGTCACCGTAGGGCGCCGAGTACGGGTACGAGCCACCCTGGACGTACGCGAACCGGGTGATCACACCCACGCCGGCTGCGCGCGCCGCGTCGTAGTCGTGCTGCACGAGCGCGAGCCAGGCCGGGCTGAGTTGCCGCTGCTGGACGAACGCCTCCATGTAGAACACCCGGACGACCTGCGTGACGCCCTCGGCCCGGTAGCCCCGGAGGGTCGCGGCGTCGAGCGGCGTGTACCCGGTGCCGTCGGCGCGGTAGTGCGTCTCGGTGGTGTGGTCGAACCCGCGCGAGGGGTTCGGGATGACCGCGTCGCTCGCCGTGTAGGTCACGGTCGAGGTGGTCGCGGTCCGTTTCGAGTGGTGACCGGTGGGTGATGCCCACGCGGTGGTCGGTACGGCGAGTGCGAGCACCGCCGCGAGTGCGACGGTGGTGATGGTGCGGTGCTGCATCGGACGAGCCCCTGTCCTCGGCGCGGACGGTGATCGGCGCCCCTGGCGCTGCCGTCCTGCGCGAATGTGATCTGAAGGTAGGCCAAACGATCAGAAAACGCCAGTGGATGCGCGAACCGAGCACGGGTAGCGTTGCCTGCATGTCGCCGTCGACCGAGAACCGTCCCCTGAACATCGTCGTCTGGAACGAGAACGTGCACGAGACCCGCGGTGACGCGACGGTCATCGGGCACTACCCCGACGGCATGCACGCCGTGATCGCCCAGGCGCTCCGGCAGCTGCAGCCCGGGGCCGACGTCTCCACCGCCACCCTGCAGGAACCCGACCACGGCATCACCGCCGAACGACTGGCCACCACGGACGTGCTGTTCTGGTGGGGCCACGCCGCCCACGACGAGGTCAGCGACGCCGTCGTCGACCTGGTCGTCGACGCCGTGCACGCCGGCATGGGCCTGGTCGTGCTGCACTCCGGCCACTACTCGAAGCCGTTCAAGCGCCTGATGGGCACGACCTGCTCGCTGAAGTGGCGGAACGACGGCGAGCGCGAACTCGTCTGGACCGTCGCGCCCGAGCACCCGATCGCCGCCGGGGTCCCGCACCCGATCGTCATCGACCGGCAGGAGATGTACGGCGAGTACTTCGACATCCCGCGCCCCGACGAAGAGGTGTTCCTGTCGACCTTCGCGGGCGGCGAGGTCTTCCGCTCCGGCGTCGCGTACCGCCGGGGGCTCGGCAAGGTCTTCTACTTCTCGCCCGGCGACCAGGAGTACCCCGTCTACCACCACCCGGACATCCAGCGCGTGCTGTCGAACGCCGCCGCCTGGGCCGCCCCGGTGTCCGAGCGCCGAGAGCTGACGGCTGACCCCCACCCTCGGGACTGGTTCCTGTCGGACGATGGGGGTAGACAGGCCGGGTGACCAACCATCTCGACGGTGCGCACAGGCGCACCGCGGTGATCGAGGCGCTCGCCATCTTGGGATCAGGACCCGAGGAGCGCTTCGACCGCATCACCCGCATGGCCCACGAGGCGTTCGACGTCCCGTTGACCTTCCTCAACCTCGTCCACCACGACCTCGTCACCACGCAGTCGACCTTCGGCTGGCACCAGGGATCGAGTGTCCCCGCCAGCGAGCAGTTCTGCGCGTCGACGGTGCTCACTCGCGAACCGATGGTGATCCCGGACGCGTCGCTCGACGCCCGGTTCGCCCACACCGCGGCGGTGGCCGAGCACGGCATCCGGTTCTACGCGGGCGCACCGTTGACCATGGTCGACGGCACCCGGGTGGGCACGCTGTGCCTGATGGACGCTGTTCCGCGCACGTTCTCGCCGGACGACGTCGCCCTGCTGGGTGACCTGGCCCGGTGGGCGGAGCGCGAGCTCGGCGTCGCCATCGACCGCGGGCGGGTCCGTCGGGTGCTCGACGGCCTGGTGCCGGACCCGGTCGCGGTGCCGGGCTACGACCTCGACGTCCTGGTGGCCCAGCACGACGACGGCGGGGGTGACGTCGTCGACTGGCGTGTCGCACCGGACGGTGCCCTGCACGTCACCGTCGGCCGGGTGAGCGCCGGCCCGGCGTCGGGCCTGCTCGCCGCGGCGGTCCGCGGTGCCGTGGCGGCACGGACCGGGTCGGCCATGTCGGACGCGATCGTCGGCCTGGAGGCGCAGGTCACCGCCGACCTGTCGGCTGCGGACGCCGTCGGCTCGCTCTTCCACCTGCGGCTCGACCCGACGTCGGGTCACGTCGACTTCGGCGACGCCGGCCACGGCCTCGCCGTGCTCGTCCCCGCCGACGGTCCGGCTCGCGTCCTGCACCCGCTCGACCTGCCGCTCGGGCTGCAACCGGGGTCGATCCCCCGGTCGCCCGGCGCGCTCGACCTGGAAGCCGGTGACCGGCTGGCGATCTGCACCCAGGGCGTCCTGTCGCTGGACGGGCTCCGGCACCTGGACGACCTCGCCGCGCTGGTGCGCTCGGCTCCGGACGGGGCCACCGTGGTCGAAGGGGTGCGCACGGCGGTCCCCACGGATGCCGTGGTCGACGTCACGCTGGTGGTGCTCACGCGGCACTGAGTGGGATCCGCCGCCCAGGCGCCGCCCGGGGTGCGGACCGCCGCCCGCAGCAGATCAGGAGCGGAAGCGGTCCTGCCGTGGGCGCGGGGTCCCGGTCAGCGAGACCACGAGCAGGGTCGCGAGCAGGGCGAAGCCAGCCAGCTCGATGCCCAGGCCGGCGAGCTGCCAGTACGCGCTGCCGACGTGCTGCGGCTGCGTGATCGACTCCGGCCACCACGACTGGATGAGCGGGAACGAGCCCGGGAACGGGTCGAGGCCGAACACGACGAGCCCGCCGAGCAGCATCACAACGCCGAGGCCGGCCATCGCCCCACGGGACCGACGGAGCATGTGCACCACGAGGGCCGCACCCATGCCGGCGAGCCCGACGACGGCGATCAGGAACGCGAGCACCACGATGGTCTGCGGCGCGAGCGCGACCCAGTCCAGCACCGCGATCGGCAGCAGCAGCCACCGACCCGTCCGTGCCCAGCGCGCAGGGTTCCGCCATCCGTCCATGGCGACCGACCGTAGGGCACCCGGCCGAACGCCTGCCGAATGCGGCCAGTGGACCCCGGCGGCAGCGTGCGCTGACTACGATCGGACCCCATGGCGCAGGACCGACCGACCCGGCAGCAGCGGTCGCTCGCGACCCGCACGGCGATCATCGAGGGCGCGGCCGCGGAGTTCGACGAACGCGGGTACGTCGGTGCCTCGATGGACGGCATCGCCGAACGCATCGGGATGACCAAGGGTGCGCTGTACTTCCACTTCACGTCGAAGGCCGACATGGCCGGGGCCGTCGTCGCCGAGCAGCACGCGATCTCGCGCCGCTACGGCGAGGCCGCGGTGGCGCGGGGCACCACCCCGCTCGAGTCGATCATGTGGCTGTGCCAGGGGCTCGCGGTCCAGATGACGTCCGAGGTCGTCGTGAGCGCCGGGGTGCGCCTGTCGACCGACGTGGCCGCGAGCGACGTCGCCCGGCAGGACCCGTACACCGACTGGACCACGGTGGTCGCCGGGTTCGCGCGGCAGGCCGTCGAGGTGGGCGAGCTCGACCCGCGGTGGGACCCGGACCTGGTCGGCCGGGTCGTCGTCCGCGCCTACACCGGCGTGCAGACCGTCTCGGACGTGATGACCCGTCGGGCCGACCTGTTCGCGGGCCTGCGGGAACTCTGGACGGTCCTGCTGGACGCGTTCGTCACCGAACGGCTGCGTCCGGAGATCCCGCGGCTCGTCGCGCTCATCGCTCCGGAGTGACGCGGGTCCCCCCAGGGAAACACCCACGTCACCTCACCTCTGAGACTAGCGAGAAGGGGGTCGCGCCACCGGCCCCAGTTCGCAGGCATGTGTCCGGCGGCCCACTAGCCTGACGCGGTGCCCACACCCGCTGCCGAGGTCGACGTCGACGTCCCGCTCGTCCGGTCCCTGCTGCGCGACCAGCACCCCGACCTGGCCGGGCTCCCGCTCGAGGTCGTCGCGAACGGCTGGGACAACGTCGTGCTGCGCCTGGGCGACGACCTGGCCGTCCGGGTCCCCCGTCGGGAGCTGGCCGCACGGCTCGTCGAACACGAACAGCGCTGGTTGCCGGACATCGCCGCCCGGGTCGGATCGGTCGTCCCGGTGCCTGCCCCGGTGCGCACCGGACGCCCCGCCCTCGGCTACCCGTGGTCGTGGAGCATCGTGCCGTGGCTGCCCGGCACGGCGATCGGTGAACGTGCGGTCGGGGTCCCCGTCGCCGAGGCGCTCGCCGCGTTCGTCGGGCTCCTGCACGTCCCGGCCCCGCACGATGCCCCGGCGAACCCGTTCCGTGCGGTGCCGCTCGCGTCGCGGAGCGACGCCGTGCTGGCGCGACTCGACGAGCACGGCGTGCACCGGGCCGGAGAGCTGGCAGCGCTGTGGCGGACCGCAGCGGCCGTGCCCGCGCACGCCGGGCCTCCCGTCTGGGTGCACGGCGACCTGCACCCCTTCAACCTGCTCGTCGACCCGTCGGACGGAGCCGACCGCCTGTCGGCCGTGATCGACTTCGGGGACGTCACCGCGGGCGACCCGGCCGTCGACCTCGCCACCGCCTGGCTGACGCTCGACGTGCCGGGGCGTTCCGCGTTCCGGGCGCGCGTCGCGGCCCCGGACGCCACCTGGCTGCGCGCACGGGGGTGGGCGGTCGCGCTCGCGTCCGCGCTGGCGACCGCCGACGAACGCGCCTTCCGGAGCGTCGCGCGACGGAGCATCGACGCGGTGCTGGACGACTGAGTCCCCGCGGGGCTATCGTGACCGCACCATCCGTGCACAGCCGATCGGAGGGGCCGCCATGACCCTCGAGCTCCGCGTCCAGCACGACGTCGCCACCGACGCCTCCCCCGCCCCCGTCCGACCCGAGCGACGCGGTCTCCGCGGCCTGCTCGACCGTCTCTCGGACCGCCGCGCCGCCGCCCGCGCGCGACGGGTCGACGACCGGGTCCGCGAACTCGGGGAACTCGTCCACCTGCTCTCCGATGCCCGCGCGGTGGTGGAACGCGGGTGGGTCCAGCACGCCTGGTTCGCCTACCTCGACGAGCACGGCCGCGAGCGCAAGGCCTCCAGTGCCGCCGCGATGGACGTGCAGGGCCGGCCGCTGGTCGGCGCCTGCCTGGTCGGCGCGGTCGTGTCCGCCGCCGGCGGGCCGCACGCGGTGCACGCGCCCCGGGTGCAGCACGCGCTCGACGTCGTGTGGCACGCCCTCGCCCGCGACGAGGGCGAGCCCGTGCTGTGGTGCCCCGCGCCGGACATCCGGATGGGGCGGGTGCGCGACCTGACGAGCTGGAACGACGCCTCGGCACGCACCGGCACCGAGGTCGCCGGCCTGCTGCTGACGGCTGAACGGGTCGCCGTGCAGGAGTCGACGCGCCTGCAGGAGCTCCGGGTGGCACGATCGGGGGCATGAGCGACGTCGAAGCGGTCCCCGAGGTGCACCCCGCGAGCACCAGCACCCTGGCCGCGAGCGGCAACGCCCTGCTGTCGGACGAAGGGGCCACGCGGGACTCCGCCGGTGCGGCGGCGGCGGACGGCGCGGACGCCGCTGCCGCCGACGCCGCGGTGAAGCGGACGCTGCACCGGTACCTGCAGAAGCACCGTGCGGCCCTGCTGGCGAAGCTCGACGGGCTGGCCGAGCGGCAGGCCCGCTGGCCCGTGACGCCCACGGGCACGAACGTCCTCGGGCTCGTGAAGCACGTCGCCGGGGTGCAGGCCGGCTACTTCGGCGAGGTGTTCGGGCGGCCGTTGCCGGACCAGCCCGCCTGGCTCGAGTCGGAGGACGGCGAGGACATGTACGCCTCGCTCGACGAGACCATGGCCGACATCGTGGCCTTCCACCACCGGAGTGCCGAACACGCCGACGCCACGATCGAGGCGCTCGACCTCACCGCCACCGGGACCGTGCCGTGGTGGCCGGAGGGGCACCGGGAGGTCACGCTGCACCGGATCCTGGTGCACATGGCGTACGAGACCGCCCGGCACGCGGGGCACGCCGACATCGTGCGCGAGATGCTCGACGGCCTGGCCGGGGACGGTGACGGCAACCTGGCCGACAAGTCCCCGGAGGAATGGGTCCGGTGGCGTGAGCAGCTCGTCGACATCGCGGAGCGAGCGGGGTTGCGCGACATCGACGCATAGCCGAGCAGGCAGACCGATCGTTACCGTTCTCCCAGGCTCGGCGTGGTGAACCACACCTGACCTGGGGTTATTCTCCTCGCAACCGCAAGGGAAACCGTCGTCTCGGTGGGGTTGCGTTGTACAACCGGTCCAGCTGCTGCGTAGCTTTGGCCGAGCTCGTGCCCCGATCTGTGGGCAGTTCAGCCGACCGGAAGGGGAGCGCCCACCCGTGTTCCAGTACGTCGTGGAGCGATGGAACCAGATCTGGTTCGCATCGTGGCAGCACTTCTCACTGGTCGTCCAGTGCGTCGTCCTCGCCACGGTCATCGCCGTGGTGCTCGCCACACTCGTCTACCGCAGCCCGCGCCTGACCGCGTTCGCGAACGGGGTGTCGGCCATCGGCCTCACCCTGCCGTCGTTCGCCGTCATCGGCCTGCTCATCGTCCCGCTCGGCTTCGGCGTCCTGCCGTCGGTCGTGACGGTCGTCTTCTTCGCCGCGCTGCCGATCCTGCGCAACGCGGTCGTCGGTCTCGCCGAGATCCCGCCTGCCGTCGTCGAGTCGGCGCGCGGCATCGGCATGAGCCGGTTCCGCACCCTGCTGCAGGTCGAGCTGCCGATGGCGTGGCCGATCATCCTGAGCGGTGTCCGCGTGGCCGCGCAGATGGTGATGGGCATCGCCGCCATCGCCGCGTACGCGCTCGGCCCCGGGCTCGGCGGCTTCATCTTCTCCGGGCTGTCCCGCCTCGGCGGCGCCAACGCCCTGTTCTCCGTCGTGGTCGGGGTGGTCGGCGTCGTCCTGCTCGCCCTGGTCCTCGACCTGCTCCTCATCGGCCTCGGCCGCCTGACTATCTCGAGAGGTATCCGTGTCCAGCACTGACTCCGCCACCACCACCGCGCCCGACGGGGACGTCACCGGGCGCAGCATCCTGCTCGACGAGGTCACCAAGCGGTACCCCGGGCAGTCGAAGCCCGCCGTCGACGGCATCACGCTCGAGATCCCGGCCGGCAAGATCGTCATGCTCGTCGGCCCGTCCGGCTGTGGCAAGACGACGACCCTCAAGATGATCAACCGTCTGATCGAGCCCACCCAGGGCCGGATCGTCGTCGGCGACGACGACGTCACGGGCATCGACGGCGACGAGCTCCGCCGCCGCATGGGCTACGTGATCCAGGCCGGCGGGCTCTTCCCGCACATGACGGTCGCGGCGAACATCGCGATCGTGCCGAAGATGCTCGGCTGGTCGAAGGAGAAGATCGCGGCGCGTGTCGACGAGCTGCTCGACCTGGTCTCGCTCGACCCCGACACCTACCGCGACCGGTTCCCCCGCGAACTCTCCGGTGGCCAGCAGCAGCGCGTCGGCGTGGCCCGTGCGCTCGCGGCGGACCCGCCCGTCCTGCTCATGGACGAGCCGTTCGGCGCCGTCGACCCGATCACCCGCCAGCGCCTGCAGGACGAGCTCCTGCGCATCCAGGAGGAACTGCACAAGACGATCGTCATCGTCACGCACGACTTCGACGAGGCCGTGAAGCTCGGTGACTGGATCGTCATCTTCACCGAGGGTGCGCACATCGTGCAGTACGACACCCCGGAGCGGATCCTGGCCGAGCCGGCGAACGAGTTCGTCGAGAACTTCATCGGTTCCGGTGCCGGCCTGAAGCAGCTCACGCTGAACCGCGTGCGCGACGTCGAGGTCGAGTCGGCCGTGACCTGCTCGCCCGGCGAAGAGGTCAAGGCCGTGCTGCAGCGGATGAACGAGGCCGGCGGGCACCAGCACGCCGTCGTCGTCGACCACCGCCAGCGCCCGATCGGGTGGCCGTCGCGCCGACAGCTCGAGCGCCTCGACCGCATCCCCGACGGCGTCGAGCCCGGCCTGCCCGTCGTGGGCGAGGCAGCGACGCTCAACGACGCGCTCGACACCATGCTCGTCTCGAGCGCCGGCGCCGCACTCGTCACCGGTCGTCGTGACGCGTTCCGCGGGGTCATCACCGTCGAGACCGTGATGGAGGCGATCACCCGCTCCCGCGCGACCGCCGCAGGCGACCAGGCCTACACGCCGGTCGGCACGAACACGAACCCGATCGAGACCATGCCGTCGTCACCGGTGTCGGCCATGCCCACCGGAGAAGACCTGTGAGCGCAGTCGCCGTCGCCGGCCCCGCCACCGGTGCACGCACCTCGTGGAAGGGCCTGCTGTTCCAGCCGATCGCGATCCTGGTCGTCCTGGCCGGCTTCGCGGTGTGGCTCGCGACGGCGGACCTGACCCCCACGGAGCGCACGACGCTCAACCCTGCGGACATCCTGGCGCTCACCGGCCAGCACCTCGTGCTGACCCTGCAGTCGACGGTCCTGGTGCTCGTGATCGGCATCCCGCTGGGCGTCGTGCTCACCCGCGGGCCGCTGCGCCGGGCGAGCCCGTACGTGCTCGCCGTCGCGAACTTCGGGCAGGCGGCCCCGGCCGTCGGCCTCATCGTGCTGCTCGCCGCCTGGCTCGGTCTGAACTCGCGGTCCGTCGTCGTCGCGCTCGTGCTCTACGCGATCCTGCCGGTGCTCCGGAACACCATGATCGGCGTGCAGAGCGTCGACGCCCGACTGGTCGAGGCCGGTCGCGGCATGGGCATGAGCGCCTTCAGCGTGCTGATGCGCGTCGAACTGCCGCTCGCGGTGCCCGTGATGCTCTCGGGCATCCGGACCGCGCTCGTGCTGCTCGTCGGCACGGCGAGCCTGGCCACCTTCGTCGGTGCGGGCGGACTCGGTCTGCTCATCACCACGGGCGTGACGCTGTTCCTGCCGAAGCTCCTGGTCGCCGGGGCCCTGCTCGTCGCCCTGCTCGCCCTCTCCATCGACTGGCTCGGCCGCGTGGTCGAGACGGTCGCACGACCGAAGGGACTCCGATGACCCGCCGCACACGCAGCACCCGCCGCACCCGCACCCGGGTCGGAGCCGCCGCGTTCGTCGCCGGTGCCACCGCCCTCGTCCTGACCGGGTGCGGCCTTCAGCCCGCGACGTCGTTCGTGCCCGAGGCCGGCGCCGGCTCCATCCAGCGCATCGACGACCTGCCGGCCGGCGCCCACATCACCGTGACGTCGAAGAACTTCACCGAGCAGCTCGTGCTCGGCAAGATCGCCGTGCTCGCCGCCAAGGCCGCCGGGTTCGACGTCACCGACGAGACGAACGTGCCCGGCAGCGTCGCGGTCCGTGAGCTGATGACCTCGCACGCGGCCGACTTCACGTACGAGTACACCGGTACCGCTTGGCTGACCTTCATGGGTCACACGAAGGGGATCCCGGACAAGACCGAGCAGTGGACGGCGGTGAAGAAGGAGGACGCCGGCAACGGGCTGACGTGGCTCGAACCCGCGCCGATGAACAACACCTACGCGTTCGCCGTCCGCAACGAGGCCGTCAAGGATCTCGGGGACGTCAAGACACTCTCCGACATCACCAAGCTGCCGGTCGACCAGCGCACGTTCTGCGTCGAGTCGGAGTTCAACTCCCGTGCCGACGGCTTCAAGCCGATGCTCAAGAAGTACGGCTTGGAGCTCGGTGGTTCGGGGTCGAACGGGGTGCCGAGCAGCAACGTCAGCATCCTCGACACCGGCACGGTCTACACGGCCACCGACCGGGGCAAGTGCAACTTCGGCGAGGTCTTCACCACCGACGGCCGCATCAAGTCGCTCGGGCTGACGGTGCTCGAGGACGACAAGGGGTTCTTCCCGGCGTACAACGTCGCGCCCGTCATCGACTCGAAGACACTCAAGGAGTACCCGCAGCTCGAGGGGATCTACGACCAGATCTCGCCGAAGCTCACGGACGCGGTGCTGCAGGAGCTGAACCGTCAGGTCGACGTCGAGGGACGTGAGCCGGCGGACGTCGCCTTCGACTGGATGGTCAAGGAGGGCTTCATCACGAAGCCCTGACCGTTCTCGACGCACCCACGAACGGACGGGAGGCGCGGTGCCAGCTGGCACCGTGCCTCCCCTGCGTTCGTGGGCGCGTCTCAGGCCGCGGCGATGCGCGCAGCCGTGTCGCGGATCGACGCGACCACCGCGGCCCGCACCTGCTCCGGGTCGGAGCCCTCGTGCCGAGCGGCACTGCGCAAGCCCGTCATGCACATGCCGAGCAGCATCTCGGCCGCCTGCGGGGTCGCGGCTTCCGGGCCCCAGGCCGGGTCGCGTTCGAGGATCGTGCGCACCGCGCCGGTCATCGCCTCGGCGACCGTGGTCATCCGCGCGACCTGCCGACGCATCAGCTGCGGGAACCGCACGATGACGGCCTTGCGCTCGAGCCGCTCGTGCTCGTCGCCGAACGACGACCCGAACACCAGGAACGCCAGGTCCACGACGGCCTGCGCCGCCGGCTCCCCCGCGACGGCCGCCAGGTGCGCCTCGAGGGTGGCGGGTTCGAGGTCGAGCTCGGTGTGCCCGAGGACCGCGTCCTCCTTGCTCTCGAAGTAGTTGAAGAACGTCCGCGGGGAGACGTCGGCCCGAGCGGCGATCTGCTCGATCGTGGTGCCGTCGACGCCCTGCTCGAGGGCCAGGGACCGAGCCGCCTCGGCGATGCGGTTGCGGGTCTCGATGCGCTTGCGGTCACGGAGACCGAGTTCTGACGGCGTCGCGGAGTCGGGCATGGCCCGACTGTAACCGGAACGTCACATGATCTACAGCAAACGCAAACTTGCAGTCGTGCATCGGACACTACGGTGAACCCATGACCACTCCCGTGCTCGAGGCCCGTGACCTCGCCAGGACCTACGGCCGCGGCGCGACGCGGTTCGACGCGCTCAAGGGGGTGTCGCTGGCGGTGCACCAGGGCGAGAGCCTGGCGATCGTCGGCAAGTCCGGCTCCGGCAAGTCAACGCTGATGCACCTGCTCGCACTGCTCGACAAGCCGTCGGCCGGACAGGTGCTGCTCGACGGCACCGACGCTGCGACGCTCGGTGCGCGGCAGGTCAACCGCACCCGGAACAGCACCTTCGGGTTCGTGTTCCAGCAGTTCTTCCTGACGCCGAAGACCTCGGTGCTCGACAACGTCGTGCTCCCGCTCAAGATCGCCGGTGTCTCCGGAGCCGAGCGGAAGCGCCGGGGCATGGCGGCGCTCGACGCCCTCGGGCTGGCCGACAAGGCCAAGAACGACGCCAACGACCTGTCCGGTGGCCAGAAGCAGCGCGTGGTCATCGCCCGGGCGCTGGTCGGTGAGCCGAGCGTGATCTTCGCCGACGAGCCCACCGGCAACCTCGACACGAACACCGGACAGGTGGTCGAGGACATGCTGTTCGGGCTGCAGCGCGAGCGGGGGATCACGCTCGTCGTGGTCACGCACGACGAAGAGCTCGCCGCACGCTGCGACCGCAGCGTGAACGTCCGCGACGGCCTGATCGTCGGCGGACCCGACGACGCGGTCGATGCGTCTGCCACGCACGGAAGGCACTCCGCATGAACTTCCTCGACCTCCTGCGCACCGCGGTCTCGAACACCTTCCGCTCGAAGCTGCGCACGACCCTGACCGTCATCGCGATCTTCATCGGCGCCTTCACGATCACGCTCACCTCGGCCATCGGCACGGGCGTCAGCAACTACATCGACAGCCAGGTCTCCTCGATCGGCGACGACGGCACCCTGGTCGTCACGAAGGCCGTGGACTCCACCTCGACCGACAGTGGCCCGGCGAAGTACGACCCCGAGGCGTCCGGTCAGAGCGTCGACCGCGGCCCGGCGTCGTTCTCGTACCTGTCGCAGTCCGACGTCGACGCGATCGAGAAGACGGACGGCATCAAGAGCCTCCGCCCCGCGGTCGCCCTCGCACCGAAGTACGCCGAGTACGGCGACCAGGGCAAGTACGTCGTGTCGCTCACCGCCAACGCCGGCGAGCTCGACGCCGACCTGGCGAGCGGCAAGCAGCTCGACGACGAGACCGACGCCAACCAGGTGATGCTGCCGACCGACTACCTGAAGAACATGGGCCTCGGCAGCGCGTCGGCCGCCGTCGGCAAGGAGCTCACGTTCGCCGTCGACGACTACCAGGGCAAGGCGCACACGCTCACCGCCACCGTCGTCGGGGTGCAGAACGAGTCGCTGTTCGGCAGCGGTGCGGGGGCGAACGCCGCGTTGACCGACGCCATGCAGGCCGCGCAGGAGATCGGCAAGCCCGACTCGATCGCGACGTCCTACGCCAGCGCCACCGCGACGCTCGACGCCGACGCCTCCGTCACCACGGTCAAGAAGTCCCTGGCCGACGACGGGTTCCTCGGTCAGACCATCCAGGACCAGCTCGGTCAGTTCCAGACCGTGATCAGCGGCATCGTCGGGGTCCTGAACGCCTTCGCCGTGATCGCGCTCGTCGCTGCCGGCTTCGGCATCATCAACACCCTGCTCATGAGCGTGCAGGAGCGCACGCGCGAGATCGGCCTGATGAAGGCGATGGGCATGGGTGGCGGCAAGGTCTACACGCTGTTCTCGCTCGAGGCGGTGTTCATCGGGTTCCTCGGCAGCGCCATCGGTGCCGGGGTCGCGATCCTGCTCGGCACCGGGATCTCGAACGTCCTGGCCGGCACGCTCCTCAAGGACCTGCCGGGGCTGCAGATCATGCAGTTCGCGCCGGGGTCCGTCGCCACGATCATCCTCGTCGTGATGTTCATCGCGTTCCTGGCGGGCACCCTGCCGGCACGACGAGCCGCTCGGCAGAACCCGATCGAGGCGCTCCGGTACGAGTGACAGGCAGGGCTGCCTAGTGTCGGAACGGTGACGACGTTCGGACGCGACCTCGGTGACGGCTACACGCTGACGCTGCGCGACCTGACGACGGTCGACCAGGTGCTCGCACTCGTGCACGCCAACACCGACCGTCTGCGCGCCGCCGAGCCCTGGGCATGGGACCCCCAGACCCGCGAGGCCATCGACCTGCACACCGAGCGGCTGCTCGGCCAGTTCGCGATGGACCGCGCGCTGCCCTGCGTCATCCGCGCGGACGATCGCATCGTCGGGGTGGCCTCGCTGACGTTCGACCCGTACCTGGGCCAGGCATCGCTCGGCTACTGGGTGGACGCCGGACAGGAGGGCCGTGGTGTCGTCCGGCGGGCGGCCACCGTGCTGATCGGGGTCGCCCGGGCGCGCGGGTCTGCACGGATGGAGATCCGGACGGCGGTCGACAACGCGCGGAGCAGAGGACTCGCCGAGCGGCTCGGCTTCGCGCACGAGGGCACCCTGCGCGGCGCGCTGCCCCTCGGCCCCGAGCGGGTCGACGTCGCGGTGTACGGCCTGCTGCTCTGACGCCCGTCGCCGTCGTGCAGGCCGACCGACACCGGTCGCCGGTATCGTCGGTATCGTCGGAGCATGGCCTTGTTCGGACGACGCAACCACGACGTGCGCGATCGACCCATCAGCCAGGTCGAACTGAAGCGGGCGGTCGACGAGGGCTTCCTCATCGCGAAGGCCGCCGTCACCATCGCGGTGGCCAACCGCATCATCACGAACGCCCTGCGTGACCAGGGGTACTTCGACCACGCGCTCATCGCCGAGGCCACGCGCGAGGAACTCCACCGCATGGCCGAGGAACAGCGGGGCGACGCCGCACGCATGCGGGAGATCCGCTCCACCTCGAGCAAGCAGAAGGGCCGTTCCCGCCACCAGCACGACTACCGGCGGGGCGACGACCTGAAGCTCCGGATGCGCGAGGCCACGTACGAGCAGCTCGCCACCATGCTCGACAAGCGGCGCGACGACCAGCACTTCGTCGACGGCATCGTGCTCGCCGCGCGGGCCCGCGCCTGGGACGACATCGGCACCACCGTCGTCGGGCGGCTCGGCTGGGCCCAGCGCCCGGCCGACGACTACGAGATCGGCCGTGACGACCGGCTGCAGCAGATGCTCGACGAGGACTTCGCCGCGTTGCTCGCCGAGCACCCGGTCGGATCGACCCCGGTCGACGCCGACGAGCCCGACGACGCCGACGGTGACCAGGACGAGTCGGACCCGGCTGATCCCGACACCTCGCGCACCTGACCGGTACTTGATATACCGGGGCATCTTCGATACGCTCATCGAGTAACGCCCCAGGACCATTCGGCTCGCCGGACTCCTGGGGCGATTGCTGTCTCAGAGGGGTGCGACGAGGGGCGCGATGATCGAACGATCGACCCCGACGCAGCAGCGTTCATCACCGGTGCGCACCGTATCGACGACGTCCTGGATCGGAAGCGAGTGGCGGTGTCGACAGGCGCCTCGGTGATCTGACCGACACCACACGCAGTCACGAGTCCCTAGGCTCGGTGCATGGTTGATGCGGTGGTCGTCGGAGCGGGACCGAACGGGCTCGCGGCAGCGGTGACGCTCGCACGCGCCGGACTGTCGGTCGAGGTCGTCGAACGGAACGACACCATCGGCGGCGGCGCCCGGACGGCCGAGCTCACCCTGCCCGGCTTCCTGCACGACGTCTGCTCCGCCGTGCACCCGATGGCCCTGCAGTCCGAGTTCTTCCGACTGTTCCGGATGGAGGAGCGCATCGAACTCCGCCTGCCCGAGGTGCAGTACGGCCACCCGCTCGACGGCGGCCGCGCCGGCATCGCCTACCAGGACCTCGACCGCACCGCCGCCGAGCTCGGGGTGGACGGGCCGGCCTTCAAGCAGCTGATGGCCCCGCTGGCGGAGAACGCCGACCAGGTCGCCGACTTCGCGACCGACGCGCTGCTGCACGTGCCGCGGCACCCCCTGACGGTTCTGCGCTTCGGTCTGCGGGCGCTCGAGCAGGGCACCGCCGCGTGGAACCTGCGCTTCCGCGGCGAGGCCGCCCCGGCGATGGTGTCCGGCGTCGCGGCGCACTCGATCCAGCACCTGCCGTCCCTTTCCACCGCGGCGGCGGCACTGTCACTCGGCTCGTACGCGCACGCCCGCGGCTGGCCGGTGCCGATCGGCGGCAGCCAGGCGATCGTCGACGCGCTCGCGGCCGACCTCGTCGCGCACGGCGGCCGCATCGTCACCGGGCAGGAGGTCCGATCGCTCGGTGACCTCACCCCGGCGAAGGCGGTGCTGTTCGACACGAGCGTGCCGGGCATGCTCCGGATCGCGGGCAAGCAGATCCCGACCCCGAAGCGCGGTGCACTGCGTCGCTTCCGGTTCGGCAACGCGGCGGCGAAGGTCGACTTCGCGCTGTCCGACCCGGTGCCGTGGACCAACGAGTCGCTGCGGAAGGCCGGGACCGTGCACATCGGCGGGACCCGCCAGGAGATCGCGGAGGCCGAACGGGCGGTGGCGCACGGGCAGCACGCCGAGCGCCCGTACGTGCTCGGGGCGGAGCCGACCGTGGTGGACCCGACCCGCGCCCCGAAGGGCAAGCACGTCTTCTGGGCCTACGCGCACGTCCCGGCGGGGTCGGACGTCGACCCGACCGCGGCCGTCACCCGCCAGATCGAGCGGTTCGCGCCGGGGTTCCGCGACACGATCCTGTCGTCGAGCTCCCGCACCGCCGTGCAGATGGGCGAGTACAACCCGAACTACGTCGGTGGCGACATCGCCGCCGGTGCCGCGAGCTTCTGGCAGCTCGTCAAGCGCCCCGTCCTGTCCAGCGACCCGTGGCGGATGGGCGGCGGCATGTACCTGTGCTCCGAGTCCTCCGCGCCCGGCCCCGGCGTGCACGGGATGGCCGGGTGGCACGCGGCGAAGAGCGCACTCCGGCACACCTTCGGCCTGCCGGAGGACGTCGACCTCACCCCGGAAGGCTGATCACCATGGCGAAGAACGTCCGCATCCTGCACTGCCGTCCCGAAGCCGTCTTCGACGTGCTCGGCGACGGGTGGCTCTACACGACCTGGGTGGTCGGGGCCTCGCGCATGCGCAAGGAGGAGTCCGGCTGGCCGCAGGTCGGCACCCACCTGCACCACTCGTTCGGCGCGTGGCCGATCGTCATCAACGACGTCACGACGTCGCTGGTGTGGGAGCCGCCGCACCGCATGGTCATCCAGCCGAAGGGCTGGCCCATCGGCGAGGCCCGCGTCGAACTGACGGTCGAACCGCACCGGCACGGCAGCAAGGTCACGATCACCGAGAACGCGGTGGCCGGGCCTGGTTCGTACGTGCCCGACTTCCTCATGCAGCCGCTCATCTGGATCCGCAACCGCGAGACGCTCCGCCGCCTCGAGTGGGTGGCCGTCGGGCGCGCGGCGAACGCCTGAGACGTCCCACGAGACGGACGGGAGGCCCGTGGCGGTGCCGCCACGTCCCTCCCGTCACGGCCGTCGTGCCGCTGGCGCGTCACGCCGGAACCGGCGGGTGGGGCCCACCTCCCGTCCGCCCTGTGGGTGCGTCGACTACTCGGCGCGCGAGAACTCGCTGGCCCGCGCCACCTGGTCGTCGGTCAGGGCGACGCCCGTGTACCGCTCGAACTGGCGGGCTGCCTGCAGGGCGATGACCTCGGCGCCGGTGATGACGTGCTTGTCGGCGTCGCGGCCCGCCCGCACGAGCGGGGTCTCCGACGGGAACGCGACCACGTCGAAGACGGTGTGCGCCGCCTCGATCCGTTCCGGCGCGAAGGCGAGTGCGTCCTGCTGGTCGCCGCGCATGCCGAGCGGGGTGACGTTGACGACCAGGTCGGTCTCCCCCGCTTCCCGCTCGTCGGCGACCCACTCGTAGCCGTACTGCGATGCGAGGGCCGGGCCGGTCTGCTCGTTGCGGGCGACGACCGTCAACCGGTCGAAGCCGGCACCGCGGAACGCCGCCGTGACGGCCTTGGCCATGCCGCCCGAGCCGCGGAGCAGCACGCGCGAAGCCGGGTCGACCTCGTGGGACCCGAGCAGGGCGGCGATCGCCTCGTAGTCGGTGTTCGACGCGGTGAGCACGCCGTCGTCGTTCACGACCGTGTTGACCGACTGGATCGCGGCGGCGGAGTCCTCGATGTGGTCGACCAGCGGGATGATCGCCTCCTTGAAGGGCATCGACACGGAGCAACCGCGGATCCCGAGCGCACGGATGCCGGCGACGGCGCCGGGCAGGTCGGTCGTGGTGAACGCCTTGTACAGGAAGTTGAGGCCGAGCTCGTCGTACAGGTAGTTGTGGAACCGGGTGCCGATGTTGCTCGGTCGCGCGGCCAGCGACATGCAGACCTGCATGTCCTTGTTCAGGATGGGCATGCCCCCAGTCTCGCACCCTCTCCCTTTCGCGTCCTCGCAGGGATGGAGCGGTCCACGCAGACCGTGTACCGCGCGCCGGGGTAGCGTCGGTGCCGATGACTGATATCCCGGAGACCATGCGCGCTGTCCGCTTCGACGAGTGGGGTGACCGATCGGTCCTGCACGTCGCCGAGGTGCCCGTTCCCGAGGTGACGCCCGGGCGGGTGCTCGTCCGCGTCCGCGCCGCGGGCATCAACCCCGGTGAGTCCGCCATCCGCCAGGGCGCGTTCGGTGGCGACCTGCCGTCCGGGCAGGGCACCGACTTCGCCGGCATCGTGGTGGCCGTCGGGGCCGAAGTCGACGGCGTCGACGAGGGCGAAGAGGTCATCGGCTGGTCGTGGGACCGCGCGAGCCAGGCCGAGTACGTCTCCGTGCCGGCCGTCCAGGTCGTCCAGAAGCCACGCCTGCTCGACTGGACCGTGGCGGGTGGCCTCGACGTCATCGCGACCACCGCGGCCGCGGCCGTCCGTGCGGTCGATCCGCGTCCGGGCGAGACCGTCGTGGTGTCCGGCGCCGCGGGCGGGGTCGGCGGCTTCGTCACCCAGCTGCTCGCGAACGAGGGCATCGACGTCATCGCCGTCGCGTCCGAGGCGAACCACGAGTGGCTCCGTTCCAAGCGTGCACGGCCGGTCGCGTACGGCGACGGGCTGCAGGAGCGCATCACCGAACTCGCGACGAACGGCGTCGACGCCGTGATCGACACCCACGGCGCCGAGTACGTCCGGCTCGGCATCGCCCTCGGGGTACCGGTCGACCGCATCGAGACGATCATCGCGTTCGACGAGGCCGCCGAGGTCGGGGCGAAGGCCTCGGGCAGCGCGGACACCGCCGACCCGGAGATCCTCGGGGCGCTCGCCCTCGAGGTCGCGAACGGTGCGATCGAGGTGCCCGTCGCCGCGACCTACCCGCTCGACCGCGTGCAGGACGCCTTCGAGGAGCTCGAGCAGGGCCACACCCGCGGCAAGATCGTCCTCATCCCCTGATCCCAGGGTCGCTCAGGGCCGGTCCGGGGGTTTCCCCCACCACGCTCGGGGTGCGTCCCGGATGCGCTCGACCGGCGGCGTTGCGTAGCGTCGTCGGTATGAGCACACTCTCCCGTCCCCGCAACGGTCGTCTGCTGGCCGGTGTCTGCGCCGGTCTCGCCGACCGCTTCAACCTGTCGCGCACCCTGGTCCGGGTGGTCTGGGTCATCCTGAGCTTCTTCCCCGGGCCGCTGTGGATCGCGTACGTCGTGCTGTGGTTCGTGATGCCGCCCGAGGGTGGTCGGCGGCGCTGAGCACCGGTCCGTCCGGACGGGTTAGTGTGGCGGCGTGCCGGTCTCCGTCTTCGATCTGTTCAGCGTCGGTGTCGGCCCCTCGAGCTCGCACACCGTCGGCCCGATGCGGGCCGGTGCCGAGTTCGCCACCCTTGTCCGTGGCCTGCCCGTCGCGTCCGTGGTGGTCGACCTGTACGGGTCCCTCGCGTCGACCGGGCAGGGTCACGGCACCCTCGGTGCCGTCGTCGCCGGGCTCATGGGGTCGCACCCGGAGACCGTCGACCCCGATGCCATGGTCCTCGCGCTCGACGCCCTGGAACGCGACGGTGTCCTGCGGCTCGACGGCGGTGCGAGCGTGCCGTTCCGCCTCGCCGACATCGTCCTGCACCCCCTGACGATGCTGCCCCGGCACCCGAACGCCATGCGGCTGCGTGCCCGTGACGCCGCCGGTGCCGATCTGGCGGACGAGACCTACTACTCGATCGGTGGTGGGTTCATCGCACGGGACGAGGCGGCGGAGCCCGCGGCCGACGCATCCGCTGCCGTCGCCGGTGCCGCGATCCCCGTCGACGACGCCGTGCCGTACCCGTTCTCGAGCGGCGCGGAGCTGCTCGCCGCGTGTGCCGGTTCCGGCCTGCCGATCAGCGGCGTCGCCCTGGCGAACGAGGCCGTCACTCGGACGGACGCCGAGATCCGCTCGGGGTTGCTCGGGATCCACGGCGTGATGGAGTCGTGCGTCGACCGATCCGTCCGCCGGGGCGGGTGCCTGCCCGGGGGACTCGACGTCCGTCGTCGCGCCGCCACCTGGCACGAGCAGCTCACCCGCGAGGACCCCGACCACGACCCGCTGTTCGCGATGGAGTGGGTGAACCTCGTCGCCATGGCGGTCAACGAGGAGAACGCCACCGGAGGCCGCGTCGTCACCGCCCCGACGAACGGCGCAGCCGGCATCATCCCCGCGGTCCTGTACTACGCGCTCACCTACGTGCCCACGGTCGCCGACGCCTCTGCCGCTGAACGGGACGACGCCGTCGTGCGGTTCCTGCTCACCGCCGGGGCGATCGGGTCGATCTACAAGGAACGGGCGTCGATCTCCGGCGCCGAGGTCGGCTGTCAGGGCGAGGTCGGTTCGGCGGCGTCGATGGCGGCTGCAGGGCTCGCCGAGGTCCTCGGGGGCACGCCGGAGCAGGTCGAGAACGCCGCCGAGATCGCGATGGAGCACAACCTCGGGCTGACCTGCGACCCGATCGGTGGCCTGGTGCAGATCCCGTGCATCGAGCGGAACGCGATCGCGGCGAACAAGGCGATCAACGCCGCCCGGATGGCCCTGCGCGGGGACGGGGTGCACCACGTGTCGCTCGACCAGGTCGTCGAGACGATGCGGCAGACCGGGGCGGACATGTCGTCGAAGTACAAGGAGACCGCGATGGGCGGGCTGGCGGTGAACGTCCCGCTCTGCTGAGCGCCAGCTCGCGCCCGCTCGCGCGTCAGGCGTGCAGGAGCGTCAGCAGCCGTGCCGTCTCGGTGGCGATGGCGTCCCGGCCCGCCGACACGTACTTGCGCGGGTCGACGACGTCCGGCCGCTCGTCGAGCACGGTGCGGAGCGCACGGGTGAACAGCCCGTTCAGGTGCGTCGAGATGTTGATCTTCGTCATCCCCGCGTGTACGGCGCCGCGGAGTTCGTCATCGGACAGGCCCGAGGACCCGTGCAGCACGAGCGGCACCGGCACCGCGGCACGGAGGCGCTCGACCAGGTCACGGTCCACCGACGCCTCGCGGGTCTGCATCGCGTGCGAGGTCCCCACCGCGACCGCCAGTGCATCGACCCCGGTGTCGGCCACGAACGCGGCGGCGTCGGTCGGATCGGTGCGGACGCCCGGGGCGTGCACGCCGTCCTTGCCGCCGACCTCGCCGAGCTCGGCCTCGATCGCGACGCCCGCGGCGTGACAACGGGCAGCGAGCTCGCGGGTCGCTGCCACGTTGGCGGCGAAGTCCAGGTGCGAACCGTCGTACATGACCGAGTCGACGCCCAGGTCGACGCCGGCCGCCACCAGCTCGGGGTCCTCGATGTGGTCGAGGTGCACGAGGACCTCGACGTCGGCGGCCCGTGCGACGGCCTGGGTCGCGGTCGTGATCGGTGCGAGGCCGCCGTGGTACCGGACGCAGTTCTCGCTGATCTGCAGGATCACCGGCAGCCCGGCCAGCTCGGCGCCGGAGACGATCGCCTCGGCGTGCTCGAGCAGCACCACGTTGAACGCACCGACCCCGCGGCGTGCCGTGCGGGCGGTGTCGAGCAGGCCGGTGAGGGCGAGGTCGGTGATCATGCGGAGGTCCTCGTTCGGTGGTATGCGGGAGCAGGAGCGGGCGGGGTGGACAGGAAGCGGTCGACGTCAGCCGGGTCGACTGCGCCGGCTACCGGCTGCAGGACGGCGGCAGCGCCGTGTGCGGCGGCGGACCGCAGCGCGCGGAGCAGGGTGGCGCCGTCTGGGGCCGGGACGCTGCCGTCGGGCGCAGGGAGACCGGCACCGACGAGCACCTCGACGAGGACACCGACGAGCCCGGCGGTGGCTGCGTCACCGGCGCCGGTCGGGTTGCCCGAGACCCCGGGGACCGCAGGCACCTCGAGCACGTGCTCGGCGGTGTGGGCGGCGATGCCGTCGGAGCCGCGAGAGACCACGACGACCGTCGCGCCGAGTCCGAGGAGCCGGAGTGCTCCAGATCGCTCGTCGTCGGCGCCCGTGGCCTCGAGCAGTTCCTCGCGGTTGGGCTTGCAGACCGTCGCCCCGGCCGAGGCGGCAGCCAGCAGCGCGGTGCCCGAGCAGTCGACCACGGAGAGCACCCCTCGGCGGCGGGCGGCGGTGACCCAGCGGGCGACGACCGTGGGGTCGGTGTCGCGGGGCAGGGAGCCTGACACGACCAGGGCAGCGGCGGGAGCGGCATCGGCGGCATCGCCGTCGCCGTCGAGCAGTTGCTCGACCGCGGCGGTGACCGCGTCCCACTCGTCCGGGCTGAGCACGGGTCCGGGCTCGCCGAACATCGTCGGGTGCGCGAGGTCGTCCACCACCGTCACGGTCGTGCGGGTTTCACCTCGCACGGCGACGTCGGTGTGGGCGAGCCCGAGCCCGTCGAGGGCATGGGTGATCCAGTGCCCGCCGTCGCCGCCGAGGGGCAGCACGGCGTGGGTCGGGACACCGGTGGCGGCGAGGACCCGTCCGACGTTCAGGCCCTTGCCGCCGGGGCGCCGCTGGACCTCGAGGACACGCTGGGTCTCGCCGATGCGCTGTTCGGCGACCCGGTAGGTCACGTCGACGGCCGGGTTCGGGGTGACGACGAGGATCACGCGACCACCGCCGTCGGCAGGGCTCGGACGCTGCCGCGATCCGGGTCGAGCACGACCAGGTCGGCGGGAGCGCCCACGCTGAGCGGTGCAGGAGCCCCGAGCAGGCGTGCCGCACGCCCCGCGGACGCCGAGACGACCTCGGGCAGGTCGGTCCCGGCGTCGAGCAGGCGGCGGACGGCGTCGGCGACCGTGATCGTGCTGCCCGCCAGCGACGAACCGTCGGCGAGCACGGCGAGCCCGTCGCGGACGGTCACCGCCGATCCGGCCACCGTGTACGCGCCGTCGGGGCAGCCGGTCGCCGCCATGGCGTCGGAGACCAGGACCATCCGGCCCGGAGCGCTGCGCTGGACGATGTCGACGGCGACCGGGTCGAGGTGGTGGCCGTCGACGATGCACTCGAGCAGCACGCGGTCGTCGGAGAGCGCGACCCCGACCGGCCCGGGCGCACGGTGGTGCAGCGGGGGCATCCCGTTGAACAGGTGGGTGACGAGCGAGGCTCCGGCGTCGACCGCGCGGCGGGTCTGCTCGGCGGTGGCGTCGGTGTGGCCGATGGCGACGACGACCCCGGCGTCAACGAAGCGGGCGACGGCGTCGAGTGCACCCGGCAGCTCCGGCGCGAGCGTGACGATCCGCAGGACGCCACCGGCGGCGTCGCAGTAGGCGTCGACCTCGGCGGGGTCCGGGGCGTGCAGCAGGTCCACGCGGTGCGCCCCGCGACGGGCGGGCGCGAGCCACGGCCCCTCCAGGTGCAGCCCGGCAAGCGTGCCGTCCGCGACGAGCGGCCGGAGCCGGGTGAGGGCCGCCACGGTGTCCGCGCGCTCGCCCGTGGCGATGGACCCGACCAGGGTGGTCGTGCCCCGTGACCGGTGGTGCCCAGCGGCGGCGCGGGCGTCCTCGGCGGAGCACCCGGCGAAGTCGTGCCCGAGCGCCCCGTGGGCGTGCAGGTCGACGAACCCGGGCACGACCGCGCCGTCGACGGTGACGGCGGTGTCCGTGCGCATCGGGGCCCCGGTGCCGGTCGCCAGTACGGTGTCGTCGTCACCGATGACGAGCCAGCCGTCGTGCAGGTCTGCCTGGGCCGTGACGATGCGACGGGCCCGGACGAGGGTGGTCACAGCAGGACCCCGGTTTCGGTCTCGAGCAGCGCGCGTGCGAGGATCCCCGCTCCGATGGCGCCGGCTGCGTCGCCGTGCCGGGCGGGGACGATGACGGGGACACGGACGCCCTGCAGACGCTCCGTGACGGCGTCGCGCAGCGGGTCGAGCAGCAGCGGTCCGGACTCGGCGAGTCCCCCGCCGACGATGATCGTGTGGACCCCGGCCACCGCGGTGGTCCAGGCGAGCGCATCGGCCAGGACCGCGACGCAGTCGTCCCAGACCGCACGGGCTGCGGGGTCGCCCTGGCGGACCAGGAGCATGGCGGCGTGTGCGGACGGAGCACCGGAACGACGTGCGACTCCCCCGGCGGACGCGATCTCCTCGACGCGGTGGCCCGCGTGCGGGCCGGTCTGGATGCGGACCTGCCCGATCTCCCCCGCCCAGCCGCCGCCGGACACGACGGCACCGTCGACCACCAGGGCGCTCGCGAGCCCGGTGCCGACCGGCACGAACGAGACCGACCCCCGCGAGAGCTCCTGGTCGCCGGCCCGGACCTCGGCCAGGGCGCCGGCGCGGACGTCGTGGCCGAAGGCGAGCGGCACGTCGATCCCCTGGAGCAGGAGCTCGGCACGGACGAGGTCACGCACCGGGACGTCGCGCCACCCGAGGTTGACCGACAGGTCCACGGTGCCGCGGGTCTCGTCGACGACGCCGGGGGTCACCAGCCCGATCGCTCCGAGCTGCGCCCGTCGCTGGGCCTGTGCGGCCAGTCCGGCGACGACGGCGGCGAGGCGCTCAGCGTCCGGGTCGTCGCGCGGCGTCGGTACCCGGGTCTCGTCGAGGACGAGTCCGTCGGCGGTCGTCAGCCGGGTCTTGATGCCCGTGCCGCCGACGTCGACCCCGAGCACCGCGCCTGCGCCACCCATCAGGTGAGGATGACCGACCGGGTGAGCGACCGGGGGTTGTCCGGGTCGAGCCCGCGTCCCTCGGCCAGGGCGACGGCGAACCGGTGCACCACGACGAGTCCGGCGATCGGGTCGAGGTCGTGCTGGACGAATCGGGCGCCGGTGGCGGCGACCTCGCCGGCCAGGCCCTCGGGTGCGGCGCCGAGCGACCAGACGAGCCGTCCGGGCTGGGCGATCGCGATGGGACCGTGCCGGTAGTCCATCGCCGGGTAGGACTCGGCCCAGAACTGCGCGGCCTCACGCGTCTTCAGCGCGGCTTCGAACGTCAGGCCGACGGCTGCCCCACGACCGACGAACGAGACCTGCTCGGCGTCGAGCAGGTCGTCGATCGGCACCGTCAGCGCGGTCTCGGCCTGAGCGGCGAGGGCGTCGACGTCGTCACCGATGGACGCCCGCAGCAGTGCGAGCGTCGTGGTGGCGAAGCGGGTCTGGACGACCGAGCGCTCGTCGGCGAACGGCAGGGCGACCACCTGGTCGGCGACGGCCGCAGCGGGGCTGTCGGCGACGGCCGTGATCAGGACGGTCCGCTGGGACGGCAGGGCCTGCAGCAGGTCGACGATCTCGGTCGTCGTGCCCGAGCGGCTGATCATGAGCACGCGGTCGTACTCGCGGGACGCGGGGTACTCCGACCCGGCGAAGGCATCGGTCACGCCGAGGCCCGCCTGCTCACGGGCGACGGCGTAGCTCATGGCGATGAACCAGCTCGTGCCGCAGCCGATCACGGCCACGCGTTCGCCCGGCTGGGGGAGCGCGTCGGCGAAGGTCGGCAGGAGCGCGGCGGCTGCACGCCAGGTCTCCGGCTGCGAGGCCAGTTCAGCGCTCACGAAGGTGTCGGTCATGGGAGCCTTCCGGGTCCGGATCGATCCGGGTGATCGATGATCAGGAAGCGTAGCGAGCGATCGTGCGCAAGGGAAGGGGAAAACGTCATTTCCGATCATCGGGCGACGGTGGTGACGCCGTAGGATGACCGTCATGACCCCCCAACAGCGGCTGAACGCCCTGCTCGAACTGGTGAGCGAACGCGGCAACGTGTCGATCGCCGAGATCGGGGAGCTGCTCGGGATCTCCGCCGCGACGGCCCGCCGTGACCTCGCCACCCTCGCCGACCAGCGGCTCGTCACGCGCACGCACGGGGGCGCGGCAGCACTCGGGGCCGGGTACGAGCTCCCGCTGCAGTACAAGATCGCCCGGCAGGCCGAAGCCAAGACGGCGATCGCCCGCGCGGCCGCTCGACTGGTGCAGCCGGGGGAGACCGTCGGCCTCAACGGCGGGACGACCACGACCGAGGTCGCGCGTGAACTCGGCAAGAGCGAGCGGTTCATCCGCGCCGACGGCGAGTTCGGCATCACGATCGTCACGAACGCCCTGAACGTCGGGTACGAGCTGTCCGTCCGCGCGAACGTGAAGATCGTGGTCACCGGTGGTGTGGCGCGGCGGCAGTCCTACGAGCTCGTCGGGCCGCTCGTCCGGGACACCCTCGACGAGTTCGCCCTCGACCTCGTGGTGCTCGGCGTCGACGGCCTCACCGGCCAGTACGGTGCGACGACCATGCACGAGGGCGAGGCCGAGGTCAGCCGCCACTTCGCCTCGGTCGGACGACGCGTCGTCGTGGTCGCCGACTCGACCAAGATCGAACGGTCGACCTTCGCCCGGATCTGCCCGCTCGACCGCATCGACGTCCTGGTCACCGACCAGCCGGTGCCTGCCTCGTTCGCCGCTGACCTGGCCAGCGCCGGCGTGGAGCTCGTCGTCGCCGACTGAGCGCCCCCGCGGCCATCCCGGACCGGTCCGGACGTTTCGATCGTGTAAAACCCTCCCCGGCACGGATGCGTGAGCGATCCGTGAGCGCCTATTGTGCATTCATGATCGATTCGGCATCATGGGCGTCACATTCACGCAAGGGAGCGATGAGCATGGGCGCTGACAACGCAGGACTCCGCGTCGCGGTGATCGGGATGGGCCAGCGGTCCGCCATCGCCCGCCACGTGGCCGAGGCAACCGCCGACGACCCGTCGCTGCAGGCCCGGGTCGTGGCCGTCGCGGACGTCACCGCGGCCGGCCGGGACCGTGGGCACGACGAGTACCCGGACGCCCTGGTGGTCGAACACCACCGTGACCTCACCGGTCACGTCGACGCGGCCATCGTGACCACGCCGGACTGGACCCACGCCGAGATCGCGATCGACCTGCTCCGCGCGGGCATCGCCGTCTACCTCGAGAAGCCGCTGGCCATCACGGTCGAGGACGCCGACGCCGTCCTGAACACCGCGGCGGAGACCGGGACGCCACTGTACGTCGGGCACAACTTCCGGCACGCCGCCGTCGTCCGCCTGATGCGCGAGATCGTCGACCGCGGCGAGATCGGCCAGGTCAAGGCCGTCTGGTGCCGGCACTTCGTCGGCAACGGTGGCGACTACTACTTCAAGGACTGGCACGCCGACCGCAGCAAGGTGAACTCCCTGCTCCTGCAGAAGGCGAGCCACGACCTCGACGTCATCCACGCGCTCGGCGGGGGTGACACCGCCCGGGTCGTCGGGATGGGCTCGCTGTCGGTCTACGGCGACGTCACCGACCGACGCGACCGCAGCGGCGAGCTCATGGGGGACTGGTTCTCCCACGACAACTGGCCGCCGCTCGCCCAGACCGGGCTGAACCCCGTCGTCGACGTCGAGGAC
The DNA here is from genome assembly GCF_003234215.1 of Curtobacterium sp. MCSS17_006. NCBI lineage: Bacteria > Bacillati > Actinomycetota > Actinomycetes > Micrococcales > Microbacteriaceae > Curtobacterium > Curtobacterium sp. MCSS17_006. The sequence continues at coordinate 67,587 of NZ_QKSO01000001.1, read as the reverse complement.
GTCTCGATGGTGATGATGACGCTCGACAACGGGGTGCAGGCCAGCTACGAGCAGTGCCACTTCACCCCGGACTACTGGCGGAACTACACCGTCATCGGTACCGAGGGACGCCTCGAGAACATCGGCGACACCGGTGGGGGCGTCGTGAAGGTCTGGACGCACCGCCGCGGCTGGGACACCACGGGGGACCGCGAGTACCCGATCGACGGCGTCGAGGACGGGCATGCCGATGCCGACCTGCTCACCATGACCGAGTTCCTGCGGTCCGTCGCGTTCGGCGAACCGTCGGAGCTCTCCCCGATCGCGGCCCGTGCCGCGGTCGCCGCCGGCGCGCTGGCCACGCGCTCGCTCCGCAACGGGTCCGTCCCCATCGACGTCCCGCCCCTGCCGGCCGAGACCATCGCGCACTTCACGTCGAACGCCCCGCACTCCACCCCCTCCACCCCGCATCCCGCCCAGACCGTCGGCTCCTGACGGCCGTGCGAAAGGACACCCCGATGACCGCACACATCCCCACCCGAGGAACCGGCGTGCGCCGCGTCCTCCTCGGCGCCGTCGCCGCACTCGGCGCGGCAGCGCTCCTGGCCGGCTGCTCCTCGTCGTCCGGCGCGTCCGGCTCCGGCGGCGACTACGAGGCCGCGCCGAAGGACACCAAGGCGTCCCTGACCTACGCCGTCTGGGACGAGAACCAGGTCAAGGCCATCAAGGCCAACCTGAAGGGCTTCAACGAGGAGTACCCGGACATCAAGGTGAGCGTCGACGTCACGCCGTTCGCCAACTACTGGACGAAGCTGCAGACCCAGGGTTCGAGCAACACCCTGCCCGACCTGTTCTGGATGAACGGCCCGAACTTCCAGCTGTACGCGGCCAACGGCAAGCTCGCGCCGATCACCGGCGAGGTCGAGTCGGGTGACATCGACGCGTCGAAGTACTCGAGCGCACTCAACGACCTGTACACGTACGACGACACCCAGTACGGCGTGCCGAAGGACTTCGACACCATCGGCGTCTGGGTCAACAAGTCGCTGTTCGAGCAGGCCGGCATGGACCTGCCGTCCGAGGACTGGACGTGGGACGACTTCCAGCAGACCGGCGCCGAGCTGTCCGAGAAGCTGAAGGCGAAGGGCGCCTACGGGGCAGCCGGCGGCATGGACGGCCAGACGACGTACTACAACACGATCCTGCAGGCCGGGGGATCGGTCGTGAACGCGGACGGCACCGAGTCCGAGTACGCCACGAAGGCCTCCGAGGACGGCCTGCAGTTCTGGACCGACCTGATCGACTCGGGGGCATCGCCCTCGATCAAGCAGCTCACCGACACCACGGCCGACCAGTGGTTCACCTCGGGCAAGCTCGCGATGTACCAGGGCGGCAGTTGGTTCCGCTCCGCGCTGACCGGCACCGAGATGGAGAAGGACGTCGTCGCATACCCGCTGCCGAAGGGCAAGGAGCAGGCGACCGTCATCCACGGCGTCTCGAACGTCGTCTCCGAGGCGAGCAAGGACAAGGCCGCCGCTCAGGCGCTGCAGGTCTACCTCGCTGGCGAGACGGCCCAGCAGCAGCAGGGCGACATGGGCGCGGTCATCCCGGCGTACGAGGGCACGCAGAGCGCCTTCACGAAGACGATGCCCGACGCCGACCTGCAGGTGTTCCTCGACGCGGTGGACTACGCGAAGCCGCTGCCGGTGTCGAAGAACACCGCCGCCTGGAACACCCTCGAGACCACCCTGCTGCCGAGTGCCTTCGACGGGTCGAAGCCCGTCGACCAGGTGGCAGAGGACCTCGCACAGAAGATGGACGCCGCCCTCGCCAAGGAAAAGTAGGACCCGCGCGTGACGATCAACACCGAGCGGCCCCCGGCCGCAGCCGCCCCCGCCCGGACGACACGTTCGTCCGGGCGGGGTGCCCCCGCTCCGCGAGCCGACGGCGGCCGAGCGCCACGACGGACCGACGGCTGGTGGCCGTGGCTCTTCGTGCTCCCGTTGCTCGTCGGCGTCGGCACCTTCTACATCTGGCCGATCATCCAGACGTTCTGGTACTCGTTCACCAGCTGGGGCGTCTTCGGGGGCGCCACGTTCACCGGCGTCGCCAACTACGTCCGGCTCGTCGGGGACCCGCAGCTGTACCAGTCGCTGCTCAACACGGTGATCTACACCGTGATCGTCCTCGCCGGGATCCCGATCGCGGTGTGGCTCGCCAGCCTGCTGAACACCCCGGGGCTGCGGTTCGCGCAGTTCTACCGGGTGCTCTTCTTCCTGCCGTACGTCGCCATGCCCGCGGCGATCGCCCTGGTCTGGCGCATCATGTACAACGGCGACTACGGCATCGTGAACTGGTTCCTCGGGAACTTCGGGATCGACGGCCCGTACTGGATCTCGACCCCCGGTTTCGCGCTGATCGCGGTGAGCCTGGTCGGCCTCTGGTCGTCCCTCGGGTTCTCGATGATCATCCTCGGCGCCGGGCTCAAGGACATCCCGCCGGAGCTCTACGAGGCCGCGGAGCTCGACGGCGCGAGCCGGTGGCGGCAGTTCCGGTCGGTGACCGTGCCGTTGCTCAGCCCGAGCATCTTCTTCGTGGTGATCGTCACGACGATCTCGAGCTTCCAGCTGTTCGACCTGCTGTACGCGATCCTCGGCAGCACCAACCCGGTGATCCCGAAGACGATGTCGCTCGTCTTCTACTTCTACAGCGCCGGGTTCATCGACAACGACAAGGGCTTCGCGGCCGCGATCGCGATGGTGATCTTCCTGCTCATCGGCATCGTCACGCTCGTGCAGTTCCGCGTCCAACGGAAGTGGGTGCAGGGATGACCGCCACCGTCACACCGCCTCGGGCCGCACGCCGACCCGGCCGTCGCGGCGGCAGCCACTGGTGGATCCACGTCGTGCTCGGCATCGGCGGGTTCGCGATGGCCTTCCCGTTCCTGTGGCAGATCATCATGTCGCTCTCCACGAACGCGCAGGTGCAGTCCGTCACGCCGGTCTTCTGGCCGGGGGAGCTGCAGTGGCAGAACTACGCGCAGGTCTTCGAACGCCTGCCGTTCCTCAGCCAGCTCGGCACGTCGGTATACGTCACGATCATCCGCACGATCGCGCAGATCGTCCTGTGCACGCTCGCCGGGTACGCCTTCGCCCGGATGCGGTTCCGCGGCCGGGCGGCCCTGCTCGCGATCGTGCTGTCGATCCTGCTCGTGCCCTCGCAGGTCTACCTGATCTCGCAGTACCAGATCGTGCAGGGGCTCGGCTGGCTCGACACCCTGATGGGGATCGTCGCACCCGGGCTGTTCAGCGCCTTCGGCACGTTCCTGATGCGGACCGCGTTCCTGAACATGCCGCCCGAGCTCGAAGAGGCAGCGCGGATGGACGGCGCGAACCCGTTCCAGACGTTCTGGCGGATCATGCTGCCCCTGGCCCGTCCCTCGATCAGCGTGCTCGCGATCACGACCGTGCTGTGGTCGTGGAACGAGCTGCTCTGGCCGCTCGTGGTCTCCACCCGCGCCGAGGACATGCCGCTCGCCGCCGGCCTCGCGACCCTGTCGAGTGACCGCACGATCGACTACCCGGTGCTGATGGCCGCCAGCCTGATGGCGATGGCGCCGGTGCTCATCATGTTCGTCGTGCTGCAGCGTCGGGTGATGGACGGGCTCGCGTCGTCCGGTCTGAAGTGACCACCGCGACCCCCGGCCTGGAGGCCCGCCCCGCGTCCGTCGCGGTCCTCGCCGCCGCCGTGGGGTCACCGGACGACTCCGCGACGGTGGCGGCTGCACTGGCCGCCACCGTCGCCGACGCCGGGCCCGCGGAGCGGGACGCGCTGCTGGTGGCGGCGCTCCGCGCCGCGGTGCCGGACAGCGCCGACGCGCTCGCGGAGCGGGGCCTCCCGCGCGCGCTCGCCGAGGCCTCCGTCGCCGACGTCGACCGCAAGCTCGCGCGCTACGGACTGCACGGCACCGGGGTGGAGTGGCTCGTCGCCGTGGTGACCGGGCGTGTGGTGGCCGTGGGGCGCCTCCAGTTCGAACTCGGCGACCACCTGGCGGACGGCACGCCGGCCTGGGGCGTGCACGTGCCGGAGACCGGGCCGCTCGACCCGGTGGCCTGCGACCGCTCGTTCGCCCGCGCACCCGAGGTCCTGCGCGGCTTCGCACCGCAGCTCGCTGCCGACCGCTGGCAGTGCCGCTCCTGGATGCTCGATCCGGGCCTGCCGGCCGCGCTCGGCCCCGATGCCAACCTCGTGCGCTTCGCCCGGCGCTTCCGTCTCGTCCCGCCGGGGGAGCACGACGCGACCGAGGGGGACGCCAGTGTCGCGAAGTTCGTCTTCGGGGTGCCGCTGGCGACCGCACGGTCCGCGGCGCCGTCCGGTCGGTTGCGCGCGGCGGTGCTCGACCGGTGGGCGAGCGGTGGGCACTGGACCGAGCGGACCGGCACGGCACCGGTCGCGTGACCGCCCGCAGCTGCGGCCGCGTACCGTGCACGGCATGACGAAGCCCGACCACGACCACCTCGACGACGGCGTCGACATGACGTTCGAGGAACGCCGACAGGACACGTTCCGCCGCATGTCCGGATCCGACGAGCACGACGCCGATCCGCGGGTCGAGGTCTCCCGTGCCGAGGACGGCGACGTCCGCATCGACGTCGCCGACACCGCGGCGGTCCGACCCGGCGAGTGACACCCGTTCCGGCCCTGGTCCGCCGGGGTCGGTGGGGCACGGCATGATCGTGTCGTGCACCTCGTCCTCCACCGCGTCGACGGCGGCGTCCTCGCGACGCCCCTGACCGACGCGGGGACCGCCGGGGGCGAGCCGATCCGCCTGGACGAGCCGGGCCTCCCGGCCTTCGTCGCGGCCCACGATGCACCGGGCGTGCGATGGGTGTGGGACGACACCGCCCGCTGGTACCCGGCCGTGCTCGCCGCCGGCGGGCGAGTCGGACGCTGCGTCGACCTGCGCCTCGGTCGTCGTGTCCTGCGGGCCGCGCTCGCGGCACGGGGATCCGCGCTCGCGGCCGCGCCGGCAGATGCCCTGGACGCCCCGGTCGCGGAAGCCCGCGTGGTCCGGCCGACGCAGGCCCAGCTCTTCGACGACGCCCTGTTCACCGCCTCCGCGCCCGATGACGAGGTCGACCCGGTGGCAGAGTTCCGGGCGCAGCTCGCCGCGGTGGCGGGGTCGAGCGCTCCCGGTGCGCTCCGCCTGCTGCTCACCGCGGAGTCGGCCGGTGCGCTCGTGGCGGCCGAGATGCTGCACGCCGGGCTGCCGTGGCGTGCCGACGTGCACGAGCGGCTGCTCGAGGACGCCCTCGGGCCGCGCGTGCCCTACGGGGTGCGGCCGCGACGCCTCGAGGAGATCGCCGCCGTCGTGCGCGAGCGCCTCGACGACCCCGGTCTCAACCCGGACTCGCCCGCCGACGTCCTGAAGTCGCTGCGCCGGGCCGGCCTGATGGTCACGAGCACGCGGAAGTGGGAGCTGCAGGAGATCGAGCACCCCGTCATCGAGCCGCTGCTCGAGTACAAGCGCCTGGCGCGACTGCTCACCGCCAACGGCTGGACCTGGCTCGACGACTGGATCCGCGACGGCCGGTTCCACCCGAAGTACGTCGTCGGCGGTGTCGTCACCGGTCGTTGGGCGGCCGACGGCGGGGGAGCGATGCAGTTGCCGAAGGGCATCCGCGGGGCGGTCATCGCCGACCCCGGGTGGAAGCTCGTCGTGGCGGACGCCGCACAGCTGGAGCCCCGGGTGCTCGCCGCGATGTCCGGCGACCGGGCGATGGCCGCGGCCGGCGACGGGCGCGACCTGTACGACGGCGTGGTGGCGTCGGGGGCGGTCGAGACCCGGCAGCAGGCCAAGGTGGCGATGCTCGGTGCGATGTACGGGGCGACCCAGGGCGAGGGCGGTCGGCTCGTGCCACGCCTGGTCCGGGCGTTCCCGCAGGCGCTCGACATGGTGGAACGGGCCGCGCGTGCGGGGGAGCGCGGCGAGCCGGTGACGACGCTGCTCGGTCGGACCTCACCGGTGCCCGAGGACTCGTGGTTCGAGGCCCGGAACCAGGCGTACACGGTCGAGGGGACCCCGGCGATGCAGCGTGCCGTCGAGTCCCGCGCCCGGAGCTGGGGACGGTTCACCCGGAACTTCGTGGTGCAGGGGACCGCGGCCGAGTGGGCACTCGCGTGGATGGGTTCCCTGCGGTCGCGGTTGCTCGCGCGGTTCCCCGGAGCGGTGACGGACGGGCCGCACCTGGTGTTCTTCGTGCACGACGAGATCGTGGTGCACGCCCCGGCGGAGCACGCCGAGTGGGTGGCGCAGCAGATCCGGGAGGCCGCGGTCGATGCCGGACGGCTGCTGTTCCAGGACTTCCCGGTGACGTTCCCGCTGTCGGTCGGGGTGGTCGGGGCGTACTCGGAGGCGAAGGACTGAGGCGGCCGGGACGGCTCCCGGCGGCTTCGGGCAGGGTGGACGGATGCACACCGAACGTGGGGACGCCGCCGACCGCACCGTCGGCGAAGTCGACCTGACCCGTTGGCGCTCCCGGGCGGGCCGCAGTGTCGCCGGTGCGTGGACCGCGCTCGGCAAGCGCTTCGGTGCCATGCCCGTCCTGCTGCTGACCCTCGCCGTCGGCCTGGGTGTCGCCGTCCTCGCCACGTGGATCGCGTCCGAGGTCTACGACGCCGTCCGGGAAGCCGACGACGTCGCGGTGCTCGACCGACCCGTCCTGGACTGGGCGCTCACGCTCCGATCACCCACGGCGGACACGCTCGTCACCTGGTGGACCGACATCGCGGGCACGATCGGGATGCCGATCGTCGCGCTCGGGTTCCTGGTCGGCTTCACGATCCAGCGCCGTGCATGGACGCCGCTGGTGCTCCTGGTCGCCGCGAGCGGTGGTTCGCTGCTCATGACGATCGCGGGCAAGGACCTGATCGGCCGTGCACGTCCGCCGCTGTCCGACGCGGTGCCGCCGTACGAGACGTCGCCGTCGTTCCCGTCGGGGCACACGCTCAACTCCACGGTGATCGTGGGCACGATCGTGTACCTGCTGCTCCTGCGGCAGTCGCGCGTCGTCACCCGGGTGTGGACGATCGTCGTCGGCACCCTGTTCGTGCTGTCGGTGGGGGCGTCGCGGGTGTTCCTCGGGCACCACTGGCTGACCGACGTGCTGGCGGCGTGGGCGCTCGGACTCGCCTGGCTCGCCCTCGTGATCACGGCGCACCGGTTGTACCTGACGGCGCTCCACCACGGTGCCGAGCCCGCGCCGGACGTCGACCGCATCACTTCGTGAGCAGAAGACGTCGGGTCGCTCGCCCGCACCCGACATCTTCTGCTCACGAAGTCGTCAGGCGCCCCGAACGGCAGAGCGCCGTCAGCCGCGACCGGTAGGTTGCCGGGCATGGAAGAACGGGTCTTCGGCGGCAGGTACCGCGTCACGGGCACGCTCGGACACGGTGGCATGGCGTCCGTGTACCGGGCGGTCGACGAGCAACTCGGTCGCGAGGTCGCGGTCAAGGTGTTCCGCATCGGCCCCGTCGACCGCGGTGAGCGCGCCCGCGCCGAGGCGGAGATCCAGACCCTCGCGACGCTGCGCGCCCCCGAGCTCGTCACGCTCTACGACGCCGCTCTCGACGACGTCGACGGCGATTCGTACCTCGTCATGGAACTCGTGCCGGGCAGTGACCTGGCGACCCGTCTGCGCGAGGGCCCGCTCGACCCCGCGACCGCTGCCCGCCTGGGTGCGCAGGTCGCCGACGGCCTGGCCGCCGTGCACGCGCAGGGGATCGTCCACCGTGACGTGAAGCCCGCGAACGTCCTGCTCGAGAGCGACGGCCGGCACGTCAAGCTCGCCGACTTCGGGATCGCCCTGCTCCGTGACGCCTCACGCGTGACGGGGACGGGGACCGTGATGGGGACGGCCGCGTACCTTGCCCCGGAGCAGGTCCTGGCGAAGGAGATCACCGGCAAGGCCGACGTCTACTCGCTCGGGCTCGTGCTGCTCGAGTGCATGACCGGCCGCCAGCCGTTCCCGGGCAGCGCGGTCGAGTCGGCCACCGCCCGGCTCACCCGTTCACCAGAGATCGACCGGCAGCTTCCCACTGCGTGGCGCACCCTGCTGCACGTGATGACCGCGCAGGACCCGGCGGAGCGACCGACGGCAGCCGAGGCCGCCGAGCGCCTGCGTGCGCTGGGCCGCGACGAGCCGACGAACGCCACGCAGCTGCTGCCCGGCACGCCCGGTGCGGTGACGTCCGCGGCTGCCGGTGCGGCTGGTGCCGCGGTCGGCGCCGGTGCCGCCGCTGCGGCGAACGCCGACGACCGGACGCAGGCGATGCCGGCGAGCGAACTGCCGAACGGCGGCGCGCGACCGGGCGACGACGCCACCCGCGTCCTCGACACCCAGCGTCCGAACGCCGCCGACGACGTCTCGACGACCGTCCTCGGCGCACAGGCGAACGGCCGCGGCGCATCGGGCCCGAGCGGGCCGACCCCGCCGCCGGTCCCGCCCCGCCCGGTCCGGGGCGACCGGCCGGACGACCAGCCGGAGAAGAAGAAGCGCGGACCGCTCATCGCCGCGATCATCGTGATCGTCCTGGTGCTGATCGGCATCGGGGTCGCGGTGTTCGCCCTGAACGGCGACGACGACGGCACCCCGGCCCCGACGGACACCACGTCGACCGCGCCGACCGAGCAGCAGCCGTCCGAGGACCCGGGCGAGGAACAGCAGCCGAGCGAACCCGCCGAGCAGCAGCCCTCGCAGGAGCAGCAGCAGCCGTCGCAGCCCGCTGAGGAACCGAGCGAGCAGCCGAGCGAACCGACCGAGCCGGAGCAGCCTACCCAGGACCCGCCCGTCGGTCCGGAGCCGAGCACCCCGGCATCGAACCCGGTGCAGGAGCCGCAGGACGGCACGGGCGCGGCCGACACCGGCGCGGTCGACACCACGTCGGACACCGCCCCCGGCAAGTCCGGCAGCGCGCCGGGACACAACAAGGACTGACGACCAGCACTGACGACGAGCACTGACACGCCGGGGTTTTCGTCCAGTCCCTGGAGCAAATAGGCTCGTTCCGTGCGAGAACTGCAACGGAGCGGTGGTCCGACGACGGCCGTGGCCGCTCGGAACGGCGTCGGCTTCGGTTCAGCAGCGGCCTGGCTCATCGAACGACCGGCGGGAGCGTCCGTCGCCGAGGCGATCGTCCCCGGCTGCACCGGACGCACCATCGCCACCGGCGACGAGCTCTCCTGGGTCTGGTTCCCCGAGCGGACCCTGCCCGACGGGGCAGCGGAACCGACGGAAGCAGACCTGCCGCACTTCTGGGACGCCACGGCCTTCGCCGTCGACGTCGTCTTCACCGACGGCTCGCGGCTGCGTGACGACGCCGCGGTCCGCGACCAGTACGGCGACGCGGTCACCCCGGACGCGCAGGACGCGGCCCGCAAGCAGTGGGTGGACCAGTGGAACCGTCGCGCGGTCGACCTCACGCCGTTCGCGGGGCTGGTCGTCGACCGCCTGGAGGCCCGGCTCGGCTCCGAAGCACCGGCTGCGGCCACCGACGGCGAACGTCCCGCACTGCGCGGCTGGCTCGACGCCGTCCGGATCGGTCCCGCGCGTCCGACCCCGACGACCCCGCTCGGCCACGTCCGGACGACCCGCGGCACCCACGCGTCCTCCCGGTTCTCCCGCGGCAACAACGCCCCGCTCGTCGGCGTCCCGCACGGCGGGGTCTTCGGCCTGCCGATGACGGACGCCTCGAGCAACCGCTGGCCGTACGCGTACCAGGAGCACGACCGGCTCGACGACCAGGGGCGGCTCCGCTCGGCGATCCAGGCCTTCGCGACGAGTCACATCCCGTCGCCGTGGATGGGCGACCGCGGGGTGTTCCAGGTGATGCCCTCGCCACTCGACACCCCCGATGTCGACCGGTACGCCCGCGCGCTCGGGTTCGACCACGAGGACGAGCAGGACTACCCGCACCGCTACCGGGTCGCCCTCGAGCACGGTGTGACGGCCGAGCTGACCGCGGGGGAGTTCGCCCTCGGGTTCCGGTTCACCGGCACCCGCAGCGTCGTGCTCGACCACCACGGCCGGATGTCCGACGTCTCCGTGACGATCACCGACGGCACCGCCGTGGTCGAGGCCGTCCTGGACGACCGCCCCGGCACCCCGCCGCACCACGTGCACCTGCGGGTCGCGGGCGTCACCGCAGACCACACGTCTATCGGCGAGCACGAGCTGCGCGGCTGGCTGTCCGTGGGGCAGGCTGGGGCCACGGACGGCCCGGTCGACGTCCTGCTCGGCATCTCGACCGTCTCGATCGAGGACGCCCGCGCGAACCTCGACGCCGCCGGCTCGTTCGACGCCATGTGCTCCCGTGCCGAGGCGCTGTGGACCGAGAAGCTCGCGACGCTGTCCTTCGACGGCGCGAGCCCCGACCAGCTGACGAGTCTGTACTCCGGCCTGTACCGGCTGTTCCTCTACCCGAACCGCGCCGGGGAGACCGCCCTGACCGGCACCCCGCGGCACCGCTCCCCGTACGGCGACGTGCTGGCGGACCCGATCCGCGACGAGCCCGGGCCGGAGATCGTCGAGGGTCCGTTCACCACCACGAACGGCTTCTGGGACACCTACCGCACGGCCTGGCCGCTCCTGGGACTCCTGACCCCCGAGACCGCTGGCGAGCTCGCGCAGGGCTTCGTCGAGCACCACCACGACGGCGGGTGGACGCCCCGCTGGAGTGCCCCCGGCGCCGAGGACTGCATGACCGGAACCACGAGCGACACCGTCTTCGCCGACCTCGCGGTGAAGGGCGTGCGCGGCTTCGACCTGGCCGAGGCGTACCGGAGCGCGGTGCGGAACGCGACCGTTCCGCCGCGTGACGAGCGCGTCGGACGCAAGGGGAGCCTCCCGGGCGCCTTCCGCGGCCACGTCGACACGGCGACCCACGAGGGGATGTCGTGGACCCTGGACGCGGCCATCAACGACTGGGGCCTGGCCGTCATGGCGGGCCTGCTCGCGTCACGGGCGCGGACGCCCGCCGACCTGTCCCGCTACGAGGCCGAGGCCGAGTGGTTCGCCCGCCGGTCCCTGCAGTACCGGCACGTCTTCGACTCCGAGCGCGGGTTCTTCATCGGCCGCGACCCGGACGGCTCGTGGCGGGCCGGCACCGAGTTCGACCCGCGCGACTGGGGCGACGACTACACCGAGACGAACGCGTGGGGCACCGCGTTCACGGCGCCGCACGACGGCGCCGGCATCGTCGACCTGCACGGCGGGCCGGAGCGGTTCGATGCCGCTCTCGACGCGTTCTTCGCCACCCCCGAGACCGGTGCGCTGGCGCGGTCCGGCTCGTACGGCTTCCCGATCCACGAGATGACCGAGGCCCGCGACGTCCGGATGGGCATGCTCGGGCTGTCGAACCAGCCCGCGCACCACATCCCCTTCTTCCCGATGTTCACCGGGCGGCACGACGACGCGCACCGCATCGTCCGCGAGTCGCTCGAGCGGCTGTTCGTCGGGTCCGACCTCGGCCAGGGCTACCCGGGTGACGAGGACAACGGCGAGATGAGTGCCTGGTACGTCTTCGCGACCATCGGCCTGTACCCGCTGGCGCCGTCGACCGGCACCTACGTGCTCGTGCCGCCGTCGGTCCGCAGGACGGTGCTGCGACAGCCTGGAGGAACGGAGACGGTCATCGAGATCGCCGCCGGCTCCGCAGGTTCGTACGTCGCGTCGGTGACGGTCGACGGCTCGCCCTGGACCTCGGTCACCATCCCGCACAACGTGGTCGTGGCCGCGTCGCGGATCGAGTTCACCCTGTCCGACGAACCGCAGGGCTGGGCGTCGGACACCCGCCCCGTCTCCGCCTCCGACGTGCACGGCTACCGGGACGCCCCGGTGGACGTCCTGCCCGTCGGTGCCTCGGCGCTCACCGACGACACCGGCCGCACCGTCACGGCGCTCGCGGCGGGGGAGTCCGTGTCCTTCGACGTGTCGTGCCCCGCCGCCTCGCTGTACACCGTGACGGTGGCATCGCCGGGGTCCTACTCGTGGCAGGTCGGCCTCGACGACGCCGTCACGGCGGTCGACGGCGCCGAGTTCTCGTGGGCCGGCCAGACCCGGGTGTTCCGGATCCTCGGCGGCGGTTCGTCGTTCATGTTCACCGCCGGCACCGACCTGACGCTGACGCAGCTCGAGCTCATCGCGGCCGACGGACAGCGTTGACCCGGCGTTCACCGAGCGGGAGCATGCTCGCCCCATGTCGATGAGCGCACCGTTCGATCCCGAACAGCAGGGCCGGTCCATCCCCGTGGACGGCAGGGACGAGTCCGAGCTCGAGATGGAGGAGGACCGCGGCGCCGACGTCGGCGACGACTCCGCCGACCCGAGCGTCTCGCCCGTCAGTCACCACGACGAGGACGAGGCCGGCGGCGGCCCGGTGTTCCGGCGTCCGCACGCCGGTGAGCGGCTCCACCCGGGCGACCTCTGACCGTTCCGGGGGTCCTCCGGGGTTTCTTGGGCGATTGCCAAGCGGCTCGGGCATGCTCGTGCGCATGTCGATCGCGAACTCGTGGGACCCGTCCGGTGGCCGTGCAATCCCGGAGGACCAGGTCCGTCAGGACGGGCTCGAACTCGACGAGGACCCGGCGATGCTCGGGATCTCGTTCGACGTCGTGGGTGGCGCCTCCGCCGATCCCGCCGGGGTGTCCCCGGTCGACGTGAACGTGCCGACGCCGAGGTCTGCTGGTTCCGCCTCCGACGACTAGCGCGCGCTTGGTCGAATCGGGCGTACCTGGTCGAATCGGGCATACCTGGTCGAAACTTTTCACCAGGTACGCCCGAAAGCACCTTGCATCGCACGCGTTCTGGGAAAGAACGTCAGCGCGCGGAAGGGTCGGGGACCCGGTACTTGAACCCGACGTGCGAGCCGGTGAAGCCGAGACGCTCGTAGAACCGGTGCGCATCGGTCCGTGCAGCGTCCGAGGTGAGTTGCACGAGCGGGGTCCCGAGGGCCGGCGCCGCGACGTCGGTCACCCAGCGCATCAGCGCACTCCCGATGCCGCCGGAGCGCAGCGCACTGCTGACCCGCACCGCCTCGACGAGCAGTCGGGTGGCACCACGACGAGCCATCCCGGGGATCCGGGTGAGTTGCAGCGTCCCGACGAGCCGTCCGTCGGCGTCCTCGGCGACGAGCAGCGCGTTCGCCGGGTCGTCCACGATCGACCGGAGTGCCTGGGCGTACTGCGGACGGTCCTCCGGCGCGGCGACGTCACCCCGTGCGGCGCTGATCGGGTCGTCGGACAACAGCGCCATGAGCGCATCGAGGTCCTCGTCCACCGCGTTCCGCAGCGTCAGTTCGCCGGAGCGGGTGGTCAGGCGGACGGGTAGGGCGAGATCGTGGAGCACGACCCCACCCTGCCCGACCCGACCGGGCCGTTCCTGCTCAGGGAACGGTGTGTCCAGCCGCGGTGAAGATCCGGTACCACTCCTCGCGCGACAGCTCGACGTCCGAGCCGGCGGCTGAGTCCCGCACACGCTGCGGGTTCGTGGTGCCGAGGACGACCTGGAAGTGCGCGGGGTGGCGGGTGATCCACGCGACCGCGATGCCGGTCGGGGTGACACCGTGTGCGGCGGCGACCTCCTCGAGCACGTCGTTCAGTTCGGCGTACTGCTCACGGTCGCCCAGGAAGACGCCGTCGAAGAAGCCCTTCTGGAACGGCGACCAGGCCTGCAGCGTGATGTCGTTGATGCGCGAGTAGTTGAGGATGTCGTTGTCGCGGTCGACCGACTGCTCGAGGCCGCCCATGTTCGCGGTCAGGCCCTGCGAGATGACGTTGGCGTGGGTGATGCTCAGCTGCACCTGGTTGAACGCGAGCGGCTGGCGGACGTGCTTCTTGAGCAGGTCGACCTGGCCGGGGGTGTGGTTCGAGACGCCGAAGTGGTGCACCTTGCCGGCGGCGTGCAGCTCGTCGAAGGCCTTCGCGACCTCTTCCGGCTCGACCAGGGCGTCGGGGCGGTGCAGCAGCAGGACGTCGACGTACTCGGTCTGCAGTGCCTCGAGCGACTCGTGCACGGACTCGAGGATGTGCTCGTACGAGAAGTCGAAGTAGGCGCCCTTCGGCGTCGGTCGGATGCCGACCTTGGTCTGCAGCACGATCTCGGCGCGTTCCGCGGGCGACAGCGTGACCGCCGCGCCGAACCGCTGCTCGCAGCCGTGCCATTCGCCGTACACCGCGGCGTGGTCGAACATGTTCACGCCCGCATCGCGCGAGGCGCTGTAGAGCGAACGGATGTCCTCGTCGCTCATGTCGTTGATCCGCATCAGCCCGACGACGACGTCGGAGGCGGTGAGGTCTGTCTGTGGCAACTCCAGTGTCTTCACGCCCTCGATCCTGCCAGCCGGTCCCCGGTGCAGGCAGGCCCTGCCAGTACCTCAGGCGCGTTCGGGCAGCAGGACGGCGAGCACCTCGGAGCCGTCCGTCCACGTCCCGGTCAGCGTCTCGCCCTCGGGCAGGGCCGTACCGACGACCCGAGCGATGACGATCGTGCCGTGGTCGGTCGCGATCGACGTCAGGGCGTCCGCAGTGGTCGCTCGCACCGAGGTGATCGTGGGGGAGTCGGATGCGGAGCCGCTCCCGCGGGCCCAGGCGTCCTTCGGCCGCTGTCCGGCACCGTTGGCCAACTCGAGCTCCGCTTCGTGCCCACCGGTGACGATCGCCCGGCGCAGCACGTCGGCATGGACAGGATCGCCCACCGCGTCGTACACCCACCGTCGCCCGAGCACGGAGTGGTCCATCTCGGTCACCAGGAACGCGTCGGCACCCGGCAGCGGTGCGTCCCGGTAGGTCAGTGGCGCCTGCAGGACCCGGCCGCCGTCGGTGCGGACGAGCAGCACTTCGATGCCGACCTCGCCAGCGGGGTCGTCGAACCGGAACTGCCCGACGACCTCGAGCGGCGCTCCCGCGACGACGCCGCTCCACGCCTGGTCGGGGAGCCAGGCGGCGAGCGCCTCGGCCTTGGAAGGGCGGAGCGTTGCCTGCTCGATGACTGCCATGTCCTGACCGTACTGCCGCGCAGCACCCTGCCGTCGGCGCACCTCGAGGTCAGTGGACGGAGAACCCGCCGTCCACCGCGATGGACTGCCCGGTGACGTAGGCCGACCCGGGTCCGGCGAGGAACACCGCCGCCGCGGCGAAGTCCGACGCCAGCCCGTTCCGGCCGACCAGCGTCCGTGCGGCGAGGGCCGCCACCGTCGCCGGGTCGGACCCGAGTCGCTCATTGAGCGGGGTGCGTACGAAACCGGGGACGAGGACGTTGGAGGTGACCCCCTGCGCGGACCAGGCCTCTGCCTGGGACCGGGCCAACGCCTCTCCCCACCGGCACGGCCGGCCCGCCGCTGGCGCGTCGGTCCGGAACCGGCGGCGGGGCCCCGACCGGCCTTGGAGACCCCGTACGCGCCGCTGGCGGCGAAGGGGCGGTGGGCCTGCTGCGAACTGATCGACACGATCCGCCCGTACCCACGGGCCGCCATGCCGGGTGCGAGCCGCTGCCCGAGCACGAACGGCGCGTCGAGGTTGACGGCCATCGTGGCGTCCCAGGTCGCCTCGTCGAGTTCGGGCATCGGCGGCCGCAGGTTGATCCCGGCGGAGTTCACCAGCACGTCGACGTCGCCGACGGCGTCCGCGAGTGCGTGTGCGCCAGCGCGGGAGGACAGGTCTGCGACGATGCCGTCGGCCGAGCGGCCCGCCTGGCGGATGCCGGCGACGGTGGCGTCGATGGTCGCGGCCGTCCGGGCGGCGACGAGGACATGGGCACCCGCGTCGGCGAGTGCGGTGGCGATCGCTCGGCCAATGCCGGAGCTGCCTCCCGTCACGAGTGCGATGCGGCCGTCGAGGCCGAAGAGCTGCTGCAGCGACATCCGGTCAGGCTACCGAGGCCCGTACGCTGGGCCGGTGCGTGACGACCTGCTGCCGATGCTCGCCTGCCCCGTGTGCGCCGAGCCCCTCGGCCGCGTCGACGGCGGCCAGGTCGGCTGCCCGAACGGTCACCGGTTCGACGAGGCGAAGCAGGGCCACCTGACGCTCCTGCCCGCGAAGCGGCGCGCACTCACCGCGGACACCCCGGAGATGGTGAACGCGCGGCTGCGGTTCCTGGGGCGCGGCCACTACGCGCCCGTCGAGCGGGCGCTCGCCGCGATCGTCGCGGACGCCACCGCGCCCGGCATCGTGCTCGACGTCGGTTCCGGCCCGGGGACCTACCTGGCGCATGCGCTGCGCGCGGCGGACGGGAGGCTCGGGGTCGCGTTGGACTTGTCGGCCGTCGCGATCCGGCGTGCGGCACGCGCCCACGAGCGTGCGGGGGCCGTCGTCGGGGACGTGACCGAGCGCCTCCCGGTCGTCGACGGCGCTGCCGCCGTCCTGCTCGACGTCTTCGCACCCCGCAACCAGACCGAGTACGCCCGCGTCCTGCATGTCGACGGCGTGCTCGCGGTGGTGACCCCGCGGACCGGCCACCTGGCGGAACTCGCCGAGGCGACGATCAGCGTGGACCCGGAGAAGGAGCGCCGGCTGCACGACTCCCTGACACCGTCGTTCGCGCTGCGGTCCTCCGAGGACCTGACGTGGTCCATGGAGCTGTCGGCGGAGGACGTCCACGACGTCGTGCACATGGGACCGAGCCACCACCACGTCGCGGCGGACGCCGTGTTCGAGCCGGCGACGGTGACGGCCGCGGTCACCGTGTCGACGTGGACGCCGACGCGCTGACCGCGACCGTCAGGACGGATCAGTCGCCAGCGGGGGCGACGTCGAGCTGCCAGACCACGCCGAAGCGGTCGCGCAGCTGCCCGGCCAGCGGTGCCCAGGCCGAGGGTTCCAGGGGCTGCCGGACCTCGGCGCCGTCGGACAGTACGGCCCAGTACCGCTCGATCTCGGCCGTGTCGTCGCCGTGCACGAACACGTAGAAGGCGTTCGATCCCTGGTCGTAGGGCTGCCCGGGCCAGACGTCGAAGGCCATGACACGGAAGCCGGCGGGCGTGGAGACCTGCCCGAAGACGATCCGGTCCGCCCAGCCCGGGTCGTCCAGGGCGCCCATCTGGCCGTAGGTGGCGGCGGTGACCTCGCCGCCGAAGACCGATGCGTAGAAGTCGAGCGCCGCGCGGGCGTCGCCGTCGAAGTTGAGGTGGGTTGTCGTCTCGATGCTCATGGGACGAGGATGTCGGGCAATGCGGTCAGATCATGTCCGCTTCTCAGACGAAGATGGACGCCATGGCCGGACCCTCCGCACGGATGCTCGCGCTGCTCTCCCTGCTCCAGGTGCACCGCGACTGGCCGGGCGACGAGCTCGCCGGTCGGCTCGAGGTCAGTCCCCGCACCGTCCGCCGCGACGTCGATCGACTCCGCGGGCTCGGGTACCGGGTCGAGGCGCTCCGTGGCCCGGCCGGCGGCTACCGGCTGGAGGCCGGCTCCGACCTGCCCCCGCTGCTCTTCGACGATGACCAGGCTGTGGCGATCGCCCTGGCGCTCGCCGTGGCGCCGGCCTCGGGGGCCGACGTCGCCGAGTCGGCGGCCCGCGCCCTGGCGACCGTTCGGCAGGTGATGCCCGCGCGGCTGCGGTCCCGGGTCGACGCGGTGCAGGCCGTGACCCCGACGAGCCGGACCACCACCGACCCGGAGGTCCTGGTGGCGGTGAGCGAGGCCGTCCACCTGCAGGAGGTGTTCCGCTTCGGGTACGGCGACGATGAGACCCCGCACCGGGTGGAACCGCACGCCGTCGTCGCCCGGAACGGCCGCTGGTACCTGCTCGACTGGGATGCCGATCGCGATGACTGGCGCACGCACCGCATCGACCGGATCACGCCCCGGATGCGCACCCGCGTCCCTTTCACGCCGCAACCGATCCCCGGTGGCGATGCGGCCGCGTTCGTGTCCGCGCGGTTCAAGGGGTCGGCGGTCGACGACGTGTGGCCGTGCACCGGTTCGGTGACCACGACAGCGGGCGATGCGCGGCGGATCGCGCCGTACCTGCCCGAGGACGCCGTGGTCGAGCAGCTCGAGGACGACCGGGCCCGCGTCACCCTCGGATCGTGGTCGTGGGACGGGCTCGCGGGCGTGGTGTCAGGACTTGCGGTCGACTTCGTCGTCGCGGGTCCGGAGGAGCTCATCGAGGCCGTGGCAGACCTCGCTGACCGGTTGTGCGCGGCCGGCACGCGTCGCCCAGCGTGATCAGTGGGGGACCTGTCCAGAGCGCGTGGTCCAGCCAACCGCCGCCGACACCCATCGACGAGAGATCGAGGTGTTCGTTGCTCGGGAAGGCCCCGAGGAGAGCGGCCACGCGCTCGGCCCAGTCGCGGTCGGACGGGACCGATCTGAGCAGGTAGGCCATCACCGCCAAGGTGTTGTAGACACCGAACTGCTTCGGCGCATCGGTTCCCGAGAGATGTGCGAGGAGCGGTACCGCACCGGACCTCGGCCGTTTCGGGACCACGACCAGCTTCCGGTTGAACAGACGCGCATGGTGTGCTGCGACGTTCCGGACGTAGTTGACCGAGGCGAGCCAGCTCAGCATCGTCTTCTTGGTCGGGACGCCGAACTCTCGGGCGATCCGGGTGGCGACGTCGTTCCGGAGACCGCCGTACAGCCGAGCGAGGTGTCCCAGCTCGAGGATTTCGGTGAGTGCCCAGATGGGCATCCGGTCGTCGTACTTGGTGCGGAAGTGGGCGACGAACGATTCATCCGAGGAATCCTGCCGTTCGCGGACGCGCTGTAGCCAAGCCGTGTGCGGGCTGGAGCCATCGGACGCATCGGCCCGGTGTGCGGTGAACGCCTCGGTGAAGAGGGATCCGTCTTCGTGAGCGAAGGGGGCATGCTCTCCGAGGACGTGGCCGACCTGTGTCCGAACGGCCACCTCGATCCGCTCGACACCTTCGATCACCAGGAGCCGGAGTCTCCGATCGAAGGCGATGAGTGCTTCGGCTGCGGCGAGTTCCGTCCCTGCTCGGTACCGGTCCTGGACCTCGATGTGCCGACGGCCGTCGTCGTCGATCTCGAACGAGGATTCACGGAAGGGATAGAGGTATCCGGTGAGTCGGTAGTAGCCGACTTCGCGCAGCACCGATCCCGCGACGCCCCGATCACCGATGCGGACTCCCTTGGAAGCCAGCTTCTCGATCTGCTCACCCATCGAGAGCCACGGCTTCACGTACTCCATGCGCCCCCCTGAGACAAGAAAATCGGCCCGAGCCGTGAGGCGAGCGGGCCGATCGTGATACCGAAACTCTACCAGGATCCGCGTCACGGGATCGAGCGCTCTCCACAGGCGTTAGGAGCGTGCATGCGTCCGCCAGGGCGGCGTCAGGGATCCGTTAGGAGCGGCCTGGAGGCCCGGCGCAGGATCCAGCATCGGTTCGGCACCACTCGTGGTGCCGGTCCGCGTCACCCGGCGCGGACACCGCAGATCTTCTGGAGTCCCTCGTGTTCGACGTGTTCGTCGTCGCCGGTGTCCTCGCCGTGTTCGGCGTGGTGGCACTGATCGCCAAGGGGGTGGAACGGCTGTGATCGGCATCACCATCGCGGCCGCCGTCCTCGGCATCGCCGCAGTCGTGTACCTCGTCTGGGCGCTCGTGCGTCCGGAGCGTTTCTAGTGGGCGCCGCGGACGTCTGGGCGGGCATCGCCCAGGTCGCCACCCTCGTCCTGCTGCTCGTCGTCGCGTACCGCCCGCTCGGTGACTGGATGGCGAAGGTCTTCACGCCCGTCCGCCACAACCGGGTCGAGCGCGGGGTCTACCGACTGATCGGGGTCGACCCGGACGCCGAGCAGTCCTGGCCCGTGTACCTGCGCGGCGTGCTGCTCTTCAGCGTCGCCGGGCTCCTGCTCGTCTACCTGCTGCAGCGCATCCAGGTCGTCCTGCCCGGCGACCTCGGGCTGCCCGCCGTCGGACCCTCGCTCGCGTTCAACACCGCGGCGTCGTTCGTCGCGAACACGAACTGGCAGTCCTACTCGCCCGAGGTCACCCTCGGCTACACGGTGCAGATGGCCGGCCTGGCGGTGCAGAACTTCCTGTCCGCGGCCGTCGGTCTCTCGGTCGCCGTGGCCCTGGTGCGCGGGTTCGCCCGTCGCAGGTCCGGCACGCTCGGCAACGTGTGGGTGGACATCGTCCGCGGGCTCGGCCGACTGCTGCTGCCCGGGGCGTTCGTCTTCGCGATCGTGCTCGTCGCTGGCGGGGTCGTCCAGTCGTGGGGGAGCGGCACCGACGTCACCACGCTCATCGGTGGCACGCAGCACATCCCGGACGGGTTCGTCGCGTCGCAGGAGGCGATCAAGGAACTCGGCACGAACGGTGGCGGCTACTTCAACGCGAACTCGGCGCACCCGTTCGAGAACCCGCAGGCGTGGACGAACCTCGTCGAGATCTTCCTGATGCTCGTCATCCCGTTCTCGCTCCCGCGCACGTTCGGGCGCCTGGTCGGCGACGACCGCCAGGGGTACGCGATCCTCGCCGTGATGGGCGCGATCTTCCTCGTGTCGCTGTCGGTCATGTCGATCGCCGAACTCGGCGGCGGCGGTGTCGCCACACACGCTGCCGGGGCCGCGATGGAGGGCAAGGAGAGCCGCTTCGGCATCCTCGGTTCGACGCTCTTCTCGACCGCGACCACCTCGACGTCCACCGGTGCCGTCAACGCGATGCACGACAGCTACACCCCGATCGGCGGGATGATGGCGCTCGTCAACATGATGCTCGGCGAGGTCACCCCCGGCGGCGTCGGATCCGGCCTGTACGGCATGCTCGTGCTCGCCGTCATCACGGTGTTCATCGGCGGCCTGCTCGTCGGTCGCACCCCGGAGTACCTCGGCAAGAAGATCCGCGCCAAGGAGATGACCTTCGCGGCGCTGTACATCCTCGTCACGCCGACGCTCGTGCTCCTGGCCACCGGGCTCTCGCTCGTGATCCCCGGGGTCCGCGAACAGGTGCTCGGGACGTCGATCTTCAACCCCGGCAACCACGGGCTGACCGAGCTGCTCTACGCCTTCACCTCGGGTGCGAACAACAACGGCTCGGCCTTCGGCGGGCTCACCGCGAACACCACGTGGATGAACTCCTCGCTCGGCGTCGTGATGCTGCTCGGCCGCTTCGTGCCGATGGTGTTCGTCCTGGCGCTCGCCGGGTCCCTCGCCGCGCAGGACCGGGTGCCGGAGACCGCCGGCACGCTGCCCACCCACCGCCCGCTGTTCATCGGGCTGCTCGGCGGCGTCGCCGTCATCGTCACCGCACTCACCTACTTCCCGGTGCTCGCACTGGGTCCGCTCGCAGAAGGACTGTCATGACCACCCCCGTGACCACGGAGTCGGAACCGCGCACCGCCGTGGAACCGGCCACCCGCTCGTCCGCATTCGGACCCCGCCAACTGGTGGCGGGCCTCCCGGGCGCCCTGCGGAAACTCGATCCGCGACTCATGTGGCGGAACCCCGTCATGTTCATCGTCGAGGTCGGCGCGGCGCTGACGACGGTGGCCGCCGTCGTCGAGCCGTCCGCGTTCACCATCGCGATCGCCGTGTGGCTCTGGCTCACCGTCGTCTTCGCCAACCTGGCGGAGTCGGTGGCGGAGGGCCGTGGCAAGGCGCAGGCCGACACCCTGCGGAAGACCCGCTCGACCACGAGCGCCCGTCGGGTGCTCGGGTACGCGACGACCGACGCGGCCGCGACCGGCAACGAGACCGAGGAGGTCGCGTCCGTCGACCTGGCCAAGGGCGACGTGGTCGTGGTCGTCGCCGGCGAGGTCATCCCCGGTGACGGCGACGTCATCGACGGCATCGCGTCGGTCGACGAGTCGGCCGTCACGGGCGAGTCCGCACCGGTCATCCGCGAGTCCGGTGGTGACCGCAGTGCCGTCACCGGCGGCACCCGGGTGCTGTCGGACCGGATCGTGGTGCGCATCACCTCGACGCCGGGCGAGACCTTCATCGACCGGATGATCCGCCTGGTCGAGGGCGCGGCACGGCAGAAGACGCCGAACGAGATCGCGCTGAACATCCTGCTCGCCTCGTTGTCGATCGTCTTCGTGATCGTCTGCCTGACGATGCAGCCGATCGCGGGACTCGTCGGTGCGACGGTCAGCGTGCCGGTGCTCATCGCCCTGCTCGTCTGCCTCATCCCGACCACCATCGGAGCCCTGCTCTCCGCGATCGGCATCGCCGGCATGGACCGGCTCGTGCAGCACAACGTGCTGGCGATGTCGGGCCGCGCGGTCGAGGCCGCCGGTGACATCACGACGCTGCTGCTCGACAAGACCGGCACGATCACCTACGGCAACCGTCGGGCATCCCGCGTGGTGCCGGTGCCGGGCGTGAGCGAGGCTTCGCTGATGGAAGCGGCAGCCCTGTCGAGCGCTGCGGACTCGACCCCTGAAGGGCGCTCGATCGTCGACCTGGCGCGCGAGGACGGCGCCGCTGTCGGCCTGCCGGACGGCGCCGTCGAGGTGCCGTTCACGGCGCAGACCCGCATGTCCGGTCTCGACCTGCCCGACGGCTCACAGATCCGGAAGGGCGCCGCTGCGGCAGTGCTCGCCTGGGCGGACACCACCGAAGCCGGTGTGGTTTCGGCCATCGACGCGACCGTCGCGGAGATCTCCGACCAGGGCGGCACCCCGCTCGTCGTCGGTCGTCGCTCCTCCGACGGCGCGGTCGCCCTGCTCGGCGTCGTGCACCTGAAGGACGTCGTCAAGGACGGCATGGCGTCGCGGTTCGCCGAGCTCCGGTCGATGGGCATCCGCACGGTGATGATCACCGGCGACAACCCGCGCACCGCGGCCGCCATCGCCCACGAGGCCGGCGTCGACGACTTCCTCGCCGAGGCCACCCCGGAGGACAAGCTCGCCTACATCAAGCGCGAGCAGGAGGGCGGCAACCTCGTCGCCATGACCGGTGACGGCACCAACGACGCCCCGGCCCTGGCCCAGGCGGACGTCGGCGTCGCGATGAACACCGGCACGACGGCGGCGAAGGAGGCGGGGAACATGGTCGACCTCGACTCCGACCCGACCAAGCTCATCGACGTCGTCCGCATCGGCAAGCAGCTGCTCATCACCCGCGGTGCGCTGACCACCTTCTCCATCGCCAACGACGTCGCGAAGTACTTCGCGATCATCCCGGCGATGTTCCAGGCGGCGTTCCCCGGGCTCGCGGCGCTCAACATCATGGGGCTGCACAGCCCGTCGTCCGCGATCCTGTCGGCGGTCATCTTCAACGCGCTCGTCATCGTGGCGCTCATCCCGCTGTCCCTGCGTGGCGTCAAGTACCGCGCGGCCGCAGCGTCGTCGATCCTCGGCCGCAACCTGCTCGTCTACGGGCTGGGCGGCGTGGTCGTCCCCTTCATCGGCATCAAACTGATCGACCTCGTGGTCGGTCTCATCCCGGGGTTCTAGTCATGGCATCTGCACGTTCCACCTTCCGTTCCGCCGGTGTGGCCATCCGCCTCACCCTCGTCGCCACCGTCGTCCTGGGCGTCGGCTACCCGCTCGCCGTCTGGGGCGTCGGCCAGGCGGCGTTCCACGACCAGGCCAACGGTTCGATGGTCACGGACTCGTCCGGCAAGGTCGTCGGTTCCTCGTTGATCGGGCAGTCGTTCACCGGCAAGCAGGCCGACCGCTGGTTCCAGTCGCGGCCGTCCGCCGCCGGGGACGGCTACGACGCGGGGGCGTCCTCCGGCTCGAACCTCGGGCCGAACAACGCCGACCTGCTCACGGCCGTCGAGGAGCGTCGTGCGGCGCTGGCGAAGGCCGACGGGGTCCCCGCCGCGCAGGTGCCTGCCGACGCCGTGACCGCATCCGGTTCGGGGCTCGACCCGGACATCAGCCCGGCCTACGCGTCCCAGCAGGTGGCTCGAGTGGCCTCGGCGCGGGGGTTGTCCGTCGCCACCGTGCGGCAGCTCGTGGCGTCGCACACCGAGTCGCGGCAGCTCGGGTTCCTCGGTGAGCCCGTCGTGAACGTGTTGTCGCTGAACCTGGCCCTGGCGAAGCTGTCCTGACCGTGGGTGACCCCTCCGCAAGACACCGGTGCTCGCGCGTCGAACACCCGCAGACCGCGGTGCGACAGGTGAACACCGGTGTTTTGCGGAGACCGACCCCCCGACGCGAGAGGATGAGCACGTGAAGCGCGGGAAGCTGCGGGTCCTGCTCGGTGCGGCGCCCGGTGTCGGCAAGACCTACACGATGCTCGAAGAGGGGCGTCGGCTGCTCGACGAGGGTCGCGACGTGGTCGTCGCCGTCGTCGAGACGCACGAGCGCGCCGCCACCGCGGCACTGGTGGACGGGCTCGAGGTCGTGCCACGGCGCACCGTCTCGCACCGGGGTGTCGACCTCGACGACCTCGACCTCGACGCCGTCATCGCCCGGGCGCCCGAGGTCGCGCTGGTCGACGAACTCGCGCACACGAACGCCCCGGGGAGCCCGAACGAGAAGCGCTGGCAGGACGTGGAGGCACTGCGGGACGCCGGCATCGACGTCATCTCGACCGTCAACGTGCAGCACATGCAGTCCCTCGGCGACGTGGTCCGCGAGATCACCGGCACCGTGCAGCGCGAGACCGTCCCCGACGCCGTGGTGCGCGCGGCCGACCAGATCGAGGTCGTCGACCTGGCCCCGGCAGCGCTGCGCGAACGGCTCTCCGACGGGCTCGTGTACCCGGCGGCACGGATCGACGCCGCGCTGTCGAACTACTTCCGCCTCGGCAACCTCACCGCACTGCGCGAGATCGCCCTGCTCTGGCTCGCCGACGAGGTCGACGACGCGCTCAAGGCCTACCGCGCCGAGCACGGCATCGAGCACCGGTGGGAGACCCGGGAGCGCGTGCTCGTCGCCCTGACCGGCGGCCCCGAGGGCGAGACCCTGCTGCGCCGCGGCGCCCGGATCGCCGCCCGCAGTGCCGGCGGCGAGCTCGCCGCCGTGCACGTGACGACGAACGACGGCCTGCGCGTCCGGCACCCCGGCGCGCTCGGCAAGCAGCGGACCCTGCTCGAGCAGCTCGGTGGCACGTACCACCAGGTCGTCGGCGACGACGTGCCGAGCACGCTGGTGCGGTTCGCGCGGTCGATCGACGCCACTCAGATCGTGATCGGGGTCAGCCGTCGCAGCCGGCTCGCTGCAGCGATCACCGGTCCGGGGATCGGCAACACCGTGATCCGCGAGTCCGGCGACATCGACGTGCACGTCGTCACGCACGAGCGCGCCGGCGGCGGGATCACCCTGCCGAAGCTCGGCGGCAGCCTGTCGCGTGGCCGGGTGGTCGCCGCCTTCGTGCTGTCCGTCCTGGTCGGGCCGCTGCTCACGTGGGTGCTGTCGATCGGCAGCGATCCGGACGCCATCACGGTGGACGTACTGGCGTACCAGCTGCTCGTCCTCGTCGTGGCGCTCGTGGGCGGGATGTGGCCGGCGGTGTTCACGGCCGTGCTGTCCGGGCTGAGCCTCGACTACTTCTTCGTGCAACCCCTCTACATGGTCACCGTCCAGCAGCCGTGGCACCTGTTCGCCCTGGTCATGTACGTGATCAGTGCGGTGCTGGTCAGCTTCGTGGTCGACCGGTCTGCTCGGCGGTCCCGCGCTGCCCGTCGGGCCTCGGCCGAGTCCGGGCTCCTGATGGGCATCGCCGGCAGCGTGCTCCGCGGCGACGACGCCCTGCAGGCACTGCTCGACCGCACACGAGAGGCGTTCGGCTTCGCCGGCGTCCGGATCCGCCAGGGCGACGAGGTGCCGGCGACCTCCGGCGAGTTCGGTGCGACGCCGGACGCGTCGACGACGCTGGCGTCGGGTGCCGTGCTCGAGTTCGCCGGTGCGCCCGACGACCCGACCCAGCGCCGGCTGCTGCGGGTCGTCGAGCAGCAGCTCGACGCCGCCGTCGAGCACCGCGAGCTGACACGCACCGCCGTCGGCGCCGAGCGAATCGCCGCCGCCGACCGGGTCCGGAGCGCGCTGCTCGCGGCCGTCGGCCACGACGTGCGCCGCCCCATCGCCGCGGCCTCCGCCGCCGTGCAGACGCTGCGTGCGCCCGACATCGACCTGTCACGGGCCGACCGGGAGGCGCTGCTCGCGACCGCCGACGAGAGCCTCGGTCAGCTGGCGGTGCTGTTGGCAGACCTGTTGGACGTCAGCCGCGTGCAGGCCGGTGTCCTCGCGGTCACCCCGGCGGCGATCGCGCTCGAGACGGTGGTCGCCCCTGCCCTCGACGAGCTGGAGCTCGGCCCTGACGACGTCGACCTCGACCTGCCCGCGGACCTGCCGCCGGTGCTCGCCGACCCGGTCCTGCTGCAGCGCGTCGTCGTGAACCTGCTCGCCAACGCCGCCCGGTACGCCCCGGACGGCACCCACGTCCGCGTTGCCGCGAGCGCGTTCGCCGGCGGGGTGGAACTCCGCGTCGCCGACCACGGCCCCGGGATCCCCGAGGACCGCCGCGACGAGGTGTTCCAGCCGTTCCAGCGGCTCGGTGACACCGACAACGAGACCGGCCTCGGGCTCGGCCTGGCCCTGGCGCGTGGGTTCACCGAGGGCATGGGCGGCACGATCGAGGTCGACGACACCCCGGGCGGTGGGCTCACCGTCGTGGTGCGGCTGCCGATCGCCGGGCACGTGGGAGTGGAGATCCGATGAAGGTCCTGATCGCTGACGACGACGCGCAGCTCGTCCGCGCCCTCTCGGTGACGCTCTCGGCGCGCGGGTACGACGTCGTCACGGCTCGGGACGGGCGCGAGGCGATCGACGCCGTCATCACCGAGCGCCCCGACCTGGTGCTGCTCGACCTCGGCATGCCCCGGCTCGACGGCATCGGGGTGCTCGAGGGCGTCCGGGCCTGGTCGCAGGTGCCCGTCCTGGTGCTCTCGGGCCGGACTGACTCGTCCGACAAGGTCGACGCGCTCGACGCCGGTGCCGACGACTACGTGACGAAGCCGTTCCAGATGGACGAGCTCCTCGCCCGGCTGCGGGCACTCGGACGACGCCGGGTGGTGGCGTCGGAGGAGACCCCGACGATCGCGATCGGACCGCTGCTCGTGGACCTCGTCGCGAAGCAGGTCACCCCGGCCGAGGGCCCCGCGATCCGCCTGACGCCCACCGAGTGGCGCCTGCTCGAGGTCCTGGTCACGAACCCCGACCGGCTGATGACCCGCGAGATGCTGTTGACCGAGGTCTGGGGGCCGACGCACGGCAACGACTCCGGGTACCTGCGCCTCTACATGGCCCAGCTGCGGCGGAAGCTCGAGCCCGACCCCGCGCACCCGCGGTACCTGGTGACGGAGTCCGGCATGGGCTACCGCTTCGCCCCCGGAGCGTAGGCGAGCGCCGCTGTCGGGGGACTGGCGGGAAGCTGTCGTGTCGGTGGCGGGTCCCTGTCGTGGTGCGCCGTTCCGCGGTTCCCTACTGTTCAGGACATGAACGAGATGCGGATCGGTGAACTCCGACGACTGCGGGGCTGGACCCAGGAACGACTGGCCGAGACGAGCGGCATCGCCGTGCGGACGGTGCAACGGATGGAGAGCGGCAACGACGCGAGCCTCGAGTCGCTGTCCGCGGTGGCCACGGCCCTCGAGGTCCCCGTGCGCGACCTGTTCGCCACCGAGGAGCCGGCGTCGCTCGACCCCGGGGTGCGCGGTCTCGACGAGCGCGCCGAGCGGGAGCAGGCACAGCGCGACGCTGCTTCGCGCGGCTGGCAGTACCTGTACTCCGGTGTCGGCATCGTCGTGACGCTCGGCACCCTGGCGCTCATCGGTTCGCGCATCTGGCCGGGTGCCGCGATCTTCGTCATCCCCATCTACTGGGCGGGTGGGCGGCTGCTCTCCCAGTTCCTGATGGCGACCGTCGTCGAGCCCGCGCTCGACCGTCGGTACCCGTTGTCGCGGTCTCGTCGGGACGCCTCGTCGCGGTCCCGTCGGTTCACGCCCGGGAGCTGAACGCCGCGAGCTCGGCCCGGGTCCGGGCGCCGTGCTTCCGGAGCAGGTTCGCCACGTGGTACTTCACGGTGTTGACGCTGATGCCGAGTCCCTCGGCGATTTCCCGGTTGCCGACACCGGTCGCCACGAGCCGCAGGACGTCGCGCTCCCGCGGGGTCAGGTCGCCGTCGTCGACCGCGTCCACCTCGGTCGGCCGCGGGTCGAGCGGCAGTGAGATGTCGAGCACGGACCCCCAGCCGGGCGTGCTCGCGACCTGCACCCGCCCGTCGAGCGTGACGACCCGCTCCGCGATCGGCCGCATGGCGTCGTCGTGCACGTCGAGCGTCCCGGAGCCGTCGTCGCGGAGCTGCATGAGCAGGTTCCGGCCGTCGCAGTCCCACTGGATGCGCACCCGCTTCGCCGCACCGTCGTCGACCAGGGCGAGCACCGCGGTCCGGACGATCGCCCGGGCCGCGTGGGCGACGTCACCCGGGAGCGCACGGCCGGTGGCCGGCGGCTCGACGAACTGCACGTCGAGGTCCCCGAAGCGCACGAGCGGCCGCAGGTCGGCGCGCAACCGCGAGAACGCGCCGGTGACGGGTTCGAGCAGGGTGCTCCGCTGCTGATCGGTCACGGTGCGCAGGTCGACGAGGGCGGCCGAGGCGATCTCGACGGCCTCGGCCCGGGCGGCCGCGTCGGTGACCCGCGACGACCGGAGCACGGCGAGGACGGACTCGAGGGTCAGCGCGTGCCGGTCCGCCTGCTCGGCGACCGTGCGGGCGTGCTCGGCGGCCGCGAGCCGGATGGCGGAGCCGCCCCGGGCCTCCAGGGTGTCGACCGATGCGTCCATGGACGTGACCGTACCCGTCCCACCCGAGCGGACGGGCCCACCCGATGGGATGGGGTTCCTGCCGGGGCGGGTAGCGGCGTGCCGGGGCGTGCGACGGAAGGATCGAGGGCATGGCAGCAACCACCGTCTCCGCAGCGCTCGACCTGGTCGTCCGCGAGGTCGGCGACCTGGCAGCCCGCCTCGACGACGCCCCGGCCCAGCGCGCACTCGACCTGATCGAGGGCGCCGACCGGGTGTTCGTCCACGGCGCCGGTCGCTCCGGACTCGCCCTCCGCATGACCGCGATGCGCCTCATGCACCTCGGCCTCGACGCGCACGTCGTCGGCGAGGTCACCACCCCGGCCATCCGACCGGGTGACCTGCTCCTCGTCGCGAGCGGCTCCGGCACGACCACCGGCATCGTGCAGGCCGCGCGCACCGCGCACGAGGTCGGCGCATCGGTCGTGGCGCTCTCGACCACCGACGACTCCCCGCTCTCCGAGCTGGCGGACGTCACGATCGTGCTGCCCGCCGCGACGAAGACCGACCGCTCCGGCACCGCCTCGGCCCAGTACGCCGGTGGCCTCTTCGAACAGGCCGTCGCCCTGGTGGGCGACGCCGTGTTCCACGCCCTGTGGGCCCGAGGCGGGCAGTCCGCCGACGACCTCTGGCCCCGTCACGCCAACCTCGAATGAAAGGCACACCCATGCAGCTCCAGTTCGCCATGGACACCCTGACCACCGAAGCCGCCCTCGAGCTCGCCGCCGCGGCCGCGCCGCACGTCGACGTCCTCGAGCTCGGCACGCCCCTGATCAAGAGCGCCGGCCTGTCCGCCGTCACCGCGATCAAGGAAGCACACCCCGACAAGATCGTGTTCGCCGACCTCAAGACCATGGACGCCGGTGAGCTCGAGGCCGACATCGCCTTCTCGGCCGGTGCCGACCTGGTCACCGTCCTCGGTGTCGCCGGCGACTCGACGATCGTCGGCGCCGTCAAGGCCGCCAAGAAGCACGGCAAGGGCATCGTCGTCGACCTGATCGGCGTCTCCGACAAGGCCGCCCGTGCCCGTGAGGTCGTCGCGCTCGGCGCCGAGTTCGTCGAGGTCCACGCCGGGCTCGACGAGCAGGCGGAAGAGGGCTTCACGTTCTCGACCCTGCTCGACGCCGGCAAGGACTCGGGCGTCCCGTTCTCGATCGCGGGCGGCGTGAACGCGTCCTCGGTCGCCTCGGTGCAGGAGGCCGGTGCCCGCATCGCCGTCGCCGGCAGCGCGATCTACAGCGCCTCGGACGTCGGCGCAGCAGCCGCCGAGATCCGCGCCGCCATCAAGTAGCGCGTCTCGGTCGCCCGCCCCGGGCGACATCGTGAGCAGGAATGGTCGGGTGTGCACGTCGCACCCGACCATTCCTGCTCAGGAAGCGAACGCCGCCGTCCTGATGCGCCGTACGGTGGCCACATGAACCGAGCGCTGCGCTGGACCACCTGGATCGTCGCCGTCGTCGTGCTGATCGCGGTGGTGTTCCTCGTCTGGGCGCACATCGTCATGCAGGGCACCCGCAGCGCCGCCCTGCAGGTCTGGCGCGACGACCGGATCGCGGTCCGGGACGCCGGTGACTCGGTGGTGATGACCCCGACCGGCCACGCCGACGGGGTCGGGATCGTCTTCATCCCCGGCGCGAAGGTCGATCCGTACGCCTACATGGCCACGTTCCGGCAGGTGGTCGCCAACGGCACGACGGTGGTCATCACGAAGCCGACGCTGAACCTCGCGTTCTTCGACACCCGGCCGCTCGACACGTTCGAGGCCCACGCGCCCTCGGTCGCACGCTGGGCGGTCGGCGGACACTCCCTGGGCGGGGTCCGCGCGTGCCAGCTCGCCGAGGACGCCGACGGCCTGCTGCTGCTCGGCAGCTACTGCGCGAACGACATCAGCCGCTCGTACATCGACGTGCTGAGCGTCTCCGGTTCGCGGGACGGCCTGTCGACACCGGCCAAGGTCGACGCGGCACGGGACAAGCTGCCGTCGACCGCCACCATGACCGAGATCCAGGGGTCGAACCACGCCGACTTCGGTGCCTACGGCGACCAGCCGGGCGACCGCACGGCGACCATCAGTCGTGCTGATGCCCGCCAGCAGATCTCGGACGCGATCGAGGCCTGGGTGCGCGACCTGCGCTGATCACGCGGGCGGAGCGGCGGACGCACTACGGGCCTCCAGACGGTCTGCCTGGAGGCCCGTGGGACGTGACGTCAGTGGATCACGCCCGCCTCGTGGTCGCGTCCGGAACGGCGCCCGGTGAACCGGGCGACGAAGTACAGGACCACGCCGACGGCGAGCAGGATCGCGGCGTAGAGCCACACCTGTCCGCTCTGCTGCGTGAGCAGCAGGATGCACGACAGCACCCCGAGCACCGGGACGAACGTCCAGACCCGGAAGTGGTCGTGCTCGACGTGGTCGCGGCGGAGCACCAGGACGGCGACGTTCGTGCTGATGAACACGAAGAGCAGCAGGAGCACGACGGTCTCGGCCAGCACGCCCACGTCACCGACCAGGGTCAGGAGCATCGCGACGATCGTGGTGGCGACGATCGCGGTCCACGGGGTCTTCCGGTTCGGCAGGACCTTCGCGAGCACGGCGGGCAGGAGCCGCTGCTCGGCCATGCCGTAGGTCACGCGGCTCGACATGATCATCGTGAGCAGCGCGCCGTTCGCGACGGCGACCAGGGCGATGAGGCTGAAGACCCAGTCGGGGATCGGGACGCCGGTGGCGGAGACGACCGCGAGCAGCGGGCCGCTGGACTCGGACAGCTCGGACGCGGGCAGGGCGACGGAACTGGCGAGCGCGACGAGGACGTAGACGACGCCTGCCGTGGCGAGGGCGCCGAACAGGGCCTTCGGGTAGACGCGGCGGGGTTCGCGGACCTCTTCCGCGATGTTCGCAGAGGTCTCGAAGCCGACGAACGAGTAGTAGGCGACGATCGCTGCGCTCAGGGTCGCGAGCGCGGGGTTCGCCTCGGCAGGGAACTCCCCGATGCGCGAGACGTCACCGCCGCCACCGCCGAGCATCACCGCGACGACGACGATCACGATGACGAGGCCGGACACCTCGATGATCGTCATGACGACGTTGCTCTTGAGCGAGTCGGAGATGCCCCGGGCGTTCAGGCACGCGATCAGGGCGAGGAAGACGATCGCGGTGGGGACCGGCGGCAGGTCGACGAAGGTGCCGAGGTAGTCGCCGGCGAAGGCGAGCGACAGTCCGGCGGCGCTCGTGACGCCGGCCGCGAGCATGCTGAAACCGACCAGGAACGAGACGATCGGCGACTTGTACGCGCGCTCGGCGAAGACCGCGGCGCCACCGGCCTTCGGGTACTTCGTGACCAGCTCGGCGTACGAACCCGCGGTGAGCAGGGCCAGCAGCAGCGCGAGCACGAGCGGTGCCCAGAGTGCACCGCCGACGTCCTTCGACAGGGTCCCCATCAGGGCGTAGATGCCGGCGCCGAGCACGTCGCCGAGGATGAAGAGGTACAGCAGCGGGCCGGTGATCGCCTGGCGGAGCTTCGACTGGGTACTGTCGTGGGGTGCGGCCGTGGTGTCGCTGGTCATGGTGGCGCCTTTCGTCCGGGTCAGCGTGCCGGGGTGTGTCTCAGAGGCCTCACAGGTGCGCCGTGGCCGGGGTCCTCCCTGCACAGCGGAGCGGTCGGGGAACTCTCTCCACAGGGTGCGGCGCGTCGGAACGTCCGGACTGGAGCGGTCCTAGACTCGTCGGGAGCCACACGTCCACCACCAGTCCCCGGAGGACCGCAGATGACGACGCAGGACCACCGCACGCCCGCGCGACTCAGTGACCAGCGGGCGCTCCTGTTCGACCTCGACGGCGTGCTCACCCCGACCGCCGACGTCCACATGCGGGCCTGGAGCCGACTGTTCACGCCGTACCTCGAAGCGCACGGAGTCGCGCCGTACACCGAGCAGGACTACTTCACCTCCATCGACGGCAAGCCCCGCTACGACGGGGTGCGTTCGCTGCTCGAGTCGCGCGGCATCGACGTGCCGCAGGGCACCCCCGACGACGCGCCCGACACCGACACCGTGTGCGGGCTCGGCAACCGGAAGAACGCGGAGTTCACCGCCGAGCTCGACGAGCACGGCGTCGAGCCCTACCCGGGCTCGCTCCGGTTCCTGACCGCCGCGATCGCCGCAGGCATGTCCGTCGCGGTCGTCTCCAGCTCGGCGAACGCCACGTCGGTGCTCCGGACGGCGGGCATCCTCGACCGGTTCCCCGTCGTCGTCGACGGGCTCGTCGCGCGCCAGGACGGCCTGACCGGCAAGCCGGCGCCCGACACCTACCTCGACGCAGCGACCCGGTTCGGGCTCACCGCCGCCGAGTGCGTCGTGGTCGAGGACGCCACGAGCGGGGTCGAAGCCGGCCGCAACGGGTCGTTCGGTCTCGTCGTCGGTGTCGACCGCGGTGCCGGGGCGGACGCCCTGCGCGAGCACGGTGCCGACGTCGTCGTGTCCGACCTCGACGAACTCATCGACCAGCTGCCCGCACCGGCCACCAGCACGACGTAGGCCACTGGGCCGGACGCTCCCTGGCTGCCGGCCGCACCGACGTACCCATCTCCCTCCCTTCCCACGGAGCAGCATGAACCCCATCACCTCGGACCCCCTCGACCGCGTCCGCTACCCGATCGACGAGTGGGCCCTCGTCGAGACCGAGTACACCCCCGACGAGCAGGGCGTCGCCGAGACGAACTTCGCCGTCGGCAACGGGTACCTCGGCCTGCGCGGGAACCTCGACGAAGGCCGTGGCGGCGTGCAGTACGGCACGTACATCAACGGGTTCCACGAGACCTGGCCGATCCGGCACGCGGAAGACGCCTTCGGCTTCGCGAAGACCGGGCAGACGATCATCAACGCGCCGGACGCCAAGGTCATCCGCCTCTACGTCGACGACGAGCCGCTCGTGCTGGCCGAGGCCGACATCCTCCGGCACACCCGTCGGCTGGAGTTCCGCGGCGGCTACCTGTTCCGCGAGACCGAGTGGTCGACGCCGTCCGGCAAGCGGGTGCTCATCCGGGCACGTCGACTCGTGTCGTTCACCGACCGGCACCTCGCCGTCATCGACTACGAGGTCACCGTGCTCGACGCGGACGCCTCGATCCTGCTGTCCAGCCAGATCCTCAACCGCCAGGACGTGCAGGACGAGTACCACGCCGGCATGCGGGCCGCGGCGAACGCCTTCGACCCGCGCAAGGCCGAGTCGTTCACCGAGCGGGTGCTCGTGCCGAAGCTCAAGCGCAGCACCGGCGGCCGTTCGGTCCTGGGGTACCAGGCGTCCAGCTCCGGCATGACGATCTGCGTCGGCGTCGAGCACCACATCGAGACCGAGAACAGCTGGGACGAGTCGTCGTCGATCGAGGACGACCTGGCGAAGCACGTCTACCGGGTGCAGGCCCGCGCGGGGCAGCCCATCCGGCTCGTGAAGCACGTGGTCTACCACACCTCCCGCGGGGTGCCCGTGCGCGAACTCGCCGACCGGTGCGACCGCACGCTCGACCGCGCGCACGCCGAGAACGTCGACGAGACCTTCGCGAAGCAGCGCGAGTGGCTCGACGACTACTGGGCCCGCAGCGACGTCGAGATCGCCGGCCAGCCCGCGATCCAGCAGGCCGTCCGCTGGAACCTCTTCCAGCTCGCGCAGGCCACCGCCCGCACCGACGGCCACGGCATCGCCGCGAAGGGCGTCACCGGCTCCGGCTACGGCGGCCACTACTTCTGGGACATGGAGATCTACGTCCTGCCGTTCCTGTCGTACACGGCGCCGATCGTCGCCCGGAACGCCCTGCGTTTCCGCTACAACATGCTCGACGCGGCACGGGCGCGGGCCCGGGAGCTGAACCAGCGCGGCGCCCTGTTCCCGTGGCGGACGATCAACGGCGAGGAGTCCAGCGCGTACTACGCCGCCGGCACCGCGCAGTACCACATCGACGCCGACATCTCGCATGCGCTCATGCAGTACGTGCGGGCCTCGGGCGACCGCGAGTTCCTGAAGCGCGGCGCCATCGACGTGCTCGTCGAGACCGCGCGGCTCTGGGCCGACCTCGGGTTCTGGCGGTCCAACGGCGACAAGAAGTTCCACATCGACGGCGTCACCGGGCCGGACGAGTACACGACCGTCGTCGACGACAACCTCTACACGAACGTCATGGCGCGGGCGAACCTGTGGTTCGCCGTCAACGCCTGCCGCGAGCTCGCCGCCGACGACGCCGAAGAGTACGACCGCATGGTGCGCCGGACCGGTCTGCAGCCGGACGAGCTCGTCGAGTGGGAGCACGCCGCCGAGTCGATGGAGATCCCCTTCGACCCGCACCGCGGCATCCACCCGCAGGACGCCCAGTTCCTCGACAAGGAACTCTGGGACCTCGAGAACACCCCGGAGTCCAAGCGCCCCCTGCTGCTCCACTACCACCCGCTGGTGATCTACCGGTTCCAGGTGCTCAAGCAGGCCGACGTCGTGCTCGCGCTGTTCCTGCAGGGGCACGAGTTCACGGCAGCCGAGAAGCGTCGCGACTTCGACTACTACGACGCACTCACCACCGGCGACTCGACGCTGTCCGCGGTCGTGCAGTCGATCATGGCGGCCGAGGTCGGGTACCACGACCTCGCCGACCAGTACTTCCAGACCGCGCTCTACGTCGACCTGGCGGACCTGCACGGCAACACCTCGGACGGCGTGCACATCGCGTCGACCGGTGGCATCTGGGGTGCGCTCGTCAACGGCTTCGGTGGCATGCGCGACCACGGCGGTCGGATGAGCTTCAACCCGCGGCTGCCGAAGCACTGGGATCGTCTGTCCTACCGCCTGACGGTGCGCGGATCGCGGGTCCGGGTCGACCTCGAGCAGGAAGCCATGACGCTCACGGTCGAGACCGGTTCGGGCTTCACGGTGTGGGTGCACAACCAGCAGTGGGACGTCGAGGCGGGGGAGCCCACCGTGGTGCCGCTGCCGCACCACGGGCCGCGGATGTCCGGGCACGCCCCGACCACGAGCGACATCCAGGGCACGCTGCGTGCGGACGGCTCGGTCATCACCGCGTCGATCCCGACGATCTCCCTGGAGCGCGACTTCGACCTCGACGACTCGACCGGCTGACGCCTCGTCACGTCCGCTCGTCGCCCCGGCTCAGCCTCGCTGTGCCGGGGCGTCGTGCATGTCGGGGTGTTCCCGCGCCTCCGAGCGCGTCCAGCCGGCCCGGGGCACCGTGGTCTGCCGTGCCCCTCGGGTCGATGGCGTCTCCCCGGGCACGGTTCGTGCAACGAGAGGAGACATCATGGGCAACCGGTTCGAGGGCAAGGTCGCGATCGTCACGGGCGCAGGGTCCGGCATCGGTGAGGCGACGGCGCGGGCGTTCATCGACGAGGGTGCGTCGGTCGTGCTGACCGACAGCGTCGAGGAGAAGGTCCGCGCGGTGGGTGACTCCCTGCCGACGCACCGGGTCGTCGCCCTGCACGCCGACGTGGCGAGCCCGGAGGACTGGGAGACCGTCGTCTCGGCGGCGATCGACCGCTTCGACCGGCTCGACGTCCTGGTGAACAACGCCGGGACCTTCAGCTCGGGCGACATCACCGACATCAGCACGGCCGAGTGGCGCCGGGTCATCGAGACCGACCTGTCCGGTGTGTTCTACGGCACCCGGGCGGCCCTGCCGTTCCTGCGCGAGACGAAGGGGTCGATCGTCAACACCTCGTCGGTCTCCGGTGAGGACGCCGACTGGCGGATGAGTCCCTACAACGCGGCGAAGGGTGGCGTGACGAACTTCACCAAGGCCGCCGCGCTCGACAACGGACAGTTCGGCGTGCGCGTCAACGCCGTCGCTCCGGGACTCATCTGGACCGACCTGACCCAGGAGCAGGCGGAGGACGAGGCCCTGCAGTCGAAGTTCACCGAGCGCATCGCCCTCGGCCGCGGGGGTCGCTCTGCCGAGGTCGCCGAGGCGATCCTGTTCCTGGCCAGCGACGCGGCCTCGTTCATCACCGGTGCGGTCCTGCCGGTGGACGGCGGCACCATGGCGAGCAACGGGCAGCCGCCGCAGGCCTGAGCCACCCCGGCGTCGGCGGCACCGTCAGCTGGCGACGAGCTCGACCTTGAACCGCTCGGCGTCCTCGAGGAAGGCCGCGTGGTGCTCCGGGCCACCGGCGAACGGGTGCCGGTCCTCGTACAGGCGTGCCCAGCCGTGACCGGGAGCCTCGGCCCAGAGCCGCTCCACGGTCTCGGCAGTACCGGCGTGGAACGCCAGGTGGCTGAGCCCCGGGCGGCGCCGGTCGTGGTCGCCGTCCAGCGGCGCCGATTCGAGGACGACGTACAACGGGCCGAGCCGCCAGCTCCGGCCGTGCTCCCAGCGCTGGAACGGCTCGTAGCCGAGTTCTCCGAGCAGCCAGCCCCAGGGGCCGACGGCGGTGTCGAGGTCGGCGGTGCGGAGCTCGACGTGGTGCAGCGTGCCGAGCGTCACAGGAGCTTCCGCAGGGTGTTCGTGTTGCGGGTCGTCGTCGTGTGCTTGAAGCGGGCGGCGGCGGCCCGCTTGGCGAACACGGTGTCGGTGCTCGACCCCTTCGGACACGACCAGTAGACGACGCCGTCCCCGCGGGTGACCTGCTCGACCGACTCGTCGAGTTCGAGGTCCGCGACCAACGCGTCGAGCGCACCGTCGTCGGACCCGAACACGACGTAGTCGTGCCGTTCGTCGGCGCGCTCGAAGGGGAACCCGTCGACCACGGCCGCGAGGGCGTCGTGCCGGACGAGCACGATCCAGGCGTCGTACCCGAACCGGTCGCGCAAGCCCTGCTCGATCGACGTCTTGAGCTGCTCGGCGGGCACGTCGGCGGAGAACACGACGTTGCCCGAAGCGAGCACGGTGCGGACGTCGTCGAACCCGAGCCCTCGGAAGAGCTCCGCGAGCTCGGCGCTCCGGATCGTGATGCCGTTCACGTTGACGCCGCGCAGCAGCGCCACCCACCTGTCCATGTCCGGACGGTAGCGGTCCGGGCCGCTCACGTCCACGTCCGGGCCACGCCCCAACCGGCACCCTGCGGCACGATGTCGACCACCAGGGCCTCACCGTCGTCGTCGCTGGTCGCCTGGAACCGCCAGCCCACCGTGCGCTCGGGCGCGTGGGTGATCGCGGTGGGCAGCTCGGCGCGCGTCACGGTCAGCCGGGTGGGGGTGTCGCTCACCCGCCAGCGCCGTCCGGCCCACACGAGCCGCGTCGGCGTGCCCTCGGCCCACCACACCGTGGCGGCCGTGTCGGTGATCATCATCGGGTCTCCTCATTCGAACGTGTGTTCGAATGGTAGGTGCCGACCTCCGACGTCGCAACTGACCGTTGCATTCAGAACACGTTCTGAATAGGCTCGATCCATGACGCTCGTCGCTCCGCCCCGATCCCGACGGTCGGTGCAGTCCTCTGACCTCTCCCGCCACGCCAAGCAGGTGTTCGCTGCCGCCGAGGAAGCCCCGCTCGAGGTCACCCGTCGCGACGGGAAGCCCCTCGTCCTCACCACGAAGGAACGATCCGACGACGACGACGCAGTGCTCGACATCGCGGCGCAGCTCATCGCCGCGGTGACGCTCAACGAGCAACTGCCACTCCACGATCGGCTGGCGATCCCGTACCCGTGGATCAAGCTCCTCAGCGCCGCAGACCAGCAGCGCTTCGCCCGGGAGATCGTCGACGTCGCCCGTGGCTCGTTCTCGCTCCGGCAGCCGCGCAGACTCCTGCTCGAGATGCAGGCGTGGCGCAACAGTGCCGAGGCGATCGCCGCGGGCTGGGACACCGGAGAGCCGGAGATCCTCGCCGAGCCGATCCGCGTCGAGAAGCCCTGACGCGGTGGCGGGCCGGCGCGGCGGGGTGGCGGTGCAGCGGAACGCATTCGCTGCCGCGTGGGATCGGCTGACCCCACGCACCACCCCAACCAGACGAAGTGACTGCGCTCGGCCTCGGCACCCCTCGTGTAGACGGGACCCATGACGAACGACGCACAGGGCCCCGACGCGCAGCACCAGGTTCCCGAGGGGGTGTCCGAGGCCACGGTCGAGGCGCTCGGCAGCCTGTCCGCCGCGGTCGAGGTCATCGAGCACGCCCGTGGCCTGCTCTACGGGTTCCACCGCCTGACCGGCACCGCTGACCTGAACCTCGGTGAGGCGGTCGAGCAGCTGCGGAAGGCCGGGCACACCGAACTCGCCGAGCGCATCGACACCGAACTCGTGGGCCGCAACGTCATCGCGGGCCGCTGGACGTTCCAGATCGTCGAGGACTACGACGACGGCTACTACGCCCTCGCCAAGGAGCTCGAGCGCACCGCGCGCGACGAGCTCGTGCAGGGCCGCCGCCACCTGTTCGAGGCGGGCATGAAGGAAGACCGTCGCACCCAGGACCAGCGCCACCACGAGGCGACGCCGAGCGACCTGCCGGACTGACCACGGGCCTCCAGGCCTGCGGAAGACACCGGCGTCCTGCGGAAGACGCCCCAGAAACATCGAGACGCCGCCGGATTCGGCGGCGTCTCGATGACACGACGGCGTCTTGCGCCAGGTCCAGCCAGACCCCGATCAGCAGGCCCAGCAGGAACGCCTCAGCCGACGCCGAGCAGCGCCTCCAGCGGCCCGCGCGCGAAGTACAGCAGGAAGCCCGCGGCCACGACGTAGAGCAGCCACGAGACCTCGCGGCCACGGCCGGACAGCAGTTTGATGAGCACCCAGCTGATGAAGCCGGCGCCGATGCCGTTCGCGATCGAGTAGGTCAGCGGCATGACGACGATCGTCAGGAACGCCGGCAGGGCCGAGCCGAAGTCCGACCACGAGATGTCCGCGACCTGCGCGACCATGAGCGCACCGACGACGACGAGCCCGGCGGCGGCGACCTCGAGCGGGACGACCTGGGTGAGCGGCGTGAGGAACATCGACGCCAGGAACAGCAGGCCGGTGACGACCGAGGCCATGCCCGTGCGGGCGCCCTCGCCGATGCCGGAGGCCGAGTCGATGAAGACGGTGTTCGACGACACCGACGCGCCACCACCGGCGATCGCGCCGACGCCCTCGACGACGAGCGCCGACTTCAGGCGGGGGAACGTGCCGTCGGGCTTCGCGACACCGGCGGCCTTGGCCAGACCGGTCATGGTGCCCATGGCGTCGAAGAAGTTCGTGAAGACGAGGGTGAAGACGAGCATCGACGCGGCGAGCGGGCCGATGCGGGTGAAGGCACCGAAGACGTCGGCGTGGCCGACGAGCGACAGGTCCGGCACGGCGAAGAGTGCGTTCGGCAGGCCGGGGGCGTTGAGGTTCCAGCCGGTCTTCGAGTCGACCGAGGTCGGCACCTGGAAGATCGCCTGCAGGATGATCGCGATGATCGTGGTCGCGACGATGCCGATGAGCAGCGCACCCTTGACCCGGCGGGCCATCAGCGTGCCGATGATGATCAGGCCGATGAGGAACACGATGGTCGGCAGGGCCCCGACGGAGCCGTCCTCGCCGAGCTGCAGCGGCGGCGACGCGAGCCCGGAGGACCGCACGAAGCCGGAGTCGACGAGCCCGATGAACGCGATGAACAGGCCGATGCCGACCGTGATCGCGGCCTTGAGCTGTGCGGGGACGGCGGTGAAGATCATCGTCCGGATGCCGGTCAGCGCGAGGATCACGATGATCACACCGTTGATGACCACCAGGCCCATCGCCTCGGCCCAGGTGACCTGGTGCACGACGCTGACGGCGAGGAACGAGTTGATCCCGAGCCCCGCGGCGATGCCGAACGGCAGGTTCGCGATGATGCCCATCGCGATGGTCATGACGCCGGCGACGAGACCGGTCGCCGCGGCCACCTGAGCGTTCTCGAGCCATCCGCCGCTGACGTCCTTGGCGGCCTGGTCGGCGCTGAACCCGCCGAGGATGAGGGGGTTCAGGATGACGATGTACGCCATCGTCACGAACGAGACGAGGCCACCGCGGACCTCGCGGGGGATCGACGATCCGCGTTGCGTGATGGAGAAGAATCGATCGAGGCCGGTCGCGAAGCGGTTCCGGGGCGTGGTGTCGGTCTGCGGGGCGCTCACCACGAGAGTTTAAAGGACGCTGGGTTTCGGGCGTGTCACACCGGTCTCACAGGTTGTGACGGCCGGGAGGCCCGTTCCACGCGGTTCGCGCACCTCGCGCTGGGCGTCTGCCCGCGTTCTCCGGCCATGGCTGGTGTTGGATGAACGGGTGACGTCACCCATGGACCGCGCCCGTGTGGAGGCCGCCGTCCGCGAGCTGCTGCTCGCCATCGGCGAGGATCCCGACCGCCCGGAACTCACCCGCACCCCCGCCCGGGTCGCCGACTCGTACGCCGAGTTCTTCTCCGGGATCGGCACCGACGCGGTCGCCATCGCCCGGGACGGCACCGTGCACGCCGAGGACGGTGAGCGCGGTCGGCTCGTCATCGTCCGGGACGTGAAGTTCCGTTCCGTCTGCGAGCACCACCTGCTGCCGTTCCTCGGGGTCGCGCACCTGGCGTACGCCCCCGGCGACCGCCTCATCGGGCTCGGCACGCTGGCGCGGGTGCTCGACGCGGTGGCCTCCCGTCCGCAGCTGCAGGAGCGGCTCGGCGAACAGGTCGCCGCGACCATCGCCGAGGGGCTCGGCGCAGAGGGCGTCCTGGTGGTCCTCGACGCGCAGCACCAGTGCGTCACGACGCGCGGGGAGCGCCAGACCGGTTCGACGACGGTGACGGTGGCGGCGAACGGTTCGCTCGCCGACGCCGCGGGACGAGCCGAGGCGATCGCGCTCATCGGCGCGGGGCGTGGGACCGACGCCGGGCACGACGAGCGTGCCGGGGCGGACGCATGACGGGCCTCCCGGACGGCGCAGCCGGACCCGGCACGGCCAGCCCCGGCTGGGTCGTGCCGGACCTGCGCCACCCGGTCCGGACGTTCGGCCGCCGCACCATCGACTTCGACCACCGCATCGCCGTGATGGCGATCGTGAACCGCACGCCCGACTCGTTCCACGACCGCGGCGCCACCTTCGAGCTCGACCGGGCCGTCGCCGCCTCGGTGCGCGCAGCCGAGCAGGGCGCCGACTGGGTCGACATCGGCGGCGTGAAGTTCGCCCCCGGTCCGGAACTGCCCGCCTCCGACGAGATCGACCGCGTCGTGCCCGTCGTCGAGCAGCTCGCCCAGCAGTCCGACGTCGTCATCAGCGTCGACACCTTCCGCCCGGAGGTCGCCGCAGCGGCGATCGCAGCCGGGGCGACCGTCGTCAACGACACCACCGGCCTGTCCGACCCGCGGATGGCCGCCGTGGTCGCCGACTCCGAGGCCACCGTCGTCATCACGCACTCGCTCGCGGAACCCCGTCGTCCGCTGCCCGCGCCGCCGCAGTACGGCGACATCGCGGGCGAGGTCGTCGCGTTCCTGCGCGAACGGGTCGACCGGGCGCTCGCCGCGGGCATCCCCGAATCGCGGATCATCGTCGACCCGGGCCACGACCTGCACAAGAACACCGTGCACACCCTCGAGCTCACCCGTCGGCTGCCCGAGGTCGTCGCGCTCGGCTACCCGGTCCTCGCCGCGGTGTCGAACAAGGACTTCGTGGGGGAGTCGCTCGGACGCCCCCGCGGGGAACGGCTCTCCGGATCGCTCGCCGTCGCGACCGTGAGCGCGATGCTCGGCGCCCGGATCGTCCGGATGCACGACGTCGACGAGAGCGTCGACGCGATGCGCATGGTCGAGGCCACGCTCGGATGGCGCACCCCCGTGGAATCGAGGCACAACACGTGAACGTCCTGCCCCCGTCGATCGCGGACCTGTCCGACGACGACCTGCTCGACCTCTACACCGCCTACGCCGGGGCCCCCTGGCTCCGGGTGAACTTCGTCGCGACGCTGGACGGTTCGGCCTCGGCTTCGGGGGTGTCCGGGTCGCTCGGCGGCGACGACGACCTGCGCGTCTTCGACCTGCTCCGCCGGGTGGCCGACGTCGTGCTCGTCGCCGCCGGTACCGTCCGTGACGAGGGCTACGGGCCGATGGTCCTGCACGACGCCGACGTCGCCTGGCGTCGGGCGCACGGCAAGCCGGACCACCCCGTGTTCGCGATCGTCACCGGCTCGCTGTCGCTCGACCCGGGGTCTCGAGTGTTCACCGAGGCGCCGGTGCGCCCGATCGTCCTGACGTCGGCGACGGCGGCTGCGTCGTCGAAGGCCCAGGCGCTCGCCGAGGTCGCCGACGTCGTGCCCTGCAGCGCGGACGACGAGCCGGACTCGGTGGACGCCGGGCGGATCCGAGACGTGTTGGCCGACCGTGGCCTCGGGACGATCCACTGCGAGGGCGGGCCGTCGTTCCTCGGGGCGCTCATCGCCGCGGACGCCGTCGACGAGCTGACCCTGACGATCGACCCGTCGCTCGAGGGCGGGGAGGGGCCGCGCATCGCCCGGGGGTCCTCGCCGGAACTCCGGCGGATGCGACCGGCGCACGTGCTGCTCGGCGCCGACGGCGTGCTGCTCACCCGGTACGTCCGGGCGCGCTGACCCGTCCGCGCTGGTGCCGGGGCGCGCTGACCCCCGTGGGCTAGGGTCGGGCGCGTGATCGACATCGTGGCGTCCGGGGTCCTCTTCGACATGGACGGGACCCTCGTCGACTCGACCGCGGTGGTCGAGGCGACCTGGACCCGGTTCGGCCACGCGAACGGCATCGACCCGGACGAGATCCTCGCGTTCTCGCACGGACGGCAGGCGATCGACACCCTGCGGCGCTTCCTCCCCGACCTGCCCCTGGCCGAGCA
This sequence comes from Curtobacterium sp. MCSS17_006, assembly GCF_003234215.1. Classification (NCBI taxonomy): domain Bacteria; kingdom Bacillati; phylum Actinomycetota; class Actinomycetes; order Micrococcales; family Microbacteriaceae; genus Curtobacterium; species Curtobacterium sp. MCSS17_006. Next base: position 24,064 of record NZ_QKSO01000001.1, on the reverse strand, counting down.
GCAGCGGATCGCGGCGGAACTCGTCGCCGAGGAGACCGCGAGCACCGAGGGCATCCTCGAGATCCCCGGCGCCGTCGCCTTCGTGCAGCGGCTCGTCGAACTCGGCGTCCCGGTGGCCCTCGTGACGAGTGCCCCGCGAGACCTCGCCGCGGGCCGGATGGCCGCCGCAGGGTTCGCCGTGCCCGAGGCCTTCGTGCCCTCGGAGGCCGTCGAACACGGCAAGCCCCACCCCGACGGCTACCTGCGCGGAGCTGCCCTGCTCGGCGTCGACCCGACCGACTGCGTGGCGTTCGAGGACGCCCCGGCCGGACTGGAGTCCGCCATCGCCTCCGGCGCGACCACGGTCGTCGTCGGGCCCCTCGAGCACCCGGTGACGGTCGGCCTGCACCGACTGCACGGGTACGACGGGCTCACTGTCGAGCGCGACAGCGAGGCCTTCCGCATCCGCGGCTGAGCGCGGCGCCCGTCCTGCCCGGCTGGCGGTCTGCCGTCGGTCAGGACACCCCGCCCGGCCTGCGCCGAGTGGTCAGGGGCCGTCGGCTGCGCCGCCGCCAGGCGACACTTCGCGACCGCCCGGCGGACGTGAGCGGGGAGTCGCGACCGGCCGATCGCCCGACCGGACCCCCGAGCCGCCCCTGGAGGCCTGCCCAGCCGACGCCGACGACCCTCTGGTGTGCGGCCGGAACGACCGGGCCGCGGAAGGAGCGATCATGGCAACCCTCGACGGCAAGAAGGTCCTCGTCATCACGACGAACTACGGCGTGGAGCAGGACGAGATCGTCGTCCCCACCGAGCAGCTGCGTGAGCGCGGTGCCTCGGTGACCGTGGCGGCGAAGGAGACCGGCACGATCCAGACCCTGGTCGGCGACAAGGACCCGGGGCAGACGCTCGAGCCGGACACCACCATCGCCGGTGTCGACGCGAAGGACTTCGACGCCCTCGTCATCCCCGGCGGCACGATCAACGCCGACACGCTGCGCCAGGAGTCCCGCGCGGCGACGCTCGTACAGGCCTTCGCCGAGGCGAGCAAGCCGGTCGCGGCGATCTGCCACGGCCCGTGGACCCTCGTCGAGGCGGGTGTGCTGTCCGGCAAGACCGTCACCTCGTTCCCGTCGCTGCAGACGGACCTGCGCAACGCCGGTGCCGAGTGGGTCGACCAGGAGGTCCAGGTCGACGGCGGCTTCATCACCTCCCGCACCCCGGACGACCTGCCGGCGTTCGTCGACGCGATCGAGAGCGCCCTCACCGCCTGAGCACTGCGCCGTCTGAGCCGAGTCTCGGCCGGCGCAGGGCGGTCGCCCCGCCCGGCGACCGCGTCAGCCGAGCGCCACGGGGCGGGCCGTGCGGAGCACCGCGGGTCCGAGGGTGAGCACACCGTCGGACTCCGGATCGCACCGCACGCCGCCCCGGCCGCGCATCGCCCGGAACGCCCCGGGGGCCACCTCGTGGTCCATCCAGGCGCAGGGGTTCGCCGCCCGGTAGCCACGGAACCGGACGGCACGGCCGAGGTCGTCGCTGCCGTCGCCACCGGAAAGCAGGCTCTCCAGCGAGAACGGCTCGCCCCGCAGCGCCTCGACGTCGGCACCGCGGAGGAACACGTTCCGCCGGGTCGCAGCGGGGTCGACGGAGGCGCCGATCGCCGTGCCGACGGCTTCGAGCCCCTCCAGCCCGATCACCGTGACCGAGGCGTGCACGTGCGCCCGGGCCGCGAAGTACCGGTCGCCGACGATGCCCAGCCCGGCCCGCAGTTCGATCCGGTCGCGTGACTCGTCCGGATCGTCCGCGCCCACCGGCAGCGCGCCGTCGGCCGGGCGCCCCTCGTACCGGTGCCGCGGCGAGACGAGCAGCAGCGCGACCTCGACCTCGGTCCGGAACGGCAGGTCGTCGAGACCGGCCACGTCGTCTGCGGAAGTCACCCGGCCAACGCTAGCCGGGCCTCCCGGCCGTGCGCTGCTCCGTCCGATTCCCGCCAGTCGACGTCGGCGGCGCATGTCAGGCTGAGCCCATGACCACCCCGGACACCGACGTACAGCCGGACGCGCTGCACGCCGAACGGCACCGCGCCGTCGCCTCGCGCGACGCACGCTTCGACGGCCAGTTCGTCACCGCCGTGCACTCCACCGGCATCTACTGCCGGCCCAGCTGCCCGGCCCGCACGCCGAGGGTCTCGGGCGTCACCTTCTACCGCACGAGCGCCGCAGCGCACCTGGCCGGCTTCCGCGCCTGCAAGCGCTGCCTGCCCGAGGCGACCCCCGGCAGCCCCGAGTGGGACCTGCGCGAGGACGTCGCCGGCCGGGCGATGCGACTCGTCCTCGACGGTGTCGTCGAGCGCGACGGCGTCCCCGGGCTCGCCGCGCGCGTGGGCTACTCGGAGCGGCAGCTCAACCGCATCATGACGGCCGAGCTGGGCGCCGGGCCGAAGGCGCTCAGCCGGGCGCACCGGGCGCAGACCGCGCGGACCCTGCTCACCTCGTCCGACCTGCCCGTCGCCGACGTCGCGTTCGCCGCGGGCTTCGCCAGCGTCCGGCAGTTCAACGACACCGTGCGCGAGGTCTTCGCCGTCACCCCGACCGAGCTCCGCGCACGCCGGTCCGGGCGAGGCGACGGTGCCACGGACGGCGGCGACGGCGCACTGCACGTCCACCTGCCGGCCCGGGCACCCTTCGACGCGCAGGGCCTGCTCGACTGGCACGCGCTGCACGCCCTGCCGGGCACGGAGCAGGTGGACACCGACCCCACGGGCCGGGTCACGTCGTACGGGCGGCTGGTCGACCTGCCTGGAGGCCCGGGCTGGTTCAGCGCGTCGGCCGCCGTCCCCGACGTGGCCGGTCGGGGCACGGGGATCGACCTGCGCGTGCGGGTCGCCGACCTCTCCGACCTGCCGGCCCTCGTGGCGCGTGTCCGGGCACTGTTCGACCTCGACGCCGACCCGGTCGCCGTCGACGCCGTCCTCGGAGCCGTGCCCGAGCTCGCCGGCCCCGTCGCACGGGTGCCCGGCCTCCGGCTCCCCGGCGCGGTGGACGCCCACGAGATCGTGTTCCGCACCCTGATCGGGCAGCAGGTCTCGGTGGCCGCGGCGCGCACCGCCCAGACCCGGCTCGTGGCCGCGCTCGGTGCGCCGGTGCCCGACGCGATCCGGCCCGGCGGGCTGCTCTTCCCGTCGGCGGCGGTGATCGCCGAACGCGGGCACGAGGTGCTGCGCGGCCCGGCCGCCCGCGTCGACACGATCCTGCGGGTGGCTGCGGCGCTCGCCGACGGGTCCCTGGTGGTGGACGGTGGGCAGTCCCTCGGTGACCTGCGCGACGGACTCCTCGCGGTGAAGGGCATCGGGCCGTGGACCGCCGACTACGTCGCGCTGCGGGTCCGGCACCACCCCGACATCTTCCTCCACAGCGACCTCGCCGTGCGGAACGGTGCACAGGAACTCGGGCTGCCCGGAACGGCGCGCGAGCTCTCCCTATGGTCGGAGCAGGTGGCCCCCTGGCGGAGCTACCTCACGATGCACTGCTGGCGACCGATCATCGACCGCGCGATGACCGCGACCGCCGGCGCCCGTGCAGCCCGTGCCCCCGAGGACCCCCGGAAGGACGACCGATGACCGACGCAACCATCCAGACCCTGGACACCCCCGACGGGGCGTTCACCGTGCTCGAAGACGCCGAGGGCAGGGTCCTCGCGTCCGGGTGGACCGACTCCGTCGAGCGGATCCTCGCCCGTCTGGCCGACCGCCACCGTCCCGACCGGGTGCTCGACGGCGTGGTCGCCTCGGCCGACGCGGTCGACGCCTTCTACTCGGGCGAGGTCGAGCACGCCATGCAGGTGCCCGTGCGCCAGTTCGGTACGGAGCTGTTCACCGAGGGGTGGCGCCAGCTCCGCCGGATCCCCGCCGGCGGCACCCTGACCTACACCGGGTTCGCGGCGGCGATGGGCCGGCCCGACGCCGTGCGGGCGGCGGCGAGCGTGTGCGCCCGGAACGCCCCGGCGCTCTTCGTCCCGTGCCACCGGGTGTTGCGCTCGGACGGCACGCTCGGCGGCTTCGCCTGGGGCCTCGACGTCAAGCGGTCCCTGCTCGAACGGGAGTCGGTCGGCACCACGGCACTCGTCTGACTTGTACAAAACGCTCTAGAATGTACAGGTGAGCGAAGTGTCGATCTCCGAAGCCCGTGGCCGCCTGGCGTCGATCATCGACGACGCCCGGCACGAACCCGTCTACCTGACCCGGCGCAACAAGCGCGTCGCGGCCGTGGTCGACGCGGCCGTCCTCGACCGGTTGCTCGAGGCGGCGGAGGACCTGGACGACCTGAAGGCGGTGGAAGAGGCCCGACTCGAGAACGAGCGGATCGGCGGCGAGAACGTCAAGTGGGAGGACCTCAGGCGCGAACTCGGTCTGGGATGACCTACGACATCGAGTTCGAGCCGAGTGCGGGGCGTGCCATCCGCAAACTGCCGCCACATGCCCGACGACTCGTCGAAGGGGTTCTCGCGATCCTGGCTGACGAGCCACGTCCACCCGCGGCTCGTCGACTCGTCAACAGCCCGGAATGGCGTGTCCGGGTCGGTGACTACCGCGTGATCTACCTGATCGACGATGGGCGGCTCGTGGTCGTCGTCGTGCGCGCCGGGCACCGGCGCGAGGTCTACCGGGGTCGCTGAGGCGTCAGGCGATCGCGCCGCGCAGGCTGTCCACGTGCAGCTCGACGAGCGCCAGGACCCGCTCGGGCGCCCGTGCCGCGGGATCCCACGTGTGCTCGACCGCCAGCCCGTCGATCAGCGCGTGCAGCCGGTCGGCCTCGTCGGTCAGGTCGCGACCGTCGCCGAAGCCGCCGTCCTCGCGCAGGATCTCCAGCGCCCGGGTGCACACCCGGCGGACCCCGTCGTTCAGGCGTCGGGCACTCGCAGCCAGGTGGTCGTCGGTGCGCGCGAGCACGCCGAGCTGCACCTGCGCCAGGATCTCGGTCGTGCGCTCGGCATCGAGCGGCAGCACCTGGGCGAGGACGTCCAGCGCGAGCGCACGACCCGTCGAACGCAGGGCGGCGAGCCGAGCGGTGACCCGTTCCTCGATGATCGTCAGGCAGTGTTCGCGCAGGGCGTGCTGCGTCGGGAACACGCGGCGGAGTGACGCCGGGGCGATGCCGGCCTCGTCCGCGACGTTCCGCACGGACAGCGCGCTGAGGCCGTCCCGCTCCAGGATCCGCAGGCAGGCCGCAGCCACCAGGGATCCCCGTTCCTCGAGGTCGACACGGCGGGGCACCGGGTCAGCCTACGGCCGGCTCGAAGCTTCCGCCGGGTCCGCGGCTGCGGTGGTGACTCGGCGCGGCCAGATCGTGTAACTGATCGCCCACAGCAGTTCGACGCCCAGGACGACCCCGAGCAGTGCGACCGTGCCCTGCAGCTCGTCCGTGCGCTCCGGGTCGCCGACGACGAGGACGAGCGCACCGACGATCCCGCCGGCGATCAGCACGGCGAGCCCGGTCCGCAGCACGTCGCCCCAGCACCGGGCCGTGTACCGCCGTCCACTCAGACGCTCCGGCGCGGGACCCCCGGCGAACCGGTGCGTGAACCGGACGTCCGCCCACGCGATCATCCGGTGCCCGTACGCGACCGAGAAGCCGATGTAGATCGCCGCGAGTCCGTGGTGCCACGACGCGGTTCCGCCACCGAGCAGGTCGACCGTGACGACCGCGAGCAGCACGACGTCGATCACGGGTGCCGCGACGAGCATCGCCGCACCCGTGCGCGGCCGTCGCAGCAGGTACCGGGTGGTCAGGCCGCCGAGGATCGCGACCCAGAAGGCGATCTCGCAGGCGACGATGGCGATGAGTGTCATGGTTCCCCGTTGCAGTGCCGGTGTTCGTTTGAGTACATGTGTACTCAAACAGCATGACACCGCGACCACCACGGTGTCGAGCGGCGGGGTCCTGCCCCTGGAAGCGGGGGGAGACACGGACTCCCATGCCTGCGACACTCGGAGGACCGGTAATCCGCACGGTCCCCTCCGAGGCCCGACGCATCGCCGTCGACAGCTCGCAAAGGACCCCATGCTCCCTCCAGTCGACCGAACGGTCGTCTCCTCCGACGGCACCACCATCGCCGTCTCCGAGGCAGGGGACGGGCCGGCGGTCGTCGTCGTGGGCGGTGCTTTCGACCACCGCGGGACCCCGTACCTCGACCGCGTGGTCGCCGAGCTCGGCTCGACGCACCGCGTGGTGACCTACGACCGCCGTGGCCGTGGTGCCAGCGGTGACTCCGCGACGTGGGCCATCGAGCGCGAGGTCGACGACCTGCGCGCCGTCGTCGAGAGCATCGGCGCACCGACCACCGCCGTCGGCATCTGCGTCGGCGCCGGTGTCGTCCTGCACGGGCTCGCCACCGGACTGCCCGTCGACGGCGCCGTCCTGTGGGAACCGCCGTACCGCGCCTCGGTCGACCCGCACGCCGACGACGTCGTGTTCGCCGACCTGCTCGACGAACACGTCGGTGCCGGCCGCCGCGCCCAGGCCGTCCGCGGGTTCCTGACCCAGGTGCTCGGGGTCCCGATGGGCCAGGTCACGGCCCTGCGGCTCAAGGGGTCGCTCTGGCGCTCCCTGGTGGTCGACGCCCACGTGCTGAGCCGCGAGGTCCGGGTGCTGAACGGCCTCGCCGTGCCGGAGCGCGTTGCCGCCGCGGTCGGTGTGCCGGTGCTCGTCGGCGCCGGTGGCGACGGACTCGAGTGGATGCGACGAGCGGCCCGCGCCCTCGTCGACGCGGTGCCCGGCTCGGAGTACGCCGAGGTGCCCGGGCAGGGACACGTCCCCGACCCGGCAGCCCTCGGAGCCCTGATCGACCGCGTCCGGAGCCGGATCGCCTCGCCCAGCAGCTGACTGCGAGAGGATGGGCGGGTGAACGCACCCCGCCTCGGTCTCCTGCTCGACGTCGACGGGCCCATCGCCAGCCCGGTCTCCCGCACCATCGCGATTCCGAGCATCGTCGCGGACCTCGTCGCGCTCGCCGCCGAGGGCATCCCGATCGTCTTCAACACCGGCCGCAGCGACGCCTTCATCCGCTCCGAGGTCGTCGGCCCGCTGCTCGCCGGGGGCCTCGCCGAGGGTGGCCGCGTCCACGCCGTCTGCGAGAAGGGTGCCGTGTGGTGCTCGATCGGCCCGCAGTACGACGGCGGCATGGGCGAACTGACCGTCGCCGAGGACCTCGCGCTGCCGCGGGACTACGCCGACGAGATGCGCGAGCTGGTCCGGGACGAGTACGCCGACCTGGTGTTCTTCGACGAGACGAAGCGCGCCATGGTGTCGATCGAGCAGCGCGTCGAGGTGCCGAACGCCACCTACCTGGCCCGCCAGCCGGAGTTCGACGCGAAGGCCATGACCGCGCTCGAACGTCGCGGGCTCGGTGTCCGCCGCCTCGACGACGTCCGGCCCGACGCCGACGGTGCCGTGCAGTGGCGCATCGACCCGACGATCATCTCGACCGACGTCGAGTCCGACCGCAGCGGCAAGGACCTGGGGGCGGAGCGCTCGCTCGAGCTCCTCGGGCAGGACGGTGATCTCCCGGTCACCTGGCGCACCGTGGGGGACTCCCGCAGCGACTACGCCATGGCGGACTGGCTGCACGCCCACGGCCACGAGGTTGCACACGTCGACGTCCGTCCCGCCGACGGGGTGCCGGCCACGCCGTACCCGGTGCTCACCGCGCCCGACGGCGTGATCCACGACGAGGCCGGAGCCCGGTTCCTGGCGGACTGGCGCGCCGGCCGCTGACGCGGCCGCAACCGCGCCCCGCTGACGCGACCGCGGCCCTGGACGCACCCATCGGCCGGCCGAGCGGTACGCGCCGGACCGCCGCCGCGCCTCCCGGCCGTCGCCGGACCGAGCCACCGTCCGGGCGGACGCTTTGCGTGACACAGTGGTACACCAGTACCCTTCCGAGGTCCGCCGCCAGCCGATGACGGGATCCACCCCATGGCAACGAAGCTCCGCATCAAGTCGATCGAGGCCTCCCTGGCCGACTCCGAGGAGCAGGGCAGGTCCCTGAAACGCTCCCTGAAGACGTTCGACATCGCCGCGATGGGGATCGCGGTCGCCGTCGGCGCCGGCATCTTCTCGGTCGGCGCGAACGCCGCCGCGAACTTCGCCGGGCCCGGCGTCATCATCTCCTTCCTGCTCGCCGCCGTCACCTGCGGCCTGGCGATCATGTGCTACGCCGAGTTCGCGTCGACGATCCCCGTCGCCGGCTCCGCGTACACGTTCACCTACGCCACGATGGGTGAGCTGCTCGCCTGGATCGTGGGCTGGGACCTCATCCTCGAGACCCTCACGGCCAGCGCCGTGATCGCGAAGTACTGGGGCATCTACCTGAGCACCGCGTTCGACGTCTTCGGCATCACCCTGCCGAGCACGATCCAGCTCGGCCCGATCCCCTTCACCTGGGGTCCGGTGCTCATCGTCGGGATCTTCACGGTGCTCCTCGCCTTCGGCACCCGCCTGTCGTCGCGGGTGTCGGCGGTCATCACCGTCATCAAGGTCGCGATCGTCGTGTTCGTCATCGTCGCCGGTGCGTTCTTCGTCAAGGCCGCCAACTTCACCCCGTTCATCCCGCCGGCCGAGCCCGCCAAGGGTGCCGAGGGCAGCGTCTGGACCCAGTCCCTCGTGTCGTGGTTCACCGGTGCCGAGCCCGCCCAGTACGGCGTCTTCGGCCTGCTCGCCGCGGCGTCCCTGGTGTTCTTCGCCTTCATCGGCTTCGACGTCGTCGCCACGAGCGCGGAGGAGACCGAGAACCCGCAGAAGACCCTGCCGCGCGGGATCTTCATCGGCCTCGGCATCGTGACCCTGCTCTACGTCGGCGTCAGCATCGTCATCACCGGCATGGTCTCGTACCAGCGCCTGGCGGAGGAGAAGGCGCCGTCCCTGGCGTCGGCGTTCGACATCGTCGGGCTGCCGTGGGCCGCCGGCATCATCGCCATCGGCTCCCTGATCGGGCTGACCACCGTCGTCATGGTGCTGCTGCTCGGGCTGTCCCGCATCGTCTTCTCGATGAGCCGCGACGGCCTGCTGCCCCGCTGGTTCTCGAAGACCAACCCGAAGACGCAGACGCCGGTGCGCGTGCAGGTCGTCGCCGGTGTCGTCGTGGCGCTGCTGGCCGGGTTCACCGCGGTCGACAAGCTCGAGGGCATGATCAACATCGGCACGCTGTCCGCGTTCGTCCTGGTGTCGATCGGCATCGTCGTGCTGCGTCGTTCGCGGCCCGACGCCCCGCGGGCCTTCCGGGTGCCGTGGTCGCCGGTGCTCCCGATCATCTCGGCGGTGCTGTGCTTCTGGCTGATGCTGAACCTCGAGGTCGAGACCTGGCTCCGGTTCGTCGTCTGGCTGGCCATCGGCTTCGTCATCTACTTCGGCTACAGCCGTCGGCACAGCCGCGTCGGCCAGCGCATGCAGTAGGGCGGTTCCGCGGGTCGGCCTGGCCCGCAAAACACCGGTGTTCGCACGTTGCACACCCGCAGACCGCGGCGCGACGTGTGGACACCGGTGTTTTGCATCCACCGCCCGCCGCGCCGCCGCCGCCGCTACGCGCCGACGAGCAGCAGCACGCCGAACGCGAGCATCACGACGGCGACCAGGCCGTCGAACACCCGCCAGGTCAGCGGCCTCTCGAACAGCGGTCGCAGCAGGCGTCCACCGAACCCGAGCGCCCCGAACCACAGGCAGCTCGCCGCGACGGCACCGATCGTCCAGAGCCACCGGTCGTCCGCACCCTGCTGGTTCGCCACCGACCCGAGGAACACCAGCGTGTCCAGGTAGACGTGCGGGTTCGCCCACGTGAAGACGAGCATGGTCAGCACGGTCGTCCGCATGGTCACCACCTGGCCGGGAGGCGCGGTGCGCGTCCGCCCCGCCGCCACCGTCGTGCCGGTGGTCGCGTCCACCGCCGCGTCCGCCCCCGCGCCCGCGTCCGTGCTGGCGCCCACCACACCGTCGTCGGCCGCCTCGTCGGCGACCCGCATCGCGTCCCCCGAGGGCCGCAGCGCACGCCGCGCTGCGAGCACTCCGTACGTGAGCAGGAACGCGGCACCGATGAACCGGATCACCAGGAGCGCCACGGGGAACCGCTCGACCACGGCGCCGACCCCGAGCACCCCGGCGACGATGAGCAGCGCATCCGAGACCGCGCACACCACGACGGCAGCGGCCACCACCCGGAGCCCGGCGCTCACGGCGAGGCGCAACAGGTAGGTGTTCTGCACACCGATCGCGACGATCAGTGCGAGTCCGGTGCCGAGGCCGGAGAGCAGGGGCAGGAGCGAGGTCACGATCCGACGCTAGGGCCGGGTTGCGGTGTAGTACAGCTCACGTTCCTGCACCCCCGTAAGCTCAGCTGCATGACCCGGTTCCAGCGCGAGCACCTCGAGACGCTGCTCGCCGCCGTCGACCACGGCACGCTCGACGCGGCGGCCCGTGCGCTGGCGATCACCCCGTCGGCGGTCTCGCAGCGGATCAAGTCGATGGAGCAGCAGGTCGGTCGGGTCCTGCTCCAGCGCACCACCCCGGTGCGCCCGACCGCGGACGGCGCAGTGGTGCTCCGGCACGCACGGCAGGTCCGGCTGCTCGACGAGGAGACCTCCCGAGCGCTCGGCGGTGGATCGTCGGTGGTGCCGTCGATCCCGCTGGCCGTGAACGCCGACTCGCTCGGCACCTGGTTCCTCGACGCCCTCGCCCTCGTCCGGGCCGACACCGAGGTGGTCTTCGACCTGCACCGCGAGGACCAGGACCGCACCGCCGAGCTGCTCCGCGCCGGCACGGTGATGGGCGCCGTGACGGCCGAGGCAGACCCGGTGCAGGGCTGCTCGTCGGTGCCGCTCGGCATCGACCGGTACCGGGCGGTGGCGTCCCCGGCGTTCGTCGCCCGCTACCTCGGCGACACCGGCACCGAGCGGCGGATGCTCCGGCGGCTCGACGAGGTCCCGCTCGTCGACTACGACCGCGACGACGACCTGCAGCAGGGGTACCTGCGGCAGGTCCTCGGCCACGCTCCCGGCGGACCGCGTCACTTCGTCCCGACCTCTGCCGACTTCGCCCGTGCGGTCACGCTCGGGTTCGGGTGGGGGCTGCTGCCCGAGGCGCAGTGCCTCGAGGCGATCGACCGCGGTGTCCTGGTCGAGCTGGCCCCGGGTCGGCACGCCGACGTGGCGCTGTGGTGGCAGCGCTGGAACCTGGCGTCACCCCTGCTCGAACGGGTCACCGACGCCGTCCGTGCGACCGCGTCGTCGCGACTGCACCCCGCGCGTCAGGTCTGACAGCGCGGACACCAGTAGGTGTCGCGCAGGGTGAGCTCCGAGTCACCGAGTTCGCCGTGCCGGATCGGAGTCCCGCACCGCAGGCACGGCTTGCCGGCACGGCCGTAGACCCAGAACCGTCGCCCGGGGCGGTCGACGCCGGTCGTGACGCGGGCGCTGCGGTCGCGGTTCGCCAGGATCAGCCGGCTCGCGAGCGTGATCGTCCGCGCCGGGTCCGGCACCTGGCCGACCGGACGCGTCGGCAGCACGCCGCGCAGGAAGCAGAGTTCGTTCCGGTACACGTTGCCGAGCCCGGCGAGCACCCGCTGGTCGAGCAGTGCCAGCCCGACCGGGCGCTCGGGGTCCTCGGTCAGGTTGGCGAGCGCCAGGTCGGCGTCCCAGTCGGGGCCGAGCAGGTCCGGCCCCAGGTGTCCGACGACCTCGGACTCCTGGTCGCGCGGCACGACCTCGAGCACCCCGAGGGCGAAGCCGACGGTCGAGACCCCCTCGGCGTCCAGGATCGCCCTGGCCTGGTGCGCGGGGCGTCGCCAGCGGTCACCGGGCGCGTAGACGTCCCACCGGCCCTCCATCTTCAGGTGCGAGTGCACGGTCAGGTCGCCGATGCGGTGCAGCAGGTGCTTGCCGCGGGGGACGACCTCGTCGACGGTGCGGCCGACCAGGTCGAGCGTCGCGAACGCGGGGACCCGGAAGTCACTCTTCGTCAGGACCTTGCCCGCCAGCGCGGTGTGCAGGCGGCGGGCAGCCCGGTAGACGGTGTCGCCTTCAGGCACGGGTCACCTCCGACGGGTGCGCGCGCGCAGTCCCGATGGCACGGGTCACCTCCGGCACGTGGTCGCTGCACTGCCGGGAGGCGCGGCTCGCCTCACACACGGAGCCGCAGCCCCTGCGGGGTCGCCGTGAACCCCGCGGCCCGGAGCGCGCCGCCGAGCGGTGTCTCGAGCACGAAGTCCCCGTCGACGCGCTCGACCGAGAGCTTCCGCAGCCCGGTCCGGACGATGCCGGCGATCGAGGCCGCCGCGGCAGCGAGGTCGGCGGCGTCGTCGGTGAAGGTCAGCACCGACTTGCCGCCGCGCTCCACGTACACGGTGAGCTTGCCGTCGACGGTCGTGACGAGGGCACCCGCCTTGCGCCCGGGCCGGTGGCCCCGAGCCGTCTTCGCACCGCTGCCGACCGCGGTCTCAGGCGGGGCGGCTTCGACGTCGTCGGCCACGAGACCGGGGTCGGCGTCGCCCGTCGGCCACGGCAACGAGGCCCCGAACGGGTTCGCCGGGTCGGTCGCGGCGAGTGTGAGCGCCTCGCGCTTCCGGTCCGGGTCGTCCCGCTCGTCGTCGCCGAGTTCGCGGGCGTAGGTCCGCAGCCGGTCGACGGTCGGGCCGGTGGCGAACTGAGCCGCGCCGAGCCCCTCGACGAAGTACCCGCGACGAGCCCGGCCGGACTCCTCGAACCGCGAGAGCACCCGGTACACCCCGGCGAAGCCGCCGCGGACACCTTCGACCTGCACGGCACCGCGGGTGACGACGCCGTAGCGTTCGAGCAGCTGTTCGGCGGTCGCGGCGGCCCGGACGGTCGAGTCGGACTCGGCCAGCGGCAGGAGCGACCAGCGACCCCCGACGGACGGCGGCCCGGACTGCGTCGGCATCGTCGGACGCCGTCGGCCACGATAGGCCCGAGCCCGCGGAGCACTCGAGCTCTTCGCCTTGCCGCCGAGCATCGAGCGCAGCGGGGCGAAGGTGTCGTTCGTGATCTGCCCGGCCCAGACCAGGTCCCACAGCGCGGTGGTGAGCGCCTGGTCGTCGCTGCTGCCCACGGCCTGGCCGAGCTGCCGGAAGAAGTACGCGCCACCGCCGGCCAGGGCGCCGAGCACGTCCCGCTGCAGCTCGGTCGTCTCGTCCCCGGAGGGCTCGGCGAGCGTCGTCGCCGCGGTGTCGGCCAGGTGCAGGCGCACCCAGCCGTCGTTGCCCGGCAGGGTGCCCCCGCCGGACCACAGGACCTCGCCGGTGGCGGTGAGTTCGTCGAGCATGCTCGTCGAGTAGTCGGTGACGCGCGACGGCAGCACCAGGGTCTCCCAGGCGCTGGCGGGCAGGGCGACACCGGCGAGCTGGTCGATCACCTGCAGGACGCCGTCGACGCCGCGGAGCCCACCGCGGGTCCCGGGGGTCTGCACGTGCTGCCAGGCGGGCAGGAAGCGGGCGAGGGTGTCCGGCGAGACCGGTTCGACCTCGTGCCGCAGCGCTGCGAGTGACTTCGTGCGGATCCGTCGCAGGACCTCGGCGTCGCACCACTCGGCACCCTGACGGTCGGGTCGGAACTCGCCCTCCACCACCCGGCGGTCGGCGACGAGTCGGCGCAGGGTGTCCTGCACGACGGCGATGCCCAGCCCGAGGCGACCGGCGGCCTCCTGCGCGGAGAACGGCCCGTGCGACCGGGCGTAGCGGCCGATCAGGTCGCCGAGCGGGTCGGCCACGGGCTCGACGAACGCCGTCGGCACACCGATCGGCAGCGGGACCCCGAGGGCGTCGCGCAGGCGGGCGGCGTCCTCGATCACGGCCCAGCGCGTCGCCCCGGCGTGCGAGAACGAGAGCACCCGGCGGTCGCGCTCCAACACCTGGAGTGTGCTGCGCAGTTCGGCGGTGGCCGCTGGACGGTCGGCGGCGTCGGCGAGCCAGCTCCGGTCGACCGCTTCGTCGAGGCCGAGCGCGCCGACGAGCCGCAGCACGTCCACGAGTCCCTCGACGTCACGGGCACGGCGGTCCGGCGACAGCCGCTGCAGGTCGCGCTCCACCGAGGTGATGACCGCCGGGTCGAGCAGCTCGCGCAGCTCCGCACGTCCGAGCAGCTCGCCGAGCAGGGTCGAGTCGAGCGACAGGGCCGCTGCCCGGCGTTCGGCGAGCGGGGTGTCGCCCTCGTACATGAAGGCCGCGACGTACCCGAACAGGATCGAGCGGGCGAACGGCGACGGCTGCTCGGTCTCCGTCTCGACCAGGCGGATCCGGCGTCCGGCGATGTCGTCGGCGATCCCGAGCAGCGCGGGCACGTCGTAGACGTCCTGCAGCACCTCGCGCACGGTCTCGAGCACGATCGGGAACGTCGGGTACTTCTGCGCGACCTCGAGCAGCTGCGAGGCCCGCTGTCGCTGCTGCCAGAGCGGCGACCGCTGCCCGGGGTTCCGACGGGGCAGCAGCAGGGCGCGCGCCGCACACTCACGGAACCGCGCGGCGAACAGTGCCGAGCCGCCGACCTCGTCGGTGACCAGGGCCTCGAGGTCGTCGCGCTCGAACACGAACAGGTCGGCACCCGGCGGCTCGGCGTCGGTCTCCGGGATGCGGACGACGATGCCGTCGTCGGCCGCCATCGCGTCACCGTCGATGCCGTGCCGTTCGCGCAGCCGTGCGGCGACGGCCAGGGCCCACGGCGCGTGCACCTGCATGCCGTAGGGCGAGTGCAGGATGAGCCGCCAGTCCCCGAGCTCGTCGCGGAACCGCTCGATGACGAGCGTGGTGTCGTTCGGCACGTGACCGGTGGCCGCGCGCTGGTCGCGCAGGAAGGTCAGCAGGTTGGTGATCGCGCGCTCGTCCAGTCCACCGGCGGCGACGCGGGCGCGGGCGTCGTCGTCCGAGGCGCCCTCGACCTCGCGCACGAACGCACCGGTGGCACGGCCGAGTTCGGCGGGCCGGCCGATGCCGTCGCCCTTCCAGAACGGCACGCGTCCGGGCTGCCCGAACGCCGGGCTCACGACGACGCGGTCGTGGGTGATCTCCTCGATCCGCCAGCTCGTCGCACCGAGGGCGAAGACGTCGCCCACGCGCGACTCGTAGACCATCTCTTCGTCGAGTTCGCCGACGCGGGACGCCTTCTCGCCGACCATGAAGACGCCGAACATGCCGCGGTCGGGGATCGTCCCGCCGCTCGTCACCGCGAGTCGCTGCGCACCGGGGCGCCCGGTCAGGGTGCCGTGCACGCGGTCCCAGACCAGCCGTGGCCGGAGTTCGGCGAACTCGTCGCTCGGGTACCGGCCCGTGACCAGGTCGAGCGTCGCCTCGAACGCCGATCGGGGCAGACCGCTGAACGGGGCGCTCCGCCGCACGAGCTCGAACCAGTGCTCGACGTCGAGGGTGTCGATCGCCCCGGCCGCCACG
The DNA here is from genome assembly GCF_003234215.1 of Curtobacterium sp. MCSS17_006. Taxonomy (NCBI): domain Bacteria; kingdom Bacillati; phylum Actinomycetota; class Actinomycetes; order Micrococcales; family Microbacteriaceae; genus Curtobacterium; species Curtobacterium sp. MCSS17_006. Next base: position 8,647 of record NZ_QKSO01000001.1, on the reverse strand, counting down.
GTGTGCTGCGCCAGGACGTCGAGCGGGTTCGCCGGCACCGAGATCGACTCGATCTGACCCGTGACCATCCGCTCGACCGTGACCGCGCTGTTGACCAGGTCGGCCCGGTGCTTCGGGAACAGCACGCCTCGGGAGATCTCGCCCACCTGGTGGCCGGCACGACCGACGCGTTGCAGGCCGCTCGCGACGGAGGGCGGCGCCTCGACCTGGACGACCAGGTCGACCTCGCCCATGTCGATGCCGAGCTCGAGTGAGCTCGTCGCGACGACGCACCGCAGCCGGCCGGACTTCAGGTCGTCCTCGATGATCGCGCGCTGGTCCTTCGACACCGAGCCGTGGTGTGCGCGGGCGAGCACCGGGACCGAGGCGTCCGAGCCCCCGCCGCCCGTCTGCCCGGACCCGCCGATCAGCTGCGCCGGCGGTCGCTTGGCCCCCTGGGGCGCGACGGCGTGCGCCGAGGTGCGGGCCGGAGACTGTGGTCGACCCCGCGCCACGGGGAGCCCGTCGTCGTCCGGGGACGCCCCCGCCGGCACCAGCACGCCGTCACCGGCGGCGGCGAGCACGCGTTCCTCGTGGATCTCGTTGAGCCGAGCCGTGAGCCGTTCGGCCAGCCGCCGCGAGTTCGCGAACACGATGGTCGAGCGGTGTTCCTCGATCAGGTCGACGACACGTTCTTCGACGTGCGGCCAGATCGACCCGTTCGTCGGCGACTCGGACGCGTCCGCGCCGACCGGCGGCGCCCCGAGCTCGGTCATGTCGTCGACGGGCACGACGACCCGCAGGTCGAAGGTCTTCTGCGCGGGCGGCGCGATGATCGTCACCGGTGCACGGCCGCCGAGGAACCGCGCGACCTCTTCCGGTGGGCGGACGGTCGCGGACAGCCCGATGCGCTGCACGGGCTTGTCGAGCAGGTCGTCGAGGCGCTCGAGCGACACGGCCAGGTGTGCGCCACGCTTGGTCGAGGCGACCGCGTGGACCTCGTCCACGATGACCGTGTCGACGTTCACCAGGGTCTCGCGCGCCTGCGAGGTGAGCATCAGGTAGAGCGACTCGGGCGTGGTGATGAGGATGTCCGGCGGCTGGCGCAGGAGCTTCTGGCGGTCGGACGACGGGGTGTCACCGCTGCGCACCCCGACCGTGACGTCCGGCGGTTCGGTGCCGAGGCGCCGAGCGGTCTGGGTGATGCCGACGAGCGGGCTCCGGAGGTTGCGCTCGACGTCGACGCCGAGGGCCTTGAGCGGCGAGACGTAGAGCACCCGCGTGCGCTGCTTCGCCGGTGGGCGGTCCGTCGCGCTGATGAGCCGGTCGATCGACCACAGGAACGACGCCAGGGTCTTGCCGGAGCCGGTCGGGGCGATCACGAGTGCGTGCTGCCCGGTCGAGATCGCGTCCCACGCCCCGGCCTGCGCGGGCGTCGGTGCGTCGAAGGCGCCGCGGAACCACTCGGTGGTCGCGGGGGAGAAGCGCTCGAAGACGTCCGTCATGGTCCGTCCCATCCTGCCCGCGACCACCGACAGCAGGCCGAGCGCACGTACCCCTTGACAGAGCGATAGTTACCGATCTATCGTAAACACATCGCGATACGACGAAGACGATCAGGTCAGACCGGTCGCGAGCCGACTCAGCACGACGAAAGGACTCCTCATGCGCCCCTCGTATGACGACAACAGCAACACGTCCCCCCGCGACCAGCGCGGGTTCGGCCCGCGCGGCCCCCGCTTCGGCGGCGCGCGGCAGCACCACGGCGCCGGCTTCCCCGGCCGTGACCGCGGTGACCACGACCACGGCGGCCGCGGCTTCGGTGGCCGCGGGTTCGGTCCCGGCTTCGGCCCGGGCATGGGCTTCGGCCCCGGTTTCGGCGGACCCGGCTTCGGCCGGGAACGCCGTCGCCGGGGTGACGTCCGTCTCGCGATCCTCGGTCTGCTGGCCGAGGGCCCGCAGAACGGGTACGCCGTGATCAAGACCATCGCCGAGCGCACCGGCGGCGCCTGGAAGCCGAGCCCCGGTTCGGTCTACCCGACGCTCCAGCAGCTCGTCGACGAAGACCTCGTGGTCTCGTCGGGCGACGGCCGCAAGACGCTCTTCGAGCTCACCGACGCCGGCAAGGCCGAGACCGAGGCCAAGGCCGACGAGATCGCTGCGGCACTCGACGGGGCCCCGGGCATCCCGGACGCCCAGCGCGAGTTCTTCGAGGCGCTCCGGAAGACCATGGGCGTCCTGCAGATGTACCGCAGCACCGCGACCGAGGAACAGGCCAAGGCCGCCACGGCCAAGGTGGACCAGCTCCGCAAGGACCTGCTCCAGATCCTCGCCGACTGACGGACGTCACCCGTGACGGACAGGAGGCCCGGTGCCAGCTGGCACCGGGCCTCCAGTCCGTCCGCACATCGTGAGCAGAAATGGTCGGGTCCGCACGTCGGACCCGACCATTCGTGCTCACGAAGCGCGCGCAGCGCTACACCGCGTCGACGAAGGCCGCCACGTCCGCCAGCTCCGCCGTCGACACGGCGTGCGGCAGGCCCGCGTAGGAACGGTCGGTCACGTCGGTGTGCGCTGCGGCCCACGCCTGCGTCCGGGCGGTGGCCTCGGGCGGGATCACCGGGTCGAGGTCACCGTGCCCCAGGAACACCCGCGGCCGCACGGCCGACACGGCCTCGTCGCGGGAGTCCGTGACGCCGGACACGACGAACCCCGACAGCGACACCGCGAACGCGAACGCCGCGGGCCGGGCGCGCAGGAGCTGGAGCGCCATCGAGCCGCCCTGCGAGAACCCGAGCAGCCCGATCCGCGGGTGGTCGGCGGCGACGGAGTCGATCCAGTCGAGCACCTCGGCGGTCGCGGCGTCCACCGCCTCGGGCGCTGGGGAGCCGGGCGTGCCGAGCGGGTACCAGCTGAAGCCGGGCCCCCACGGCATTGGCGCGCGGAGTGACGCGACGGTCCACGCGGGCGGCAGCGCGGGGGCGAGCCCGAGCAGGTCGTGCTCGTTCGAGCCCACCCCGTGCATCGCCACGAGCAGGGGTGTGCCCCGCCGGTCCGAGGCACTCCGGGTCCACTGCACCAGGTCCGCATCGATCATGTGGACAACGCTAACCATCCCCAACTCCCGCGCCTTCCGCCGAACTCGCCGCCGTCCCTGGTAGACACGGTGCATGTCCTCGCTGCGCACCCCCGATCCCGACTCCGGCTGGCTGTCCGACGAGGAGCTCGCGAACGTCCGCCGTCGTCTGCCGATCTGCTACGTCGAGGCGGTCCCCGTCCGCACCGACGGCCTCGGCGTCGTGACCGAGGTCGGCGTGCTGCTGCGCGTCTCCCCGAGCGGTTCGATCGCCCGCACCCTGGTGTCCGGCCGGGTGATGTTCGGTGAGTCGATCCGCACCGCACTGTTCCGCCACCTCGAGAAGGACCTCGGGCCGATGGCGTTCCCGCAGCTGCCCTCGAGCCCGACGCCGTTCACCGTGGCCGAGTACTTCCCGCTGCCCGGCGCCTCGGTGTACACCGACGAGCGGCAGCACGCGATCTCGCTGGCCTACGTCGTCCCCGTCACGGGGACGTGCGAGCCCCGGCAGGACGCCCTCGAGCTCACGTGGATGACCCCGATGGAAGCCGCGTCCGACGCCGTCGCCGACGAGATGGAAGGCGGCCGTGGCGCACTGCTCCGCGCCGGCCTGGCATCGGTCGGCGCCCTGCACTAGCCCCGCGCACGACGAAGCCCCCGGATCCGATCGGATCCGGGGGCTTCGCAGCGCGGTTGCGAACCGGCTTCAGTGCTTGTCGTCCTTGAAGCTGTCGGCGACGCCGTGCGCGGCGTCCTTGACGTCGGTGACGCCCTGCTTCGCCGAGGCCTTGCCCTGGTCGGTCTGGCCTTCGGCCTTCAGCCGGTCGTTACCGGTCGCGTTGCCGGCGGCTTCCTTGACCTTGCCTGCCGCCTTCTCAGCGGCGTTCTTGATGTCATCGATGCCAGCCATAGGCACTCCTTCCAGAAGCGGACGTGTTCCCCGTCAGCCGCTTGCGCGGCATCCGGTGAAGCAGACCGTACGCCCGGTGGAGTACCCCACCCCCAGCCGCCGCCAAGGTTCGCCCGAGCCCGGACGCAGAACACCGGTGTTCACGGATCACACCCCGGGATGCGGGGGTTCGAAACGTGAACACCGGTGTCTTGCGGGCATCGACGCGCTCAGGCCGACGGGGTCAGGCCGAGCGGGTCAGACCGCGTGGGTCACGAGCGTGTGTCAGTGGCGGTCGGCAGCGCCGGCCGGACGGGAGGCGCGGCGCGAGCCACCACGGCGGTTGCCGCCCGACTCGTTGCCGGACCGACCCGCGGCGTAGCCGCCCTCGGACGACCAGACGGCCGACGAGCCGCCGCGCACGACGTCGCTGCTGCCCGAGCGGCGGTTGCCGCCGCTGCGGCGACCACCGGTCGAACCGGCGGCCGCGGCACCGGAGCGCCCGGCGCCCTCGGAACGTGCGCCACGGGCCGGACGGCCCTGACGGCCCCCGGCCGAACCGGCGGACTCGCCAGCCGAGCCGGAGCGCGCGGGCTGCGCCGCGCCTCCCGACCGACCGCCGCGACCACGACGACGACCGCCGCCGTCACCGGCGGACTCGGCCGAGCGCTGCTTGGGCTGACGCTGCTGGGTGGGCTGCTCCTCGGCCACGTGGCGGATCGGGGCGACCTCGCCGACGAGCGCGGTGACCGCGGCGGAGGTCGAGGTGACGTGCTGCGGCGTGACCTTGATCGCGGCTGCACGCATCATCTGCGCGACGTCGCGACGCTCGGCGGGCATCGTCACCGTGACGACGTCACCGGACGAACCGGCACGCGCCGTGCGGCCCGAGCGGTGCAGGTACGCCTTGTGCTCGGTGGGCGGGTCGACGTGCACGACGAGCTCGACGTTGTCGACGTGCACACCGCGGGCGGCGACGTCGGTGGCGACGAGCACGAGGGCCTCACCGGAGGAGAACTTCGCGAGGTTGCGCTCACGGGCACCCTGCGACAGGTTGCCCTGCAGGTCGACGGCCGGGATCCCCTGGCTGCTGAGCTGCTTGGCGAGGCGCTTGGCGTGGTGCTTCGTGCGCATGAAGAGGATGCGGCGACCGTTGCCCGAGGCGAGGGCGCTCACGAGGTGCTTCTTCGCGTCGGCGTCGGCGACCTCGAACAGGTGGTGGGTCATCGCCTCGACGGGGCTGTTCGCCTCGTCGACGGAGTGCATCACCGGGTTGTGCAGGAACTTCTTGACGAGCTTGTCCACGCCGTTGTCGAGCGTGGCGGAGAACAGCAGTCGCTGCCCGTTCTCGGGCGTCGCCTGCATGATCTTGGTGACGCCGGGCAGGAAGCCCATGTCGGCCATGTGGTCGGCCTCGTCGAGGACGGTGACCTCGATGTCGCCCAGGTTCACGTGACCCTGCTGCATGAGGTCGGCGAGGCGACCCGGGCAGGCGACCACGACGTCGACGCCGCCGCGCAGGGCGTCGACCTGACGGCCCTGACCGACGCCACCGAAGATGGTCGTGGTGTTGAGGCCCATGGCCTTGGCGAGCGGGGCGAGCGCGACGTCGATCTGCGTCGCGAGCTCACGCGTCGGTGCGAGCACCAGGGCGCGGGGGCGGCCGGCGCGGCGCTTGCGGCCGCTGGCGGCGAGGCGGGCGACGAGCGGGATCGCGAAGGCGATGGTCTTGCCTGAGCCGGTGCGGCCGCGGCCGAGGACGTCCTTGCCCTGCAGGGAGTCCGGGAGGGTGTCCGCCTGGATGGGGAACGCCATGTCCTTGCCCTGGTCGGCGAGGACGGAGACCATCGGCGCGGGGACGCCGAGGTCGGAGAAACGGATGTCTTCGGTGGTCATGGTGACCTTTCAAGCCGGAGCAGTCCGGCTGTGGGCGCGCTCTGAGGCAGCGCGCGGGCGGGATGCGCGCCAACGGATGTGGCTGGCGCAGTCGCCGCAGCAGAGAAGCCTGGGCACCTTCGTGAGGTGCTCGATCATCGACCAGAGTCCGGAGACAGGTGGTCGGGAGTTCGGGGCGTCCGTACGACGCACGAGGCGATCGGCGCCTCGAGTACCACCAGCATAGCGTGCACATCCCCGGAACAGCGAGGGCGGGGTCGTTCGCCCTGCGCGTGCGAGGATTCCGGGGTGCGCATGCGAACCGTCCTGTTGACCACGGCGATGGCCCTGGTGGCCGTCCTCGGCACGGCCGGCTGCGCCGAGGCCGCCACGACCAGCGCGGCCGCGAGCTACCGCAACCTGCCGACCTCGGGTCGCGTGGACTACCAGCTCGGCGGCGGGTACACCCCGCCCTCCGGCGTGACGATCGTCGAGCGCGACAGCACCGACCGCCCGGCGAAGGGCAAGTACAACATCTGCTACGTCAACGGGTTCCAGACGCAGCCCGAGGCCGCCCGCACGTGGAAGAAGTCGTACCCGTCGGCGATCCTCCGCGACCGTGCCGGCAAGCCGGTCTCGGACCCGGGGTGGCCGGACGAGATGCTCCTCGACACCCGGACCGCGGCCAAGCGTGCCCTGATCACGAAGGTGCTCGCGAAGACCGTCGCCCGCTGCGGTGACCGCGGGTTCGACGCGGTGGAGTTCGACAACCTCGACTCGTGGACCCGGAGCGGCAAGCGGCTCACCCGTGCCGGCAACCTGGCGCTCGCGAAGTCGCTCGTCGCCAAGGGGCACCGGCACGGCCTGGCCGTCGGGCAGAAGAACACGCCGCAGCTCGGGGCGTCCGGCCGGAAGCAGACCGGGTTCGACTTCGTCGTCGCCGAGGAGTGCGTGCAGTACCGGGAGTGCGCCGCGTACACGAAGGCCTACGGCGGGCGGGTCATCGATGTGGAGTACTCGGACACCCTCGAGCGCTCGTGGCGCTCGGTGTGCGGGCTGAAGAGCCGTCCGGCCATGACGATCCTGCGCGACCGCGACCTGGTGACCCCGAAGGACGACGCGTACGTGTACGAGCACTGCTGAGCGCTCGCACCACCCGCGCCCGCTACGCCGGCCAGGCCTCCCGCAACGCGGTCGCGGCCTGGTCCGCCGACAGCCCCGCCGAGCGTGCCGCGGCGGCCAGGGCACGAGCGGCCTCGGCCACGGCGTCCGGCACCGCCGCTGGTCGCACCACCCGGGTACCGGCGCCCCGCGCGGTGTGCACGAGCCCGGCCTCCTCGAGCAGCTGGTAGGCCTTCGCGACGGTGCCCGCGGCGAGCCCGAGCTCGTCCGCCAGCCCACGCACGCTCGGCAGCCGTTCACCGTCCACCAGGTACCCGGCGGTGATCTGCGCGGCGATCTGCGATCGGACCTGCTCGAACGGCGGCACGCGGCCACCGACGTCGAGGGCGACGAGTCCTGTCATGCGTTCCACCCTAGAAGTCGTACTGCTCGCCGACGGGGATCGGGACCGGCACGGTGTTGCCCGGAGGCGCGAGCGGGCACGCCCACGCCGGGTCGTACGCGCACGACGGGTTGTAGGCGAAGTTGAAGTCGAGCACGAGCGACCCGAGGTCGTCGCCGCCCAGGTCCGCGCCCTTGATGGTGTCGAGCAGGTAGCGTCCGCCCCCGTACGTGCCGCGGGCCTTGCCGGCGCTGGAGTCCTTGACGGGGACGAACACCCCGCCCGCGTAGCCGCCGTGCTTCCAGACGTCGAGCGTGCCGACTCCGGGGACCCGCACGAGGCCGAGGCGGTCGAAGTGGACGACACCGTCGGTGCCGGTCTCGAAGTCGAACTCGGCGGGCTCGGTGGCCTCGATGCGGACCTGGAACCGCCACGCCGGGTCGTAGTCCGGCACCGGCAGGGACTCGAAGTCGCGGGCGTCCTCGTCGAGCAGCGGCGAGGCCGGGTGCTCCGCGAACATCGCGTCACGGGTCTCGCGCCAGAGTGCGTGCGCCGTCTGGGGGTCGGGGGTGGCGCGGACGCGGCGGTACAGGTCGAACATCATCCGCCGCCAATCCGTCGTCGCCAGCGTGCTGCGCACGCGGTCGTCGGTCGTCGGCTCCTGGGGGCGCGTCTGGCTCACGTGGTCGAGGCTACGCCCGCTCCGCGGTGGACGGGAGGCCCGACCCGCGTCGCGTCACTCGCCGTCGGTCCGCCAGGTGGGCGCGAGGGCGCGCATCCGGAACGCTCGCCACTGCCAGATGACCCACATGCCGGGCCACAGGGCGAGCCCGAGGACGGCCGGTCGCATCCGGTAGGTCAGGCGGTCGAGCAGCAGGGTCCGGCCACCCGGTGCGGGGACGACGGCCATCCGGTGCGACATCGTCATCCGCCCGAACAACCCGGACGTGCCGCCGCCGTTGTCGCGCTGCACGGGGACCCCCTGGACCTCGTACAGGTCGAGGTCGACGTGCGTGTCGCCGCTCGGCACCAGTCCGAAAGCGTCCGCGGTGATCGGGTGCGGGTGCCCCGGCTCCCAGCGCTCCGGGAACCCCTGGGGGTCGCGCGAGCGGTACGCCAGGAACGGCTTCGTCACCGCCACCATCACGGACGGGGAGAGCAGGGCATCGCGCACGGCCTCGACCGGCGCGTCGAGGACGATCCGGAGGCCGACGTGCATGACCAGCACCCTACGCTCGCGGCCGACTACCGTTCTCGGCGAATGTGAAATATGAGTATGTGAGTCTGTACAGCATGCGATCCCCTCACCCCCGCCTCCCCCTGC